>JAAFGX010000004.1 GCA_010365115.1 Paludibacter sp.
CAGATGACTCCTCTGGAGTCTAATTTGAACAAAATAAATCAAATCAGTGAATAAGGAAAAATTGATTACCCACCTTATTCGTTATAGAGCCATTTAAATTAAACAATTTCATTAAGTAATTTTTTCAACATGTTGATTTATTATATATTTTTATTTCTTTTTTTATTTTTTGCAATATTTGAAAATAAGCTTACAAAGAATTCTAAGCTTTTAATTATTGTAATATCAGGTGTAATTTTAATACTTTTTGCTGGTTTAAGAGGAGAAAGAATTGACAGAGACTATCATATATATCAACTATACTACAAATTAGTACCATCTTTTTTTGGATTCTTTCATGATTCAAAGTCTTTTTTTTCCACTGTAAGTATTGAACCTAGTTTTATATTGATATTCTCTATCTTAAAATCATTTTTCAATAATGGATTTCCAATAGCTATATTTTTTTATGCTTTATTAGGAGTAACATTGAAAATTAAAGCAATTGTGAAAATTTCAGATCAGATTTTAATGTCTCTGTTGATTTATTTCACTACAATTTTCTTACTTCAGGACATGAACCAAATTAGAATTGGAGTTGCGATTGGATTCATTTTACTAAGTATTCCATTCATATTGGAGAGAAACATAGTTAAATTTTCAATATTCATTGTACTTGCAGTATTTTTCCATTATTCTGCTATTATTTTTGCACCTTTTTATTTTTTAAACTTCAAAAAAATCAATAAAGTATTTTACATTTCATTATTATCAATCCCAATTTTGCTAAAGTTAATCAATTTTAATCCAATAGAATTGTTATTGATGTTTGATTTTGGACTTTATACAAATAAATTAAAAGCATATATAGAGATGCAACATTGGCTAAAAGCAGATATAAACTTATTCAATTTCAGCATATTAATACAACTATTTTTTTCAACTATTTTTATATTTATAAGCGAAAAAATTGAGAATAAATATGCAGTTTTGCTTACAAAAATTTATTGTTTTGGGATTGCAAGTTTCTATCTTTTTTCTTTTTCCTCTGTAATTGCTTTCAGATTGTCTGAATTACTAACTAGTGTTCAAATACTATTATTGCCTATGTTAATATCAATTATAAAACCAAAAGTCATTGCAGAATTTGCTATTATTATAATTTCTATTCTTTATTTCACAAATCAAATTGTTGTAAATAATATATTTCATGATTATGTTACAATATTTCAATAACTCGAAAGAATATTTGAAAAATGGAAAAAACAAAACTAAATTCACTAGCTATTGTTATTGTTTTATACAACACGAACTTGGACAATTGCATTAGCTACAAGACTTTAAGTGACTCAATCAAAAATACACACTTAAATTGGGATTTAATATTATTTAACAACTCTCCGGATTTTCATATCGTTTCAGATGTTGCTAAAATTGTAATTAATTCACCAAAAAACGAAATGCTATCAGGAGCATATAATTTTGCATATAGATTTGCAATTGAAAACAATAGAAGTTGGTTATTATTATTGGATCAAGATACAGAAATCACCATAGATTATTTTAATAATCTTTCTAATGTTTTAAACAACGGTATTTTACCTATAGAAACAGTTGCAGTAATTCCTTTTTTAAAAGAAAACAATAAAATTATTTCTCCTCACAGAATAAGCTTTTTTAATTTAGTCAGATCCCCAATTGTAAATCCAGGCATATTAGGAGGACATATTACAGCATTTAACTCATTATCGCTTATTAATGTCGATTTTTTGAAAACAATAGGAGGCTTTTCATCAAATTATCGATTAGATATGCTTGACTACTGGATGTATCTCAAAATCTACAAATTAAAAAAACAGATTTATTTAATGGATACTTGCGTTAAACATAGTTTATCATTAAACAATTTTGAAAATTCAATGTCAATTGAACGTTATAAACAATTACTATTATCAGAAAATAAATATATTTCAGAGTTCAATTTTCCACATATGCTTTTTTATAAAACAAGATTAGTTTTCAGATCAATAAAGCAATTTCTTGTATATTCAAATAAAAAATACTCCAAAATAACGTTTATAAATATTTTTAAATAAAATAATGATATCGGTCTGTTTACCAACATATAATGGAGAAAAATATATTCTTCAACAAATAGAAAGTATTCTTATACAATTATCCGATATAGATGAACTAATTCTTTCCGATGATGGTTCTACTGATAATACATGCAATATTATTAAAGCAATCAAGGATATAAGAATTAACTTAATCACGAACCCAACTAATGGAGTTATTTCTAATGTGGAAAATGCATTGATGAATGCAAAGGGAGATTTTATTTTTTTATCAGATCAGGATGATATTTGGTTACCAAATAAAGTATCAGTTTCATTAACTGCTTTGACAAATTCCGATTTAATAATTAGTGATTGCTATATAACAGACAAAGACCTAAATATTATAGGTGAATCTTTTTTTAAACGAAATAATTCTAAAAGAAATAAGTGGAAAGCCTTAATTCGAAATTCATATTTAGGGTGTTGCATGGCATTTAATCGATCTGTATTGAATGATGCATTGCCCTTTCCGACAGATATTCCAATGCATGATATTTGGATTGGCAATGTTGCTGCATTCAGACATAAAGTTAGTTTTATTGATGACAAATTAATTTATTATCGACGTCATGGTTATAATGCTTCTACAGCTGCGGAACCTTCTAACGCGAATATTCTATCACAAATCAAATTTAGAACAACTCTTTTCATTGGGCTTATAAAACTTTTTATAAAATAAACTTTACTTATTAATCTGTAAAAAATAATAATTACAGCCAGTTTTCGTTATTAGTTGATTGAATTAATATAACCCGAATACATCATGAAAGTTTCTATAATCACTGCTACTTATAACAGCGAGAAAAGCATACAACGAACGATTGATTCGGTTGCTGCACAAGATTATGCTAATATTGAACATATAATAATTGACGGTGGTTCTACAGATAATACCGTTGGAATTATCAAGATTAACAACTGCAAAATCTCCAGTTTTGTTTCCGAAAGAGACAAAGGAATTTACGATGCTCTAAATAAAGGTATTAATCTTTCCTCCGGCGATATTATAGGTTTTCTTAATTCGGATGATGTGTATACAAACAGTCATGTGATTTCCAGAATAGTAAATTGTTTTAAAATAAAAAATACGGATTTGGTTTATGGAAATTTAGTTTACCAGTCGAAAAATGAAGAAAACAAAAAAACCATAAGATACTGGCGAAGCAATGTATATAGTCCTGGATGTTTAAAATATGGTTGGATGCCTCCACATCCTACCTTATATTGCAAACGTGAAGTGTATGAAAAATGGGGACTTTACAACGAAAATTTCAAAATTTCTTCCGATTACGAATTTATTCTCAGGATATTCAAACAACCAACAGTTTCAAAAGCTTTTTTGCCCACTATTATTGTAAAAATGGATGTTGGTGGAGTAAGTAACAACTCGTTAAAAAATATAGTTCACAAAACAAAAGAAGATTATAAAGCCATCAGATTAAATAAAGTTGGTGGAATTTTAACCGTGCTTTTTAAAAATTTTAGAAAATTAGGACAATTCAATCGTTTTAATCATCACAAATTAAGATGTTGAACGCTTCTATTGTCCTATACAATCATTCCTTCTCGGAAATTTCGTCACTAGTCGAAATTTTAAGAAAATCAGGACTTGTTTCAATTTTGTTTTTAATTGACAACTCCCCTACACCCTCATCTGAATTCGATAAACTTGACGTAACCTACATTTTCACCGGTAAAAATATCGGTTACGGAGCAGCCCATAACATTGCCATCCGTAAATCCATAGAACAAAATACTCCCTACCATTTAGTTGTTAATCCGGACATAAGTTTTAAGCCGGAAATTTTAATGGAAATTGAACAATTTATGAATAATAATTCAACAATTGGACATTTAATGCCTAAAGTGTATTACCCTAACGGCGAAATTCAGTATCTTTGCAAACTAATTCCTACACCTTTCGATTTAATTTTCAGACGGTTTTTGCCAAAAAGTTGGACAAAAAACCGTACCGAGCGGTTCGAGATGAGAGACTCTGGTTATGATAAAATTATGGATGTACCTTATTTGTCGGGTTGCTTTATGTTTTTGCGTACTGAGGCATTAAAAGAAGTGGGAATGTTTGATGAGCGTTTTTTTATGTATCCCGAAGATATTGATTTGACGAGAAGAATTCATCGCAACTGCAGAACTGTTTTTTACCCGGAAGTGAGTATAATTCATCATCATGCTCAAAGTTCATATCTGAACTTTAAAATGTTGTTGATTCACACCTGGAATATGATTAAGTACTTCAACAAATGGGGTTGGTTTTTTGATAAAGAAAGGAGAGACGTAAATGAAAAAACTTTCAAACAATTTGACTAATGGATTTACAAGTTATTCAAAGTAAAATTTTTGAAATTTGCGGCTGCAAGGTAATGCTAGATGTTGATTTGGCTCAATTGTATTGCACTGAAACGAGTCAGTTGAAACGTGCGGTAAGACGAAACATGGATCGATTTCCAGATGATTTCATGTTTCAACTCACACAAACAGAAGCTAACAATTTGATAACCATCGGGGTATGCCAAATTGGCACACCCCAATACAATTTCAGTGCATATATGCCATTTGCTTTTACAGAACAAGGAGTAGCTATGTTATCATCTGTTTTAAGGAATGAAATAGCCGTAAAAGTAAACATTTCAATTATGCGGGCTTTCGTAGCTGTACGTCAATATATTTTATCAAGCAATGTTCAGTCAAAAGAAATAGAGGAATTACGCCAACGAATTAGAGAATTAGAGATTCAAGGTGAGAATACATTAAAAGTTATAGCTAATATCGGCGAAGACACACTGGAATCGATAAATGACTTAAGCGAAGACATCCGTAATGAGATTGATGGGGTATACCTTGCTCTTACTGAACTTTCCGATAAGAAGTCAATGGAAAAGAAACGAAACCCAATTGGATTTTTAATTCACGATAAACAAAACCAATAATGAATTTCAGCTTAATACAAATTACAAGTGCCTTCATGGTTCTTTTTGCAATTATTGATATTTTGGGATCAATTCCTATTATCCTCAATATAAAACGCAAAGGTCAGATTGTTCATGCTTTCAAAGCAAGTGCAGTAGCCATTTTAATATTAATTGGTTTCTTGTTTTCGGGCGAAGCAGTTCTTAAACTTTTCAATGTAGACATCCAGTCGTTTGCAGTAGCAGGGGCTTTGATAATATTTATTTTCTCGTTGGAAATGATTTTGGATGTTGAAATTTTTAGGAATCATGGTCCAGAGGGAGGTTCGTCAATCATCCCCATCGCTTTTCCGCTTATTGCTGGTCCGGGATCGTTTACCACATTACTTTCGCTACGTGCAGAATATGCAACCGAAAATATAATTATTGCACTGGTACTGAATATACTCTTTGTCTTTTTTGTTCTAAGATCTACATCCAGAATTGAAAAGTTTATCGGTGAAGGTGGTATTTATATTCTTCGTAAGTTCTTTGGAATTATTTTATTGGCCATTGCCGTAAAATTATTTACGACAAATATCGGATCGTTGCTTTAAATAAAATCACCTACAATTAAAAGGGGTACTGAAATTATTTCAGCAACCCTTTTGAAATATCTCCAGCTATAAATAACTAATTGGTATTATCATCCCTGTTTTTGGTTCTGAACTTATTGAGATGTTTGCCGAAGGAATCGATTGTTCTTTTCCCCAATTTCTGTAAATAACACATGGTTTTACCATACTTGCGACAATTAGTTTTGAAACTACGATTTCACCTGCACCAGAAATTTGCTCATGTATTGCTATATTTTCTGGATGAACCGCATCCAAAAGGATTATAAATGCTGTCATTGTTGGCTTTATCTCTATAGTGGGTTTTATGGTTATTCGAACATTAGATCCCTTTTTGATTATTAATTCAGGATAAAAGGCTGTTTCATTGTATACATTTTTAAAAGGTTGTAATTCTTTTACTTTAAAGTCTTTTGTGAATGAATCCACTAAATTTTTATTCCTAAAGTATAGATAATAGCTCCCAATTCTATAAGAATTAAATTCATTGGCCATGAAACCTAAGTCTGAAACTATTTGGTCACCTTTATCAGACAATAGTGGGAAAACTACAATAGATTGAACTAAACTTTTATCTGTCAATTTGTTGAAATTCATTTCATCTCCACCCATAACCCATGAAAAGTCATTAATCAAACTTTTCCCTAAGTCATCAGTATTATCTTGAATTACAGGCAATGTGTATAATTTAGTGATATTGGAATTTCCAATTAAAAACCGCCTAAAAGATATAGTTCTTTCAAAATCGGTAACAGGATCAGCAATAAAAAGAACTGTTTCGGTTGAATCCACATTCTGAGATATAAAAGATAAGACCGTGTTTACCTCTTTCCCTTCTGCAGTAAACAAACTTGCTTCTTTTGACACATCAATTAATCTTGGAAATAGCAAACAGAACAATAATGCAAATTCAAAAAAAAGAAAGGTATAAATGTACTTTCTATTCTGAATCTTATCAATCAATTGTCTTATATTCTTTAATGAAAAAGCAATTAATAAAGCCCAAGCTAGTACGCCCGGTAGAAAATAGCGTTCAAATATCCCCGATTTCCCATATAAAATAACTTGGGGCAATACGATTGTTATCGAGATGAGTAACACCCAAATATGATGTGTTAAACATTTATTTTTATTTGTTCTAAAAATGTTATTCACAATTAACGACAGTGCAAATAGTATTAAACTTATTATTCCCATTCCGCCACTAATAAAAAGGGTTTGAAAGGCAATCAAATATGATTTATATTCTACTCCTTTGATTCCTGCATAACCAAGGTTTTCAGTATTTACATTTATAATAATGAAAATCAATGATCCTAAAAATACAGCAATCAAAATACAAATCTCAATTAAATGTTTTTTTATAAACGTAAGCCAAGTTATGGTCTCAAATTTATTTTTTTCAAGAAAAATATATGCTAGAATAATTGAGGGAGTAAGAATTAAAAAACTTTCTTTACAGAGTATCATTAATGATCCAAAAAGGCAAAACAAAATCTGAAAAATGCGATTATATTTTATTGCCTTGACAGCATATACCATTGACAATAGGGTTAGTGACAAATACCACATTCCAATGGATTCGTTTGGACCAAGGCGCCATAGAATTGCTGATTGTTGTCCTACAAAAGCAATTAGTGGAAAAGCGAGCGATTCGATTACATTGAATCCGTTTTTACGCATTACTAAGAAAAGAAAAAATGCAATGAAAACCATCAAAATCGTATGATAGATAGATATCAAAAAGAAATTTCCTTTAAAAAACACATCAACAAACACATTGTCAATCATATACATTGGTCTAAATCGACCTCCTAAATCATTTTTCACCCATGTACTTGCAACTTTGAACAAATTCCCATTCGCATCAGAATAATCTTTATTAATCTGAACTACCTCATGGTTGTCAACAAAATGAAAACCTGAAGATATTGTACCATGTAAACCCAAGAAAGCAAACAATGCAATTGCAATAGAGATGAATACAATTAATCTTAATGAAAACTCCTTTTTAAACATTTTATTTTTATATTTTTTAATGCTATTATTTTTTAAATATTCTCTTCTTTTTCCACAATATACTCAGGTCTGTCTTTTATTTCATCGAATAAAATTCCGATATATTGTCCTAATACACCAATTGTCAGCAGCTGAACGCCACCAAAAAAGATGATCAGAATGATAATGGAACTCCAACCTGATAATGCATGTGTAAATCCTACAATTTTCCCTATAACAATCCAAATTGCATAAATAATACCTATCATTACAGTAATAAAACCCAATCCTGTAGCTAATTTCAAAGGTTTTTTGGAGAAGTAAAGCATAGCTGTCGCTGCAAAATGGAGCATTTTGCGCAGTGGATATTTTGTTTCGCCAGCAAAACGGGCTTCTCGCTTGTATACAAAAGGTACTTGTTTGAAACCGATCCAACTAATGATTCCTCTGATATATTTTCCTTTTTCCCTGAATTTTTTAAATTCTTTCATTACCTGCTTGTCAATCAGACGAAAATCGCCAGTGTCAAGTGGAAAATTAACCTCTGACAAATAATTCATTGAACGATAGAATATTCGGGCAGATATTTTCTTAAAGAAACTCTCCCCCTTGCGTTTTTCCCGAACACAATACACTACATTGGCTTTTTCGCTCTTTTGAGTTTCAATTAAATCTGGAATCAATTCCGGCGGATCCTGAAGATCGGCATCGATAATAATCGCCAAGTCGCTTTTGCAATAATGAATTCCTGCAGTTACAGCAGGTTGATGACCAAAATTACGGGAAAAATGAAGCACTTTTACCCGATTATCATTCGCAGCAATAGCACTCAGCATTTCTGCCGTTTTATCTTTGCTCCCGTCGTTAATAAATATTATCTCAGTTTGAAGGGTTGTTATACCATCCAGCACTTTTTTTAATCTACCGTAAGATTCGCCAATAACAGCTTCTTCGTTATAACAAGGTACAATTACAGATAATGTTTCCATTGCTTTCTTTTTTTTACAAAAAGTTTGTTTGCTGATTAATTTAAAGGATCAGAAAACTTAAATGAATTACAAAGATAGTGAAATTTGATTGTTAACTGAAACTGAGTCAAATTTATTTTTCTATATTGCAAAAAAGCTTGTTCATACCTGAACAAGCTTTTTCAAATTGAGCTTCTATTTTAATATTCAAATTTTCCAAATTCGCTTTCAATCAACAATTCCGTTTTATCAGATGCTTCGCAATATCCGATAATTTGTGCGTCAATGTTGAATGAGTTGGAAATTTCAATCACATGTTGTGCGTATTCTGCTGGCAAATATACTTCCAATCGGTGTCCCATATTGAACACTTTATACATTTCTTTCCAATCGGTACCCGATTCCTTTTGAATTAATTGGAATAATGGTGGCACAGGAAACAAGTTGTTTTTTACGACTTTCAAATTTTCAATAAAATGTAAAATTTTAGTCTGTGCTCCACCAGAACAATGTACCATTCCGTGAATATTTGGACGAAGTTCGGCCAACAACTTTTTCACAACAGGAGCATACGTTCGCGTTGGTGACAAAACCAATTTTCCTGCATCGATGTTTAAACCTTCCACCGCATCAGTTAGTTTGCACGAACCCGAATACGCCAAATCTTGAGGAATATCAGCATTGTAACTTTCTGGATATTTTACGGCTAGATAGTTCGCAAAAACATCGTGGCGGGCAGAAGTCAGGCCATTGCTACCCATTCCACCGTTGTATTCTTTTTCGTAGTTGGCTTGTCCGCTCGACGAAAGACCTACAATTACATCGCCGGGTTTTATATTGGCATTATCAATTACATCCGAACGCTTCATTCGGCAAGTAACAGTACTATCAACAATGATGGTGCGCACCAAATCGCCCACATCAGCTGTTTCGCCGCCTGTTGGATAGATTTTCACTCCCATATCAGACAATTCAGCTATCAATTCATTTGTACCGTTTATAATAGCTGAAATGACTTCGCCTGGAATGCAATTTTTATTTCTACCAATAGTTGATGAAAGTAGAATATTATCGGTTGCACCCACACATAATAAATCATCAATGTTCATTATCAACGCATCCTGTGCTATGCCTTTCCAAACAGAAATATCTCCTGTTTCCTTCCAATAAACATAAGCCAGAGATGATTTAGTTCCTGCTCCATCGGCATGCATAATATTGCAATACTCAGGGTCATTTCCCAAAAAGTCTGGAATTATTTTACAAAACGCTTTAGGATAAAGCCCTTTATCAATGTTTTTTATTGCATTATGCACGTCTTCTTTTGAAGCTGATACGCCGCGTAAGTTATATCGTTGATCACTCATTTTTATTAAAATGTTTTATTATTAAAGATTTGAGATTTGAAAAGTTTGAAAAGTTTGAAAGGTTTGAAAAGTATGAAATTTGAACGGTTTGAACGGTTTGAAAAGTTTGATAGTTGAAAAGCTTGATAGTTTGAGAATCAACACTACAAACATTTGACTATAAACTATTTACTACCGACTATAAACTACCGACTACAAACTATCTTCCCGATTTTTCAATCATTTCTTTCACTTTTTTATTAAACTCATCTTCTTTTAAAAGTTGTTCCAATGTCATGTGCATTCGGTAACACCAAAAATTTCTGGGGTTGCTGGGCACGTTTATTCGTTCGGCAAACGGATGTTCCAGGCATAATTTTGATTCTAATGCCATCCAGTCTTGCCACGGTAAAATTATCAACATAGCTTTCGACTCAAGATGTTGCTCAATAATACGTTCAGCAATCCAGTTTTCACATTTTTCAGGAGCAGGTCCTTGCATTTTCAAAGCTCTGTTGTAAAACCGCTGAATTAAAGCTGGATCTTCTTCCCACCATGCACGAATAGGATTCATATCATGAGTAGAAGTGGTACAGACCGAGCGATAAGGAGCATCCGAAGGCATTGCAAATTCAGTATTCGCTTTTTTTGGCATGCGTTGAATTTCAAGGCTAAGAATTTCTAATGAGTTCATAACATCGGGAACCGAATCGGGAACCATGCCCAAATCTTCTCCACAAACAAGCATATTGGTCGCCGAAATCAACGCCGGCACCTTTTTCATGGCTTGTTGTTTCCAAAACTCTGTATGCCGGTGATAAAAATAATCAACATAAATGCGATCCAATATTCGTCGTGTTTCATCAGGCAAATCGCGAAATGTAGCTGAACTGTGCATTGAAATGCGCGGATGGAATTTTTCCGGTTGACGTAAATCTCTTACAAAAAGTACTTCGCAATGAAGCATATACAATCCATCACGAATCAATACCTCTTTGTTTCCAAAATTATATCCTAAAGCAGCAAAATGTTTCTCAATCTTTTTCTGTGTATCGTATTCGGGTTTGAATTTAAAATTTTGCCAACCATCCTGCAATAAATATTCGCGAATAACATCATCTGTATATTTTCCAAAAATGGAATATAGTACGTTTTCTTTCAAATAGGGCTTCAAAAATCGGTTATCGTCCCAATGTAGACCTTTCGATTTAAGTTCTTCTCTAGATAATGGTAAAGCGGGCTGAAAGCTACCGGTTAATCCCCAAACGGCATCCACTGGAATTCCCCAAATTCTAAAAAAGCCTAGTATATGGTCAATTCTATATGCATCAAAATATTCAGCTAACTTCTGAAAGCGTTTACGCCACCATTGATAGCCGTTTTTTTCCATCAATTCCCAGTTGTATGTGGGGAATCCCCAATTCTGTCCGGTTGCTGAAAAATCATCAGGTGGAGCTCCTGCTTGCAATTCCAGATTAAAAAGGTATGGATCAACCCATGCATCCACGCTACGGGGACTTACTCCAATTGGAATATCGCCTTTTATTGCAATACCTTTTGAACGAGCATAATCGTGGACTTCAACCAGCTGTTTGTGTGAGTGGTATTGGAGAAAATAATAAATTGCTATTTCATTATAATGAGCCAGATGGGGCGACGAAAGTTCTTCAATATTAGATTGATTATACAGAGAATATTCTTTCCATTTACCAAATTCGGGAGTACCGTTTACATCACGCAAATACGAGAAAGCCGCATAGGGCACCAACCATTCTTTGTTGCTTTCGAAAAACAATTTATAATCCTGAGATTTAAAAACTGCTGGACTTTCCTGTGGATAAATTATTTTGAAAAACTCCCATTTCACGTTCATCACATTTTGATAATCGGAAAATGATTTGGCGTTAAGTTCTTGTTTTTTAGCCTTAAAATAATCTTTTTGTTTCTTTGTTTTCAACTTACCGATACTTTCCATGTGTAAGTAAATTGGATGCAAAGCATACACCGAAACTGCATTGTACGGATACGAATCGTAATTGGTATGATACAGAATAGTATCGTTTATCGGCAATGTTTGAATAATGCGTTGACCTGTTTTCTGTGCCCAATCCACCATTTTTTTTAAGTCATAGAATTCTCCAATTCCAAAACTGTCCTCACTGCGCAACGAAAAAACCGGAATGGCAACACCTGAAGCTTTCCAGGAAGGAATGGTTCGAATAAAATTTTCATCAGCAACAATTGTAAATGAACCTTTATCAACTTTATTTACCTTTCTATTCGGTCCACCACCCCATGCCAAAACTTCATCTGTTTCTGTCTCAACAATCAGGTATTTATACTCAAGTGGTAACTTAATTTTATTTGCATCGAGAGCAATGCTCCAAATCGGATATTGTGATTCATCGAGTTTAATTTTCTTAGTTATATCCCAATTTCCAAGCGCATCCTGATTGCCTATAATTGCAAAATGACGGTTTGGCTCTATCTGAGGGCAATTGATGTGAAGAATTAAATTCAGGTTCGGATCAATTTCATTGGTAATTGTTTGGGCTCTTTTAAAAAAGCAATCGGAAAAAGCAGCGGTAATAAACGGACTATCACCGTATGAAGAACGCCAGTTATCGAAAACAGTATTTTTTTCTTTTTGAATTGGTAATTGAATTTTTCTTATTCCACCATATTCATAATTAAATGATTTATCGGTATTTAGCAAAGCATATTGATAATAAATCGAATCAGTAGTATCGACATTTACTTCTGCTTTCCACTCCGATTTTTCATTACAATGCATATTAACACCTTTAGACGTTTTATTAGCAGAACTATCGTTGGAGTGTATCAACAGGTACATTGATTGTCCCCATTGAGTTTTAAAGTGTATATTGAATTGGATTAGCATAACCTAGCAAAGAATATTTGGCTACAAATTTACGAAAATAATGTGCAATAATAAAGCTGCATGTAAATAGTGTAGAAAGAAATAGCGCAAACGATTGAAAATAAAAAACCTTCTTAGATGTCATTAGACAAATCTAAGAAGGTTTTTTTGAGGTTCCTGGCGGATTCGAACCGCCGTAAACGGTTTTGCAGACCGGCGCCTAGCCACTCGGCCAAGGAACCTTGTTTAGCGACTGCAAAGATAGTATATTTTTACAGTCGCACAAAATTATTCAGCAAAAAGGAAAAAAAAGTATTCGTTGCTTATTCTTAGTGACGTTCGCCATGACCAGTGCGACCTGGATAATCCTGCAATAATTTCCGTTTAAACTCCCTTTCAGCTTTATAGTATTTATATAATATCTCTGGTGACAAGAGTTTTCGAAGTTTCAAATGGTATGCTTTAAACTGCTGGGCCTGAATCAATTCTATTTCCGCATAACAATCATTTAATTCAGAATAATTAGGCTTAACGTTCTTATCTTTGTTCCGAGCCGATCTAAAAAATTCACGATTTTTGGCATGTTGTTTCCAAACAGCTTTTTCATATTCCATAAAAACCGGTTGAATAAGCTCCACCTCTTTTTGCGATAAATCGGATTGTTCAACCATATATTGCCACTTCTGAGCATGCATTTCATCTACTTTCGACGAATTTCCTTTATTTTGAGCACTAATTAAGTTACTCAACAAAGAAAATACAATAATGATTGTATATTTTATGGCTTTCATATTCTTAAATATTTTTAATGATTTGTAGTTTATTTAACATTTGTATCATCTACATAATAATCTATTAATGATGACTCATCTACTTGTGATAATACATATTGTTCATAATTATCTTTATTATTCAATGTGTTATTTTGATATACAGAATAGAATACCTGTCCCATAATCAAAACACCCACAAACACGGCAGCCATAAACACCCAATTAGAAAAAATCCTACGTATTGGCGTTTGCTTTTTCATAATTTGCGCCTCCATACGATTTGCAAATTTTTCGAAATAATTTTCGGGAACACTAAATGGCAATTCCTTTCCAATTTCTTCGAGCGTTATGTGTTTATTATTTTTCATACTGTAAGTTTGACTGATTATTTTCATTTAGGTTTAATCCCTGATTAATTTTTAAGCATGTTCATTCGTCTTCATCATCGGCAAAAAACTTCTCTATTTTTTTTACTGCATGATGATACGATGCTTTCAGTGCCCCAACGGAAGTACCCAGCACAGCTTCCATTTGTTCGTAGGTAATGGTATCAAAATACTTCATATTAAAAACCAATCGCTGCTTATCGGGCAATGTCAAAATGGCTTTTTGCAATTTAAGTTGAATATCATTTCCATCAAAATAAGTATCCGCTTTAAGATTTTGAATTAATCCTTCGTCTACATCGTCTATCGAATTATGATTTCGCATTTTTTTGTTTGCCAAAAATGTAAGTGTTTCATTTGTGGAAATTTTATACAACCAGGTTGATAATTGCGAATCACCTCTGAAACCATCCAATCCATTCCATGCTTTCATAAAAGTATTTTGCATAATATCATTGGCATCGTCGTGCGACAAAACCATTTTTCGAATATGCCAATAAATGCGTTCCTGATATGCACGAAAAAAAACCGAAAATGCTTCGGCACGCTTGTTTGGCTGGTTAAGCTGAAATCGGAGTTCTTCGTCGGTTAAGTTCATTTGATTTATCAAAATCATTTATAGTAAAAAAAATGATTTAATTTTAGTTGTTTTGACTTTAAAATAATTGTATAGTTTAATTCAACACAAAATTTTATCATTTGGATCATCACAAAAAATTCTGCAAAGCTCTAATACAAATTGACGGAGCAACTCAAAAAAATCACTCTATCGGTTGTAAGTATTATACTATGGTATTATTTTAAAATGCCTTTATTAAAATAGTTGGCCGGAATGGTGGCGTCTAGTTGAATTTCACCGATTGTCATCTTTGTTCCTTCGCCATCTTTAAGCATATCTTTGTAGACAAACTTCTTTGGATACCAACGATTGTCAACCCGTTGTACATCTGAAAAAGTTATACGTTTAAGCAGTTTTCCGCTTTTGGCAAACATATCTACTTTTAACGGAACAAATCTTTCCTGATCCACCCACATTTTTTGGGCGTAATAATTCACAACGGGTTTAATGGCCGTGAGCGTCACTACCCAACATTTACGGCCATCAATGGTTTCTTCGCTCGTAACATCAGCTTTGTAGCGTTCCAGCAAGGGCGTATCGTTCATCATATCTTCGTACGACATATCGCTTCCCATAACCGATTGGCGCAACATATGACCGGATATTTGAACAGTTCGGTCGGTTGTTGGAGAGTAAATCCACAACTGATTTTCGAGTTTGAGCATCTTCGTTCCCTTCTCGCGCGCAGGAGCCAGGTATTCGGTAAATGCCTTTTTGTCACCAATGCTGTATGACTTGGACTCTATGGTGCGTGTGTTTCGGGCTCCTTCAATTTCCATCTTAGAAGTAATAATTCGCGTTTTAGCAGACATATTACCGTCCACTTTATCAAGAACACTTTTCCCTGTCGGATAATTTTGAGCAAATATTAATGCGGGCATTAACAATAATAAGAAAACACCTAAACCCTGAAGGGGAACTAAGCAATTTTTAAATCCTAATAGAGAATTGAAGTAAGTTTTGTTCGTTTTTGTCTTCATATGATTATATTTATTTCTTCAATTTAAATCTTTCGTATTCTTATGTTTCGTTGGATAATAAGCAATGTTTTTTTGTCGGTTCATCCTTCCAATTCTTTAAATAATGAAGCTGTCTGCCGTTTGTAAATTCCAATACCGGCAAGCATGGAGCCAATAACCGTAGAAAGCACCCCTGGAATAAAGCCGATAAAATAAGTGGTGGTGGTGATTTGGGCCCGAATGATACTTGGAATCATCATATTTGAATTTCGCATCATATTTCGGGCATCCAGACCATAATGCTGCATCAACCAAGCGAATACCAATCCAATACTTATTCCGATAAAAGATCCTATAAAACCAACCAATATTGATTCGGCTATTAGCGACCGATAAATTTCATGTTTATTTTCACCAATTGCCAATCGCAAACCGAATTCACCGTAGCGCCGCAACCCACCAACTAAACCTGCATTCCAAAGTACAATGGACATGGCAAAGACAAATATAGAAATGATTATAAGCTGAGCATTTTCGGAATATGCAATCATAAAATCCATGCCACTAATACCGCTCATTGGCAACATAGCAAGCGAAAACTGGTCGGTTTTATTGAAGTTTTTTGCATTGAATTCATTCGACAAAGCTACCGCTTCGGAGTCTACATAAGGAGAATCATTAAAAAAACCCAATATTTCACCCGCAGCATCTTCCATGTTTAATGCTACACGAACATCTTCAATGTCAGCTACAATCAACCCTTTATCGAGTGCAGAAGTTCCAAAATGTATTGTTCCACACACTGAAAAATTATACATAGCCATATCGCCATACATAGAACTTGAAATAAGAGTAACCGGATCGCCCAGTTTTAGGTTCATTTTATTAAACAATTCGTTGGTAATTAAAATTTCTCCACTTTTAGCAGGAAAACGACCGGATAACAGTTTCGATTTTAAATCCAGTCTGGTAATTTCATCCTGATTTCCCAACATGTGAATGCCCATACCCATCACATTACCCTGCGAACGGGTCATTCCTGTCGAATCAGGCGAATCGAGCAATCCGCCAAACTGAATCCGGTCTATCCAAGTCATTTCAGGATAATCTTTATTCAGCTTTTTCATTGCATCATTAATGCCAATGATAGCATAATCATTTGGTAGTTGGGACTGATTTTCCTTGTAGGCGCGAGTCATCACTTTTACATGACCCGACGAGAACTTTGCAGTGGTTTCTATGCTGTCGGCAAAGATACCACTCATATACGCTTGCAGAAAAACGGTCATCATTACTCCAATTGACACTACAATTATCGGTAACAGACTGCGTGATCTGTCGCGTAATAGCCCTTTAAATAAGAAACCCCAAACCCCTAAAGGGGGATTGAAACTAGTATTGGTTACTTTATTTCTTTTATTTTCTTTCATATTGTCAATGTTTAAAATTGAAAGTA
This sequence comes from Paludibacter sp., assembly GCA_010365115.1. Classification (GTDB taxonomy): domain Bacteria; phylum Bacteroidota; class Bacteroidia; order Bacteroidales; family Paludibacteraceae; genus Paludibacter. The sequence goes on from JAAFGX010000004.1 coordinate 17,027, forward strand.
CAAGCCAAATTCCCCTTTAGTGCCTAAACTCTCAAATTGATGTGTTTTTTAGCACAATATATTGTGTTTTATTCAGTCACATTAGTTGCAATATTAGCTTCTTCTTTGTCTTGGTTCTTGGTTCTTGATTCTTGGTTCTTGATTCTTGATTCTTGGTTCTTGATTCTTGATTCTTGATTCTTGGTTCTTGATTCTTGATTCTTGATTCTTGATTCTTGATTCTTGGTTCTTGGTTCTTGGTTCTTGATTCTTGGTTCTTTATTCTTGGTTCTTGATTCTTGGTTCTTGATTCTTGGTTCTTGATTCTTGATTCTTGGTTCTTGATTCTTGATTCTTGATTCTTGATTCTTGGTTCTTGGTTCTTGGTTCTTGATTCTTGGTTCTTGGTTCTTGATTCTTGGTTCTTGATTCTTGGTTCTTGGTTCTTGATTCTTGGTTCTTGATTCTTGGTTCTTGATTCTTGGTTCTTGGTTCTTGGTTCTTGATTCTTGGTTCTTGATTCTTGATTCTTGGTTCTTGATTCTTGGTTCTTGGTTCTTGGTTCTTGGTTCTTGATTCTTGATTCTTGGTTCTTGATTCAGGCTTTTCCAGATTTGGGGTTTGGGGTCATTTCACTTTCCCTCTAATTGCATCAGTTGGGTTCATTTTGGCAATTTTCCGTGCAGGCAAATAACTGACCACAGCTGTCACAATTAATATAAAAACCATGGTTCCAATAACAAGTCCAGGAGTAACCGTAGCGTACATCGTGTCGGCCATTGGCACTCCTATTTCACTGGCATCCATATTGAACGAAATACCTTTTACCGACATATAAATCAATAAAGGCGTTCCCCAAATTGCCCCTAAGCCAAATGCCAAAATTGCATTAAGAGTTCCTTCCAATGTAAAATGCCATACTACTTGTTTCCTGGTCATTCCTAATGCTACCATTGTGCCAATTTCGCGCTGACGGCGAAAAATGGATAAAGTCTGTGTATCGAAAATAGCCAACATTGCCAGCAAAAGGAACAAAACATACAAAAAACTGGTGCCAATAGATTTAGTTTTTACTAAGAGCATGGTCGATTCAGTGAGTTTTTCCACATTTTTAAAATCCCAACCAGGTACACTTATCGACTTAATTTCGGGAGATTTAATCAACAAATTAGCACAATTTTCCTGCATGGTCATTAGTTGCAACCTATCCAGCGGTATCCAAATAATCCCATTATCAATGGTTGGTATTGACGATTTAAAAATACCAACCACACGAATATCAGCTGCTTCGAAAGTTCCGAACTTATCTTTCCAGCGTACGGTTACCAAATCGTTCATTTTCAATTTGGTTTGCCTGGCCATAAATACTCCAAGTATCGCAGGAATTTCATCGGTTTTTACGGACAATTTCTCTGTTGGAATTTTCAATAACTTCTGATCTGGTCTTATTCCTTTTAATAGCACTCCCTGCATCCTACCTTGCGGATAAATACTTCCCTGACTGATTAGAATTGGTTCAATTAAATTATTACTAACTTCTTTTTGGAATGCAGATGGGATTTCTACTGCACTTGAATCCAACGAAAAAGGATCATAAGGATCGTATTTGGATTGCCAGTATTGTCCATCGGCAATTTCCCATTTAACAGTATCATCTACAGCCTGATTACTCCAACCTTTCAAAATACCTTGTAAAAGTATGATCAGCACAAATGATATTGAAAGCACAAACACATTCAACCAAGTTTTCAACCCGTTACCAATTAAGCTTTTAAATGCAGTTTTAAAAAGGAATGTGCCCACTAACCCTCTTAAGGGGGAGTTTGCGCCTAACCCCTGAAGGGAAACTAAGTTAGCATCGTCTGTAATATTTTTAATTTTATTCATAATTCGAATTTTCAGTAATCAGTTGTATTATCTCTATCTCCCCTTTAGGGGTTGGGGGTCAATTTATTATCCTCCACAACTTTCCCATCCTGCAAACGAATAATTCTCTTCAGATATCCGATAACTTTTTCATCGTGGGTAGCAAATATGAATGTTGTTTCCAATTCCTTATTCAACTTTGCCATGGTTTGTAAAATATTATGCGAATTATCAGAATCCAGATTGGCAGTTGGTTCATCGGCCAACACCAGACTAGGTCTTTTCACCATAGCACGGGCAATAGCTACTCGCTGACATTCTCCGCCTGACAATTGTGCCGGTCGCGATTTTACTTTATCCGTCAACCCAAGCCATTTGAGTGTTTCCATTACACGTTCCTTGCGTTCATCGGCACTCATATTGAGTAAAAGCATAGGAAACTCTACATTCTCAAAAACAGTATAAACAGGCAACAAATTATAATTCTGAAAAATAAATCCAAGTTCTTCTTTGCGTAGCTGAGCGGCCTGTTTTGGATTTAATTTTCCTACAGACTTGCTTAACACTACCACTTCGCCTTCGGAAGGTATGTCAAGAGTGCCAATAATGTTTAACAAAGTGGTTTTCCCCGAACCGCTTGGACCGACCAATCCGACAAACTCACCTTTTTCAAATTCAAGATTTACGCTTTTCAATGCGGTAAAAAATCCGTTTCCCACGGTAAAGTTTTTTACTAAGTTTTTTACTTCTACGATTGTTTTCATATTTTGTTGTTTAGTTCAACTTCTCCAAAGTCTAAAACTTTGGAAAAGTTAGATGCGATATTTTTTAAAAATTATAATTCACCATCAGTTGTACTCCTTTTCCGGCAAAAATATTAGTTCCCTGTCTCTGCGAAATGGCCAACGGGGTAGTTGGATTCCAAAAACCTATCGCATACCAACTCCAGTTATCATAAGTTCTACTCCAACTCACATAATTGAACAATAAATCCGGCCCTGGTACATAAAAAACCATGGCTGATAAATTATCAAGAATTGAAAGTGGATACGTAAACATACTACCGATTAAATTTAAAGTATTTCCATTGACTAAAAATTGTTCGCCAGAATGATATCTGAAATACTCAACAGTCACCCCAACTCCATTACCAATTGGGAAAGTATAATCTGCACCAATATTCCACATATCCTGAACTTTACTTACAGTTGGAATCAAATTATTTTTTTTGTCGGTAATATTTACGCTCGTTTCAAACCACAGACCAACTCCAACATCCCACTTTCCATCCAAACCAATGCGTGATTCATCCAACAAATAATCATTATTTGGGATGTTCGAAACTAAATTTGGAACATTAATTTTTCTAAAGTTACTACTCAAAGCTATTTCTCCTGCGCCCAGGGGCATTTGAAATCGACCACCCAACTCAGGTTTCCATTGGGATGAGCCATACATTTCATATCCTTTCGGATTTTTATTTCCCAGCAAACCCCAAGCCCATAAATTGGCATTGTTTTCAAAAAAATATTTTCCCAATACACCATACACACCATCGGTCAATTGCAAAGGATCTCGCACATCCATGCCATCGAACCACATAAGCGGACGAAACATTTTTGCAGTCCCAAAATTTATTTTTTGTAAACCTGCACGTACTTCCCAGTTTTCACCCGAATAGCGTGCCCAGACCCTGTATGGTTTGAATTGTCCCATTATTGTATCAAATTGTAATCCCGTGAAATTTATAGAACTATTAATATTCAAGGATGCTTCGAAATCAAATTCTGAAAAATCACCCAACAGAGTTGGCACAAATCTGGTACCAAGTTGAATTGGCAATGGCGAACTTAATTGACTAACTCCCCAAGTTGTTATTTGTCCGTTGAACATGATTTTTGTTGAATCATTTTGTGCCATTAGACGCAATAGATTCAACAATAACACAAACGTGATCTTAATTTTTGAAGCCATAATTTCTAATTATTAATTGTTAATTATTAATTATGAATTGGTTTAACTGGCATTACTCCATAAATAACAAATTGAGATAATTGACGTTTCATCGTTTCTGCATCGGAAAATAAAGCCATTACTTCCGGCGCAGTTCCAATTTCCACCATTTTTTGCATCATCAGCATTACAAAATTTATATCCAAATCCTGATTCATTTCTCCATTTTTTTGTGCTTCACGAAAAAAATCATTGGTCAGTGTTAGTGAGTCCTGAACAATTTTTGTGTAAAACGCTAAAATATCATCGGAATCGGGATGAAAGAAATCAGCTACAAATTCCATCGAAAATTGATTAGTGGATTTGTACTTCAGAGCGAGCATTTTCTCCATTTTATCCGAAAAAGTTGCATCCTCATCAATAATATCTTGATAATCAGTCATCGATTCATCTATCATCTGTTGCAAAAGAAAAATAACCAACGCTGATTTATTATCGTAGAATGTATAAAAAGTCTTACGGCTTACATTTGCTTTTTTGCAAATTTCATCTATAGTCACTTTTTTAAACCCGTATTTCCAAAATAATTCTTTGGCTTTAAGTTCAACTTGTTGTTTTTTTGTTAATTTCATCGTTAAAGTATACATTTTCGGTGCAAAGTTACATTTTTTATTTATATAACACCATTTTGTTACCTAAAGTTTCAACATTTACGAAATAAATAATTTAGAGCTCTAAATCATCAATCTAAACAATAAAATTTACTATATTTGTGAGTCGATTTTTAAATCAGAGAATATGAAAAAAGAGTATTCATTAGAAGAATTACTGCACAAAGCGGCATCCTATTGTTCCATTTCGGAACATTGTGTATTTGAAGTTCAGGAAAAACTTGAAGCTTGGGGGGTTTCTGCCGAAGATAAACAAAAGATTATCGACAGGCTTATCTCTGAAGATTTTATTAACGAAAAGCGCTATTGTAATTATTTCGTTAAAGATAAATTTCGCTTTAATAAATGGGGAAAAATCAAAATTTCGTTTGCTCTAAAACAAAAAGGATTGACTAACGAGAAAATCAATTCTGCTTTAGAGTTGATTGATGATGGAGAATACGAAGAATTGTTGGCATCAATTTTAAAAACAAAATTGACCGGATTGAAATACGAATTTGAATACGAAAAACAAGGGAAATTATTTCGTTTCGCACAAAGCAGGGGCTTTGAAAATAATGTAATAGAAAGAGTTTTGCGTACACTTTAAACAGAAAAATACTGTAAATAAATTGCAAAACATTATTTACTTTAAGAATTTTATAAACTACGTTAATGACAAGATATACAGCAAAAGAAGAAAGAGCAAACACCAGAACACATGGATTTGGAATTTTATTCGGCATAATTGCAGGATTTTTATTAATTCAAAAAGCCGCTACTTCTACAAATTACTGGGCTTTAGCAAGTTTTACAATCTACGCAGTATTTATGACACTTTCTTATGTAACTTCCACACTTTATCATATCGATAAAATTGAAATCCGAAAGGTTACTCGTCGTAAGTTTGATCATGCAGCCATTTACTTTCACATTGCTGGCACTTATACACCGTTTACTTTAGTGGTACTTCGGGAGCAAGGAGCTTGGGGTTGGAGTCTGTTCGCAATTATTTGGACAGCTGCTTTAGCCGGAACATTACTGAGTTTTACGCATCTTAAAAATGCAAGCAAGTTAGAAACTGCATGTTATGTTGCAATGGGTTGGGTTGTCGTTATTGCTTTTAAACCACTGATGGATGTTCTTTCGGCTAACAATTCGATGAACGTACTTTGGTGGTTAATCGCTGGCGGGGTATTTTATACGGTTGGTGCAATTTTATATTCATTCAAAAAAAACGAATTTATGCATGCAATTTGGCATCTGTTCGTTTTGGGTGGAAGCGTTTGTCACGCATTGGCGATTTGGAATATAAGAATATAACTGCAATTAGTAAACGGTAAACAGCAAAACAGGAAATAACCACATTAAACGCTAATTAAAATGGGCGATTACTCATATTTTAATCAAAATTTAAGAGCAAGAACAAAGAAATTTGCTGTTTCAATCATTCTATTTTATGCAAAATACTGCAAACAAACTGAAGAATTAAGAGTTATTGGGAAACAATTATTACGTTCTGGAACTTCGGTTGCAGCGAATTTCAGAGCATTTACACGTGGCAGATATGAAGCCGAAAAGTTCTCCAAACTTTGCATTGTTGTCGAGGAGACAGATGAAACTCAATTTTGGCTTGAGTTGATTGAAGAAGCAAATCTCTTGGACAAATCAATTTATTTTGAAATAAAAAATGAATCAGATGAACTCATTAAAATTTTCACTGCTACAAAAAACAAAATGAAAAAATAGCTATCAACAACTTACCGTTTACTGTTTACAATTAAACAATAAATCCTCCTCCCAACACTTTTCCATTTTTATAAAACACTGCTGTTTGTCCTGGTGCAATAGACTCTAGAGGTTCAGCAAGTTCTACTTTTGCATTTCCATTTTCAAAAAAAACAACTCGGCTCAACGTATTTTGTTTTCGATAGCGAATACGGCAAATAACATCAAAATCATTGGTAAATAAACTTTTATCAACAATATTTACATAACAAATTAAAAATTCGGTTTTGTACATGTTTGCAAGCGTGGCTAAAACTACCTCATTCGTTTGTGGAAGTATTTCTTTTACAAATACTTTCCGGTTCAGATGTATTAATCCTCTTCGCTGACCAACCGTGTAAAGGGGAAAACCTTCATGTTGCCCCAATACATTTCCTTCTTCATCAAGAAAATTTCCAGTATAAATAAACTTTTCAGGTTCAGCAATTTGGCTTTTCAAAAACGGTCTGTAATTGCTCGAACAAAAACATGCACCCAAGCTGTCCTTTTTTTCCGAAACTTTTTTGAATCCACGTTTTGCAGCTAGTGTGCGCACTTCAGTTTTAAAAAATTGACCAAGAGGAAAAATGATTTTCGAAAGTTGGGCTTGCGTCAATCCCCAATGAAAAAACGATTGATCTTTATCTGGATCTTTTCCTTCTGAAACAAAATAATGATTATTTTCATGCACAATATTTACATAATGCCCCATTGCCACTTTCTCGCACCCAAGCCGTTCGGCTTCTTCCAAAATCAATTTCCATTTCAACTCGTTGTTGCATTTTACACATGGAAACGGTGTTCTGCCGGCGAGGTATTCAGCAACAAAATAGCCAACAATTTTTTCTCTAAAGACATCGCGAGCATCATAAGTTACGTGTTCAATACCAAGTTTTTCAGCTAAACGAACAGCATCTTGCAGATGATAATTTTCACCTTCTTCCCAAAAACGAAACGTTATGCCCACCACTTCGAAGCCTTGTTCCAATAGAAGAATGGCAGCAACCGAACTATCGGTGCCGCCACTCATTCCAAGTAATATTTTTTGTTTCATTAGACCATCTGATAACTTTTCCAAATTTAAAACTTTGGAAAAGTTTCTTGTAAATTAAAATGGCAAATCGCTTCCTTCGCCTGCTCCTGGAGCAGCATCAAATGAAGCAACAGGTGCAGAAGCAGCCGGAGTAGCACTTACTGCGCCTTTTTCAATTTTCCATGCGCGAACAGTTGTGTACCAACGGCCATTGTACTCGCGACTTTCTACATCAAAACTCACATTTACCTGATCGTCAATTCCCAAAGGAAACTGATCAATTTTATCGTTGAATAAATTGAAACATACTTTTTTCGGATATTGATCGGCTGTTTCCAACACATAATCCTGTGAACGCCAAGTTCCGTTTTTTCCTTGTCCGGTTGCTATTGGCAACACTGCAATAATTTTTCCTGAAATTTCCATCTTCTAGTTCTTTTATAAATTGATTTTAGATGGGCAAAGATAATGAAGAAAAATGAAGTGCAAGCAACCCAAAACACAATTTGTATGAAACAATTGAAGTAGTAAAAATTTTAATAGACTTAATGTCTTTTTATCAATGATTTAATTGTGTCATTTTTTTTACAAATCTGAACATAAATCCATTCTGTTTTGTTTTATTTGCAATTATCAAGATATAGGGATTTCGCAATCTGATAAAAAATCAAAGGATAATTTAATCAATACTGTTAGTAAAAAATCATTTTTAAAAATTTATAAAAGAGTAAAATGAAAACAAACGAAGTATGCAATACTTATCCCGGCACACTTGCTAATGTAGGTGAAATACGTGCTTTAGACTTCCCACTTTTTGATACATACGATAGAATTTATCTTGATTCGAGCGCAACAACCCAAGAACCGCAGAGCGTTAAGAAATCGATGTACAATTACCGTACTCAAACAATTCGCGGAAGTAATCACTCAAAAAACTCGATGGAAGCCCGTGAAGCAAACCAACGTTTCGAAGAATCCAGACATAAACTTGAGCTTTTTTTTAATGCAAAAAATTACGTAGTTGCATTTACCGGTGGTACCACCGATTCATCAAACTGGACTGCTTTGCGATTCCCATTAGAGAAAGGTGACATGTTAATTCTAACAAGCATTGAACACAATTCTCAGATTGTAACAGCCAGAAACATGGCACAGAAAATGGGAGCTGAAATTGAATATATTCCAGACAATACAGCAAACGGTCAAATTGATTTAAAGAAATTACAATCTGTAGTGGCAAATCATAAAAAAGGAAAAATCCTTTTGAACCTTGTTCACTCATCCAACGTTACTGGAATAATGAATCCTGTTCATGAAATAAGACAAATAATGGGTAATAGGGGGTTCATATATCTTGATATGGCTCAAACTGCGGGACATTGCCCTATTGATCTGGATTCGCTTGATGTAGATTTTGCTGGGATATCTTCACATAAAATGTATGGTCCTATGGGTATTGGAGCAATATTTATCAATAAAAAAAGCATTAGACACATTCCGAATACTATTAGCGGCGGAAGTGCTGTAAAATTGGTATCACATTGGTTTACTGCATATAACGATGGTGTTACACGACTAGAACCAGGCACTCAGGACATAGAAGGAGCAATTGAATGGGGACTCACTATCGATTATTTACAAAAAATAGGAATGGCAAATATTGCGGCACACGATTCAGCTCTGGGCAAGTTGTTTATTAGCGAATTAATGACTATTCCAAAAATTAAGATTCTGGGACCTACAGACATGAAACTTCGCAGCTCCATAGTTACCTTTACTGGCAAGGCATTTGGCACTGATCATGAACATCTTGCACGAGAACTCGACAAAAAAGGCATCAGTGTGCGAGATGGCTGTTTCTGTGCTCATATTTATGTTTCAAAACAACTCGGAGCACCTGATTTGGTACATGAAATAAGGACTTCAATGATGAAACTTGGCATTTTCAATGATGTTTTAATGCTTCCAGGTGCTGTAAGAGCATCATTTGCATTTTACAATAATGTGGATGAAGTTTACAAAACAGCTGAGGCAATACGGAATATCATGTCAACTTATTAGTTTTTACAACAAAAATAATGGGAGTAAAAATTATTACTATTTTTTTTAACTACTCTAATTACTAAATTTCAATCAATTTCTCATTAATATAATGAATATAAAAACAACACATCATGAAAAAAAATTTAAGCTCGACAGACAAGTTAATTCGATTGCTAATTGCAATCATAATAATTGCTCTTTTTTACTCTGAAGTATTGACTGGCACTATTGGAATTATTGCTTTGGTACTTGCATTAGTTCTTGCAATTACAAGTTTAGTAAGTTTCTGTCCGATTTATGCTTTACTCGGAATCAGCACATGCAAAAAAGAAGAAATAAAACAGTAAACTTACTTACTGAATAATTAAAAGCAATTTATCGAAACTGTTTTTAAGTGCATTAATCTTAAATTCTATTTGTTAAGTTGAAGATTTTGTAATACTTAAACTATACAGACCATATTTAATAAACTTAGAAAAGTAGTTGGAAAATTATATTTTACTTTAAAAATAATAAAATATATCATTTTGCCATCTCTGCTTTACAATAACAAAAAAAGTGTAATTAATTCACTCTCAATTTTGCCATTCGGACAGAATTTTGTACTTTTGTGGCAAAATTAAGAAAAACTCAATTTTAAACAATAAATAAAATGATTAAAGTAGGTATCAATGGTTTTGGCCGTATCGGACGTTTGGTTTTCCGTGCTGCTCAAGAAAGAAACGATGTACAAATCGTTGCAGTAAATGACCCATTTTTGGATCTTGACTATTTAATTTACATGTTACAGTACGATACTGTTCATGGACAATTCAAAGGAACTGCAGAAAACAAAGATGGTAAATTGTTCGTTAACGGTAAAGAAGTTGCTTTCTTCGCTGAAAAAGATCCAGCTAACATTGGTTGGGGTGCTTCTGGTGCTGACTATGTTGTTGAATCAACTGGTGTTTTCACTACAATTGACAAATGTAAAGCTCACCTTGCCGGTGGTGCAAAAAAAGTAGTTATCTCTGCTCCATCTAACGACGCTCCTATGTTCGTTTGCGGTGTAAACTTAGATGCTTACAAAGCAGATATGGACATTGTATCTAACGCTTCTTGTACTACAAACTGTTTAGCTCCTATCGCTAAAGTACTTAACGACAACTACGGTATTGTTGAAGGTTTGATGACAACTGTACACGCAGCTACAAATACTCAAAAAACAGTTGACGCTCCTTCTGCAAAAGACTGGCGTGGTGGTCGTTCAATTTTAGGAAACATTATCCCTTCTTCTACCGGTGCTGCAAAAGCTGTAGGTAAAGTAATTCCTGAATTGAATGGTAAATTAACTGGTATGGCATTCCGCGTTCCAACTGCTGACGTATCTGTAGTTGACTTAACTGTACGTTTGGAAAAAGCGGCTTCTTACGATGAAATTAAAGCGGCTATGAAATTAGCTTCTGAAACTACAATGGCTGGTGTACTTGGTTACACTGAAGATTCAGTAGTTTCTTCTGACTTCATTCACGAATCACGCACATCTGTATTTGATGCTAATGCAGGTATCGCTTTGAACGGAAACTTCGTAAAAGTTGTTAGCTGGTATGACAATGAGTGGGGTTATTCAAGCAAAGTATTGGATTTAATTGCACACATGGATTCAGTAAAATAAGCTGATACATTATAAAATTGAAAATCCCTTGTGACAATCGTTCCAAGGGATTTTTGTTATCTTGTAAACTGTTTTGTTTTACTGAACCAAATACTTATCTTTGCAAAACAATAAATAATAATTATGACCTTAATAGACAGAAATATAGATTCAGTTCATGCTTTGTGTAAAACTTACAAAGTTGCTCGCCTGTTTGTGTTTGGGTCAATATTAACCAATAAATTTAAAAAAAATAGCGACATTGATTTTATTGTGGATTTCCAGAATGTTGAACTATATGATTATGCTGACAATTATTTCGATTTTAAAACTTCACTTGAACAAATTTTCAAACGAAAAATAGATTTACTCGAAAATCAAGCTATTCAAAATCCATACTTACGACAATCAATTGACTCACATAAACTGATGATTTATGGACAATGAAATTAAAACATGGCTATATGATATTCTTCAGTCAATTAATGAGATAGACGGTTATTTTGAAGATAAACCACGCAAATTTGAAGAATATAGTAAAGACACCAAAACAAAACGTGCCATCGAACGAAATATTGAGATTATTTGAGAGGCTGTAAATCGAATTTTGAGGAAAAACAAAGAATTTAAGTTAGAAAATGCACAAAAAATTATTGGCACTCGTAATCGAATTGCTCATGGTTATGACAAAATATCGGATGACTTAATCTGGAGTATTGTCATTAATCATTTACCAAAACTAAAAGTTGAAATTCAACAATTAATGCTCTAAAAATCCTTTGCAAACAGGTTTTGCAAGGTTTTTTTTTATATCAAAATAGATTTACTCCATTAATTCCACAAACTTAAAATTCCTTCCATCAAATAACCCTTTATCACCAAGTTTCAATTCAGGTATAACCAATAGCGACATAAAAGCTACCGTCATAAAAGGAGCTTTTAGTGTAGACCCCAATTCTTTAGCCATAGCGTCTACTTCTTCATAGCGTTGTGCAATTACAGCGCCTTTGTCTTGCGACATGACACCTCCGATTGGAAGTGGCAGCAAACAAGTTTTGTCTCCATCACAAGCTAAGATACCACCTTTACTTTCAACAATTTGGTTTATTGCTGAAACAATTTCGGCATCCGAGGTGCCAACTGCAACAATGTTATGGCTGTCATGTGCCACGGTAGAAGCCATAGAACCACGCTTTAAGCCGATGTTCTTAATAAATCCAATTGAAGGTGCTGAGGATTGGTAGCGATTATAAACCACAAGTTTCAGCACATCAGATTCAATATCAGAAATTACGTTGTCATTTTCTATCTTTTGAGGGCAATTAATTTCTGTTGTAAAAAGTTGCCCATCATCCACATTAATTACTTTCAAAATATCTCCTTTTGGAGTAACCTTTAGCTGTTCAACTGTAATCTTTTTTGCATTAAACTGATTAATAATATGTATAGGAATAAATCGCTGATAAGTTGGAATTCCATCTTCTGAAACTTTTTCGCCTTTGATATAAGTTGCTTTAACTCTAAAATCCGTAATATTATTGACCACAACAAAATCAGCATCATCGTTTACCTGCAATAAACCAACATCCAATTTGTAATGTTTAATTGGATTATAAGAACAAATGCGTAAAACTTCAATAGCATTAAAGCCTTTTGCAACCGCCCGGCGAGCCAATGAGTTGATATGTCCGTTTTTCAACAAATCATCCGGATGCTTATCATCCGAACAAAACATGATTTTATCGGAATGCTTGTGAAGCAAAGGTAACAAATCATCAAAATTCTTTGCTGCGCTTCCTTCACGGATTTGAATTTTCATCCCCAATGCAATTTTAGCTTCGGCATCGGCAATGGTCATACATTCATGATCAGTACTGATTCCAGCTTTTACATATGCTTTCAATTCTTCACCCGTAATATCCGGAGCATGCCCATCAATCGGTTTCCCAATTCGTTTTGCCGCATCCAGCTTAAGATGCACTTGTTTATTTTTATGAATAACTCCCGGGAAATTCATCATTTCTGCCAGAAAATGAATATCGTCACGTTCAAGTAGCGCCTCTACAACTTCAGCATCAAGCACAGCACCGGAAGTTTCAAAATGCGTGGAAGGAACACAGGAAGGCGCACCAAAATAAAACTTCATGGGTGATTTATTTCCATTTTCAATCATGTAATCCACTCCGTCAACACCACAAACATTGGCAATTTCGTGAGGATCACATACACAAGCCACCGTTCCATGCACTACGCTGTATCTGGCAAATTCGGCAGGCAACATCATGGAACTTTCAATGTGAATGTGAGCATCCACAAATCCAGGTATAATAAACTGATCATCAACAATATCACTTGGCTCAATACATTTTATTTTTCCGTTTTCAAAATGTATGATTCCCTTTGTAATCGTTCGAGTAATTACATCCACAATATTACCAGAAATCATTTTCATAATTAATTCAGTTTGGTTTATTATTTACTGCTTATCTGCCTAGAACAAGCGTTAATTTAAATTAGCGCATATTTGACAATCATCCATATATTTAGAAGAAAAAGTATTTCTAATTTAGAAAATATTTCATTAACGTAAAGACGCTAAGTGGCAAAGCCGCAAAGCTTTATTAAATAGTTGATTTTTCGTAGCGACTTTGTGTCTTAGCCTCTTTGCGCTTTCCTGGCGCAGGCAGGTTCAAAATAGGTCAAAAACAATCTTATTTATCTACAGCATGTTCAAAGCAGATAACCAGTTATTATTTTTACAAATATGTAAAAACAAAAGTACCTAAATAATCGAAACTAAGGCTCTTGAAATTGTATATAAATACATTTATAAATCAATTTAAGTAATTGGAAATTGAAAATGCACAATCAATAATTAAATATAAGACTGGCAATCAAACAGATACTATCAAGACAATAAAAATTTAAATTCTGTCAATTTCTTACGTATTGAGAAATGAGATTTAAATTGTTACTAATCGAAGCTCAGGTAAGGTGCTATCTTCAAAATCAACTCGGGCGTAAATTCATCAATGACATTCAGTTCGCTAATTTGCTTTAATTTCCCTTTTTTCCTTCGCAGTTCATACATAGCTTTTGCTTGATAAAAACTTATATAAGGATGCATGTTCAATTTATCGACAGTTGCATAATTTACTCTTATTTTTTTTACGAGATCTAAATTTACAAAGCAAAACGCTCGAATTCGCTCATAAATCTCTGGTCGCATTCCATAAATTTCAGCTAATTGATCAACTGAAACAAAACCACCTGTTTCGTTCCTGAACCGAACGATTCCTTTTGCATATCCACGTCCGATTCCCTTCACTTGCATTAATAATGAAGTGTCTGCAGAGTTTAAATCAACCATCACATCTTTTTTAAGTTCACTTTGTTTCGATTCAGGTTTAACAATCGGAACATCCTGAATACTAATATACGGTTCTAGTTCTTTAAATTTTTCAGGCATTAAACCGTAAACTTTTGCGAAATCGTCATTGTTGCGAAACAATCCACCTTTATTTCTGAACCTGATAATATTTGACGCAATAAAAGATTTTAAACCCAACTGCAAAAAACCAATCGAATCCAGCTTGTTAGGGTCAAACTTAAACAATGAATATTTAGGAACTTTATCATAAGGTTTAGAATCCGGAAACTGTGCGTACTTTTCTTGAAATTGTCGTTGTCTTTCTTCATTCTGAATTTGCCACTGAGCCAGACGTAAACTATCTCTCGAAACCAACGATTTCTTGAAATTTGTAACTTCTGAAAGAAAATCAGATTTGATATTCTCAGTTTTTGGGAAGTAAAATGGCAAGAAATAATTTGCGATAGAGGCAAGAAATATCAGTATTACCAATATGATAATACCAATGCGTTGGGCTTTGGAAAAATAGAAAAAATCTTTCCACATATAAAAAAAGGGCTTAATTTATTTTTAATAAACTGAGCCCAAAAATAGATATATTATTTTACTTAACAAATAAAAAGGTACATTATTTTAAAAATATTTTAAGATTCTAAATTTGCACTCTACTTTTTTCCTTTTAATTGTATTAAAGCTTTTAAAACTGTTTTGTCATCTTTGTATAATAATGGATAAAAACCATTATCTCCCAATGAGTTACGGGTAATATAAGCTTGTAGTAAATTTATAATAACATTTTTTGATATTTCAATCTGTTTTCTATTTGCCTCAACCCCTTTTGCAGATGCGAAAATTTCAAATTGTGCCAGTAAATTTTGTGCATCCAGGTATTTCTCCATTTGTTGCCAGCTTTTTATATTTTTCAACACAGCCCTGTTCCGATCGGTATATTGAAATGCAAATTGGTACAAATAACCATAATTAATAATTTTATTCAAGTATGGAGTATATTCTGTTGTGTCACGCGGCACAAAAATATCAGGCATTATTCCACCGCCACCATACACTGTTCTTCCGCCTAATGTTTTGTATTTTAGAGAATCAGCCATATGAATACTGTCCTTTGTGTCGAATTCGCCATGATTGTAACGGTTTAAAATATCCATTTCATAAGCATCCGACTTCCCTTTTTCATAGGGTTTTTGAATACTTCTGCCCGAAGGTGTATAATAACGTGCTACAGTCAATCTGATAGCTGAACCATCTGACAAATCAAGTTGTTGCTGAACAAGTCCCTTTCCAAATGAGCGCCGACCAATAATAAGTCCTCTGTCATTATCCTGAATAGCACCAGAAAATATTTCGCTAGCTGATGCCGAAAATTCATTAATCAAAACGGCTACTGGCACCGAAATACAACTTCCTTTTCCATCTGATATGGCTTCGGAGCGTTTATATGACTTGCCTTGTGAATAAACAATCATTCGATTGGCCGGTAAAAATTCATTCACCATATTTATAGCCTGATCCATGAAACCGCCGCTGTTTTCGCGTAAATCAATGATATATTTCTTAGCACCACTGTTTCTCAATTTCGCAATTGCATCCAAAAATTCCGAATAGGTTGTAGCTGCAAATTTACTTACCCGGATAAAACCGACTCCAGGTTCAATCATATATGCAATATCAACCGAATTTACAGGAATTTCACCTCTGGTAATTGTATAATTAAGTAATTCGGCGGTTCCATGCCGTTGAATACCAAGTTTAACTTTTGTATTTTTCTGCCCACGTAGTTTCTTCATTACTTTTTCATTTGTAATCTTTTTCCCTACAAACACAGAATCATTCACTTTTACAATTCTATCACCGGCAAGCAAACCAACTTTTTCTGAAGGACCACCGCTAACCACAGCAACAATCATTATTGTATCGTTTTGAATATTAAACTGAACCCCGATTCCACTGAAACTACCTTCAAGTTCGTTATTCACATTTTCCAAATCAGATACAGGTATGTAAACCGAATGAGGATCGAGCTGAGCAACCAGATCAACCATCAACTCTTCAGTCATTTTTGTAACATCAACCGTATCAACATATTGATTGTCAATTATCGACAGCAATTCATCCACTTTATTATTCATCCCTTTTGGAGAAAATACGCGTGTAAGATTTGACATATTTGCTCTGCTTGCAAGCAAATTTCCAAGTAACAATCCACTGATAACAGACAGAAGAATTACAAAAGCCAGTAAAATATATTTTCTATTCATATTCGGCAAGTAAAAAATTAGTGAAAGCGAACAAATAATTATTTTGCTTTTGGCAATAAATTAATTCAGTTTGTATTTTTTTTATTGATTTTCGTTTTCGAGATAAACAACATCAATTTCAGCGCGCTCGAGTAATTCAACGCCATCCATTATACGGTATTTTTCACCATATACTACTCGTTTTATGCCTGATTGTATTATCAACTTTGCACATTCAATACATGGCGAAGCAGTAACGTATAATGTTGCATTATCGCTACTGTTGTGCGATCGGGCAACTTTGCTGATAGCATTGGCCTCGGCGTGAAGAACGTATGGTTTCGATGTATTGTTTTCATCTTCACATTTATTTTCAAAACCCGAAGGTGTTCCATTGTAACCATCGGAAATGATCATTTTGTTCTTAACAAGTAACGCCCCCACTTTTCTGCGATCGCAGTATGAATTTTCAGCCCAAATTCTGGCCATGCGCATATATCTGTTGTCTAATAATTCTTGTTTTCCTATCATAGTTTATTTTTAAGACAGTAAGGAGTTGATTGGTTAATTCGTTTATGCAAAACTTGCAATTACCAACTACCCACAAACAGCTACTTACTCTTTAAAAGTTCATTTGCAAATTCAATCAGGTTTATACCCGAAAAGTTACCAGAAGTCATCAGTAACAAAGCCGTGTTATCAAAATTCAACTCACGCAGTTTCTTCTGCAAAGAATTTGAATCGGTAAAAACTACAATATTAGTACCTCCAAAAGCTTGCTTTACTTGCTCTGGCAGAATTTCATTTAATCGTTTATGCTTAATAACTTCTGGGTTGTAATACACAAAGGCTATGTCAGCTTCTTTCATGCAATCCGCATATTGAGGCAAAAAATCTTCAGTTAAACTGCTAAACGTATGCAATTCCATGCAAGCCACCAATTTACGATCGGGATATTGATGTTTTACGGCTTGAACAGTTGCTTTTAGTTTTGAAGGTGAATGAGCAAAATCCTTAAATGCTACTGAATTTTCTGTTTCTGTAATTTTCTGAAGTCGGTTTGAAGCACCAGGAAAATCGCAGATAACGGAATAAAACTGATCATCATTTACGCCAATCTGTTTACAGGCTAGGCGAGCTGCATTCATATTCTGAAGATTGTGTTCTCCAAAAACTTTTAATTGTACTTCGCCTTTTTTGGTAATTAGATACGTAATCCCATTTCTGACTTCATGTTTTGGTGTATTGTACGGAAATGGCACAATATCGCGACGTAAATGTTGAGCTATTTCGTTAAGTTTTTCATCGCCATCAAAATAGATCAAACGACCTTGAATTTCCATTAATTGAGCAAACTTTTCGAATTGTTCCACATAGTTTTCAAAGGTTGGAAAAACATTAATATGATCCCATGCAATGCCTGTTAGAACTGCAATATGTGGTTTGTATAAGTGGAATTTTGGACGTCGGTCAATTGGAGAGGTGAGATATTCATCGCCTTCAAATACAGCAATTCTAGAATCATAAGATAGCTTCACCATATTATCAAAACCTTCAATTTGAGCACCAACCATATAATCAACTTCGATTTTCAGTTGTTTCAACACAAACAATATCATTGCCGTAGTTGTTGTTTTACCATGACTGCCCCCAATTACAATTCGGGTTTTGCTACGGGTTTGTTGATACAAGTATTCTGGGAAAGAATAAATTTTCAATCTCAACTCTTTGGCTCTTAACAATTCGGGGTTGTCGATAGTTGCATGCATACCTAAAATAACGGCTGACAATCCTTTATCAATTCGATCTGGAAACCAGCCCATTTTTTCGGGCAATAAACCGTGTTCTTTTAATCGACTAAGCGATGGTTCGAAAACTTCATCGTCGGAACCTGTTACTTTAAAATTGTTTTTTTTGCTGATAGCTATAGCTAAGTTATGCATGGCTGCTCCACCTATTGCAATAAAATGTACTCGTTGCATACGATTGGCAATTGAATGAATTTTGTTATTTTTGCTGAAAATATTTTTAATCTGCAAATGTACTAAAAAGTTTGTCAAGTTCACTAAATTAAAAGTGTTCTTAAAGTTTGGACAGTTCATAAATATCATGAAGATTACAGACTTTAATACAACACAATTTCACATTAGCACAACGGTATATAAAACGATATCAACTTTCTAATATTATAATCCTTAAAATATGAAATTATACAAAATTGAAGCAGGGAATTTTCAGGTAGATGGAGGTGCTATATTTGGGGTAGTACCAAAACGGGTTTGGCAAAAAAGATATCCCTGTAACGAAGAAAATTCTTGCAGACTAACCATGCGCTGCTTATTAGTTGACACCGGTGAAAAATTGATTCTAATTGATTCAGGCACAGGTGATAAGCAATTGGAATACTTAAAGTATTATGATTTCGAAGGCGTTATCAACTTCGAAACTGAACTGAATAAACTTGGTTATAAATGTTCGGAAATTACAGATGTGATTCTTACCCACTTGCATTTTGATCATTGCGGTGGTTGCACCAAATATAATGACGATCGGTCAAAAGTAGAAATGACATTCCCCAATGCAACTCACTGGGTGGGTGAGTCACAATGGAAGAATTTTTTAGAACCCAATATTCGTGAAGGCGATTCGTATTTCCCTGAAAATATGTTGCCGATTCAGGAAAATGGAAAATTGAAATTAGTTTCTGAAAACCAATTTATTTGTCCCGAAGTGGAAATACGGCTTTTCAATGGTCACACAGTTGGTCAATTAGTCAGTTATATTAACACCGGACAAAAAACCTATGTTTATGTTGGGGATGTTATTCCTGTTTCAGCCACCGTTCCTGTATCTTGGATTTCTGCTTACGATACCTATCCAATTACAGCCATGGCCGAAAAGAAAGTTTTACTGGATGAAGCTGTTGCAAAGCATCAGATTTTGTTTTTCGAACACGATGCATACACCGAATGCTGCACTGTAAAGGATATGTATGGAAAATACAGGGTAGAAGATAGTTTTCCCATACAATAAAAACAACTGCCAATTATTTACTATAAACCATCTTAAGACAAAGATATTTCTAAAGACTGTCAATAAAAAAAATAGCTTAATTAGTTTTGCTTGTGCTAAATAATTTGAAAATTGGTCTTAAAGTCCCCAAATACTATTTTCCTTTATCCTTCTCTTTTAGGAGAAGGTGTCCGAAGGACGGAAGAGGTCGGGGGATTTGGGGGCTCTACCAAACTATTTCTGATCCTCTTCCATAAACCATCCGGCATACATGGCATACTGATGAGCAATTTTTCGGTTCATTTCGTTGGCTTGTTCGGGTTCTACATTTTTCACAAACTTGGCCGGAACACCCGCCCAAAGAGTGAAAGGTGGAATTTTTGTGTTGCTTAACACCAAAGCTCCGGCAGCAACTATTGCCCCTTCACCTATTTCGGCATAATCGAGCAATGTAGCTCCCATTCCAATTAAAGCATAATTATTTATTTTTGCTCCGTGAACTGTCACATTGTGTCCGATAGAAACAAAATCGCCAATTTCAACAGTCGATTTTTCGTATAAAGTATGTAAAACAGAACCATCCTGAATGTTCACATTATTTCCGATGCGAATTGAATTCACATCACCTCGCAACACTGCATTGAACCATACACTGCAACCATCACCCATAATTACATCGCCAACAACGGTAGCGTTTTCAGCCAAATAACAATTTTCACCCATTTGCGGAGTAAAACCCCGAACCGATTTTATTAATGCCATAATATTTTTATTTCAAAACTTGTTGATATTTTAATTCTTATGTGCAAAGATACTGTTCTTGTGAGAATTTCAAAAACTGAAATATATTATTCTAGCAACTTCCTCTGTATAATTTTGCCAAACTGACAAATTCATCGTGACTTCAATACTAAATTTATATAAATATAAGATTCTAAATCCTCTATAAACACCTCATTTTCAATAAACATTTTAGTTTAACTCAAACTAAACTTTACATTGACTATCTTTGCAAACAAACAAAAACATACAAACACATTAGAAATGCCCGATAAAAAGAAAGTACATCCAATAGAAAAAGTTGTTTTACATCCTCAAAATAAACATCGCGAACGTTATGATTTTGCCAAACTCACAGTAACTTGCCCTGAATTGGCTAAATATGTGAAACCAAATGCATTTGGTGATGTTTCCATCGATTTTGCCAACCCAAAAGCTGTAAAATGGTTGAACAAAGCGCTTTTAAAACAGTATTATTCAGTCGAGTATTGGGATATTCCTACCGGTTATTTATGTCCGCCCATACCTGGCAGAGCCGATTATATTCATCACATTGCTGAATTATTAGGCAGTTCAAACAATGGCGTAATTCCAACAGGTTACAAAATAAAATGTATGGATATTGGAATTGGAGCAAGTTGTGTTTATCCAATAATTGGAAATAAAGAATATGGTTGGTCGTTTATAGGTTCTGATATTGATCCAGCAGCATTGAATTCATGTGGAAAAATCATTACTAATAATCATTTTTTGCAACGAAATATTGAATTGCGAATGCAGGAAAATCCAAAAGATATTTTTCATGGAGTTATGGAACGTACTGAGCCTATTGACTTTGTAGTTTGCAATCCTCCTTTTCATGCATCAGCTGAGGATGCTCAGGAAGGAACACTAAAAAAATTAAGTAGTTTAAATCATAAAAAGATTACAACACCAACATTAAACTTTGGCGGACAAAGCAATGAATTGTGGTGCGAGGGTGGCGAAGTACGTTTTGTTCTTGACATGATTCGTCAAAGCAAGCAATTTGCTTCCAACTGCTTTTGGTTTTCAACTCTAATTTCGAAACAATCGCATTTGGATGCTATAAAAGAAGCGTTGAGAACTGCAGGAACTGTTCAGGTAAAAGTTATTCCCATGGGACAAGGCACAAAAGTCAGTCGGATAGTTGCATGGACATTTTTGAACTCAGCACAACAGAAAAAATGGATAGAGACCCGTTGGAATATATTGTAAAACATTGACACTTAAAATCCTCAACTTTAACGATAAAGTTCACTAAAATTGAACATAAGTAATTGGTTTTTCGTTTTAATTAAAAATTGTTTGAATTAAAAATCAAACAACATTTAAACTTCTAAAATAGAAAAATCATGTTAAAGATCGCTGTTTTAGGAACTGGAACAGTTGGAGACACTGTCGGTTCAAAGTTAATAGAATTGGGACACTCGGTAATGATGGGTTCACGAACCCACAACAATGAAAAGGCATTGGCATTTGTTGCCAAAAACAATGAAAAAGCGAGTGCCGGGACTTTTGCCGAAGCAGCAGAATATGGAGAAATAATATTCAATTGCACCTCGGGAATGGGTTCATTGGAAGCTTTAAAGATGGCTGGAGAAAAAAACTTGAACTGTAAAATCATTGTGGACATTGCCAATCCACTGGATTTTTCAAAAGGAATGCCTCCAAGTTTGTTTGTTTCAAATACCAATTCGTTGGGAGAAGAAATTCAAAAAGCTTTTCCAATGGCAATGGTAGTGAAAACACTGAATACTATGTGGTGTGGAATAATGGTAAACCCTTCATTGATAAATGGCGGTGATCATAATGTATTTATGAGCGGGAACGATGGCGATGCAAAAAACCAGATAAAGGAAATTTTAAAATCTTTTGGTTGGGCTGAAAAAAACATTGTAGATTTTGGCAATATTGAAACTGCCAGAAGCACAGAAATGTATTTACCATTGTGGCTAAGCATCTTTGGAAAAGAAAAAAACGGTGCGTTTAATATCAAAATTATAAAATAAAAAAAAACAAATACTAAGTCTGATTACGAATGAAATTCTTTTCAACGAATCAAGTCCGTCAGCTCGATCAATACACGATTGAACATATTCCCATTGCATCAATCGATTTAATGGAACGTGCTGCAGAAAGATTATATAAAAAATTCACAGAGCATTTCACCGCTAAACAAAATGTGTGCATTTTTGCAGGACAGGGCAATAATGGCGGCGATGCTTTGGCATTGGCACGTTTGTTATTAAAATCGGACTATAACGTTTCTGTTATTTTAATTCATTCCAGTTCACTTTCTGCCGATTGTAAAATCAACAGGCAACGTTTGATTTCTGATTTCCCAAAAACGATAAAGGAGCTTACTCATCAATTTGTTGCGCCTGAAATATATCACGAAACAATAATTATTGATGGACTTTTTGGTTCGGGTTTGAGTCGGCCTGTGTCAGGAGTTTTTGCTGAAGCGATTGAATGGATCAATCAAACCGGAAATAAAGTTGTTGCCATTGATATTCCTTCCGGATTACAAGGTGAAGAGAATCAATTGACAGATAAATCCATTGTTGTTAAAGCAAATTATACATTTAGCCTGCAATTTCCGAAGTTAGCGTTTCTATTTGCCGAAAATGCTCCGTATGTTGGGAGCTGGGAAATACTGGATATTGGCATACATCCCGAAGCAATTAAGCAAACTTCCAGCAACTTATTTTATTTGACTCAAAATGATATAAAACCACTTTTAAAAATCCGCACTAAATTCAGTCATAAAGGCAGTTTTGGTCATGCATTGATTATTGCAGGGAGCAAAGGAATGGCTGGAGCATCGGTGTTATCATCTAAAGCGGCTTTACGTTCCGGAGCAGGTTTAGTGTCGGTTCACGGACCGGAAACCAATCGGGTTATTGTTCAAAGTGCAGTTCCCGAAGTTATATTTCAATCGGATTCTCACCCCGATTTTATAACTGAAGTTGATAGTATTGAAAGATTTGATGCAATTGCGATTGGTCCTGGAATTGGAACACAATCCGGTACAATAGAAATGCTCCGAAATTTATTGTCGAAAATGACAAAGCCTTGTATTCTTGATGCCGATGCACTTAATATTATTAGTCAAAATTTTGATTTACTTGAGTTGATTCCTAAAAACAGCATTATAACTCCCCATCCAAAAGAGTTTGAACGTATTTTCGGCGAAAGCAAATCTTCTTACCACAGAATGATAAAAGCGCAAGAAGCTTCCATGAGGTATCAAATCATTATCATTTTAAAAGGAGCTCACACGCTCATTGCACTGCCGAATGCATCTCTATTTTTCAATAGTACAGGAAATTCGGGAATGGCTACAGCCGGATCGGGCGATGTGCTCACTGGGATGTTGGTGGGATTGATGGCGCAAGGTTATAATCCAGATGAAACTGCAAAAATCGGCATTTTTCTTCATGGACTAGCGGGCGATTTGGCATTAAAAAATGAATCGAAAGAAACACTTATTGCAAGTGATATCATCAATAATTTGGGTAATGCTTTTAACGTATTGAATCAATAAAAAAACTAGAAGAGGTTATCTCAAATTATTACACTTGAAATAACCTCTACTATATTAAGCAATTACAAATTCCGACCAATCACTTCCGGTTTCATAATCCGGCACAACAATAGCATTTTGAGCATAATTGAAATTTGCCATTAGTTGAGTTACTTCTTGTTTAATAATGGATATTGCATTTTCAATCATGTCATTTCTGAAACCTGACTCACCAAGTCGTACAACCAAATCGAGTGTTGCAATGCGACTAAGTGCTTTGCCAAACTCCACAAATTTACGCTGTGACATTTGAGTGTTTATTTCAAAATTCAATAATTCTTTCAAAAATAACGCAGCATTTGATGTCATTGCGTGTTCTTTTAAAAATGAAAAAACATGACTTTCTTTTGCTGTTTTCATTTGCTTAAGGAGCGATTCTGTAATCTGGTTGTAAAGAATATCGTTCGAGCCTTCAAAAATCTGAAACGGCCGGCTATCAACAATTCCTCGCCCGGCCACATGATTTAGCTTATAAGCTGCCGCTCCCACCAATTGTACTACAATTTGAGCAGACTCTTGCATCAAATCCGAACTTACAGTTTTAATTATATTGGCTTCGAAACCAAGAGGTGTCAAATCATTTTGAATACCGGCTATTTCGCTGCTTTTAGTACACAAAGCGGAAACGATAGTGTAATTGGCTTGCAGACGGGCCAAATGCTGCTGTACTTGATCGTACGAAAACAGATTTTTACCACCTACCATGCGTTGCTGGCAATGCATTATGGCTTCGTCGAGCATTCTTTTTACAAATCCAAGAGCCATGCCCGGGAATTGCATCCTGCTTCTGTGCAATAAATCCAACAACATCTGAACACCTGTAGTTTTAGGCACGAGGCGCTGCAATTTTGGGATTTTCACATCCAGAATATTTCTACCGTAAGGAATTTGATATAAACCAAGATTTTCAAATTTTTCATCCACAATAATTTTTTGATCTTGAGCTGAATTATCACAAACAAACAAATCAACATCCCTTTGCAAACCTCCATTTGGAGCTAGCCGACGAGCAGTTAACACCCAAAAATCAGCTTGCCCAGTTAATCCTGCCCAATGTTTTGTGCCTTTCAAATGAAAATGTTTATCCTCTTCGGTAAATGACGTTTGCATATTAAGTGCATCGCTTCCAAAACCGGGCTCGGTAATCATTAAACCACCCATGTTTTGGTGATTTAAAAATCGATCGAAAACCCCTGGTTTTATATCTTCCTGACCATATTTTATTACCGGTTGTAGAAAAAGTGCGCTATTAATTCCCAATGTCAACGACAGTGATAACGATTCGTACGAAGCTGCTGATAAAAGTGCCAGATTTTGTTGAACATTACCTCCTCTCCCACCATATTCTTTAGGTATACAAAGTGAATTAGGATTACAAAGCATTATTTTTTGTAATACCTCATCGGGCATACCTCGCTGAACGCTAAACTGATCTATGTTATGATCTTCGTGAAATACAGTTTTTAGAGTTGATTTAAATTTATTGAGAAATGATTCGAATGAGATTTGAGGTAAGACAGCTTTTGTTTCCATAACTGAAATGTCGGGAGAATTTAAGTTTATTATTTGCATTATATTATTTGTGTTCATTTAAAATAAAAAAAACTGAATTTTAAAAATTCAATTTTAAAACAACCGTATCTTCTAATTGTTTAGTCTTTATTAGATTTAAACCTCTTTTAAGGTAATAACGGAAGACAAGTATCATCGGAATAGTTCATCTATTAATCTTAAATTCCATATATTTACAAATTCACAATCGCTATTTAAAAAAAGGTTAAATAATTAAACTATAACAAGTTTTACAATGAATTTAATTGAAAAATCAACAAATTTGCTTTACTTTGCGCCCTGTTAATAATACTATTAAATACATAAATTAAACATGGAAAATAATATTGAATTTTCAACCGAACAAATGATCCTAAAAGTAGCTCAAAGACTATTTTTGGAAAAAGGCTTCGCGTTGACTTCAACTACAGAAATTGCGAAAGCCGTAGGATGCAATCAAGCTTTGGTACATTATTATTTTAGAACAAAGGATAACTTGTTTAATACAATTTTTGAACAAAAATTCAAAATGTTCTTTGTCAGTATTTTTGAAACAAAAAACATGGAAGAATCTTCATTTCAGGATAAAATAAAGCACATCATCGAAGCACATTTCGACATGGTTAAAGCAAATTCAAAACTACCACTTTTAATTATTAATGAATTCTCAAGAAGACCGGAACAGGTCAAAATTCTAAAAGAAAAACTTCAACCAATTGCCGAGCAAGCATTTGTAAATTTAAATAAAGAATTGGAAAATGAAATTGATGCCGGTCGAATTCAGAATGTAACTTTGATTGATTTAATGGTTACTTTGATCTCGCTTAATCTTACATTATTTTTATTAATGCCACTTGCAGTTGAAATGCTAACAATTAGTGATTCTCAAAAAGAAATAATGTATCAACATCGCAAATCTGAACATATAAAAATTATTCTAAATTATTTAAGACCAAATTAATATAATCAACTTATTTATTTCATTTCGTTAGAAACCTTTTTTAAACTTATTATTATTATTAAATATGCAAGTAACAGTAAATAGAAGAAATATTATTTTTTCACCAGATCCTTCAAGAATCATAGCCCGTTTTTTATATCTAAGTGATGACAGATCTGCAGAGATTATCAGAAAAGTACTGGCAATGCCAGAAAAAGAAATAAGCACTGCCATGAGTCAATTATTAAGAGGTTATTCTCGTCGTCACAGAAACATTTCAAAAGTTTTTGAAAAATACTTTAGCAGAGTGGCTCAAATACTAGAGAAAATGAAAGTGAATGAGGAGGATTTAACGTTACAGCAAAGGGCACTTATAGGTTCATATTTCACAATGGAATATTCGATTGAATCTGCTGCATTTTTTAATCCCTCTATAGTTGCACATCCTGACCAATCAGAAATCAGATCGGATGAAATGCGTGTTATATTTAGTTTTCGCGCTACCGGTGAAGGTCACATTTCATCCATAGTTTTTCGATCGGGGATTCTTGATAAAGACAACAATCTCACTATCGAACCAGTTGGAAAAATGTTGGCAGAAGCTGATGTAATTAAAAGAAATGTTTATGATAAAAAAGTTTTTAAGAAGAAATTGAAAGATTTGCATGATCAGGGAGTAACTTTAAATCCTACTTTTTTAGAAAAATCGGATGTTGTACACGTTCAGGATACTGTTCCTAAACCTGGAACTTCAGAAATCGAACAGGAACATAAAGCAGTTATTTCATCTGCATTTATTTTAGATAAACTGAATGATAGTTTTACTTATGGCGATTTAATGAGGAATATTGAAATAGCGAGAAAAAACCCAGAAACTACTGAAGATCAGATAAAATTGATTATTCAAATGATGTGGCTTGCTTCTTCTCATTACGAAATTCATTTTTCTATTGACTCTGCTATCTCCGAAAGGGTTATTTTCCCTATTTCGGCTACCGAACAAAAAGGGATTGAAGATGCTCGTTTCGTTAAATTTACAGATGATGACGGTGAAATAACTTATTATGCAACGTATACGGCTTACGACGGAATGGCTATTTTACCCAAATTAATAAGCACAAAAGATTTCTACGATTTCAAAATTTTACCGTTAAATGGCGAGATTGCACAAAACAAAGGTATGGCACTTTTCCCACGAAAAATAAATGGAAAATATGCCATGTTATGCAGAATTGACGGTGTGAATAATTATATAGCCTATTCAGACAGCATAAACATTTGGCGTGAAGCAAAAATATTACAAGAACCAAAATATCCATGGGAATTAGTGCAAATTGGGAATTCAGGGTCACCAATTGAGACTGAAGAAGGTTGGTTGATTATTACTCATGCTGTAGGGCCCATGCGCGAATATTCATTGAGTGCCTCACTTTACGACCTCAACAATCCTGAAATTGAAATAGGAAGACTAAATAAACCGTTATTAACACCAAACGAAACAGAAAGAGAAGGTTACGTTCCAAATGTATTGTATTCGTGTGGTTCAATTATTCATAACGATGAACTTGTGATTCCTTATGCAATGTCGGATGATTCATCCACTTATGCTACCGTAAAACTTCGTGAATTGCTGGATGTACTTAAAAATCTAAAAAACTAAGATGGATAGCCATAATCTAGATTAATTATTGATGAGTTTTTCTAATATTTTTTTTTAATTACACCTAAAAAGTGACGGGACAAGCGGTTTCCTAACCGCTTGAAATAACCATCAAGCGATTAGGAAATCGCTTGTCCCTAGTTAGTAGTTTCGTTTATCTTTGAAAAAAAAATCATTAAATTTTTACAAGAACTTAATTATCTCAATAACATAAATTTATTTATAAATTTAAAAAAACAGATAAAAGTAAATTAAAAAATATGAAGAAATACATTTTAATAGGTTTACTGGTTTTTGCCAGTCAACTGAATTTAAATTCCCAAAATCTCACAGTTGAGATGTGTCAGGAAAAAGCCAAAGTCAATTACCCATTGGTAAAGCAATACGGACTAATTGAACAAACAGCACAGTACAACATCAGCAATGCAAATAAAGGTTATTTACCCCAGTTGACGCTTTCGGCAAGGGGAACTTATCAATCGCAGGTAACAAAATTGCCGATTACACTTCCAAATTTAATTATCCCTGAGTTAAGTAAAGATCAATATCAAGCAGTACTAGAAGCTAGTCAGGTGATATGGGATGGTGGTGTAATTTCTGCACAAAAGAAAATTACGAATGCCAATACAGAGGTTGAAAAACAAAAACTGGAAGTGGATTTGTTTGCGTTGAACGAACGTGTGAATCAATTATTTTTTGGAATTTTATTGATAAACGAACAAATAATTCAAACTGTAATTCTTGAAAATGAATTGCTCACTAACTACAATCGGGTAAATGCATACAAACAAAATGGAGTTGCTAACCAGTCCGATTTGGATGCCATAAAAGTGGAGCAAATTAACGTTATGCAACGAAAATCGGAACTTAAAAGCACCCAAAAATCCTATTTACTGATGCTATCGACACTAATAGGCTTAGCATTAGACGAAAAAACGGAATTGGTAAAACCCGAATTGGATCTTTCTGTATTAAAAGAAACAGACAACAAACGGCCGGAACTTGGATTATTTGTAGCTCAAAATCAACTTCTTGAAAGTCAAAAATCACTTTTAAACGCTGGAAATCTGCCTAAAATAGGAGCATTTTTGCAAGGTGGTTATGGAAAACCCGGATTAAACATGCTCACAAATTCGTTTTCGGAATTCTACATAGGTGGTATTCGTTTATTGTGGAATATAAGTGGTTTTTACACGCAAAAAAATAATATAAATAAGATTGAAACCAGCAAAAAGTCGGTAGTAATTCAAAAAGAAACTTTTCTTTTTAACAGTGATTTGAAAACCAAACAGCAACAAACGGAAATTGAAAAACTAGAATCAATATTGTCGAACGATGACGAAATTATTCGATTGCGCGAAAACATCAAAAAATCGGCAAACGCAAAAGTTGAAAACGGAACATTGACAGTGAGCGATTTAATTCGGGAAATCAATGCAGAAAATCAAGCCAGACAATTGAAATCATTGCATGAAATTCAATTGATAATGAATATTTATCAACTTAAAAACAACATAAATAAATAAATAACCTCACCCCTGACCCCTCTCCTTGAGGAGAGGGGAAAAGAATAAGGACTTTAATACAAAATTTATGAAAACAAAAAATGAAATTCTGAGTAAAATGAATTATTTAGGAATAAAGGTTGGATTATTTGCGCTTGCACTTTCATCTATATTTGTATCGTGTGGGAAATCAGACGAAGATGCAGATGCATCAGGAACTTTTGAAGCAGTGGAAGTAATTGTTTCGGCAGAAGCTGCCGGTAAAATATTGTCATTTACGGCCGTAGAAGGTCAGACTTTGAAAGCAGGTGAAGTAGTTGGAAGTATTGATAGTACACAATTATTTTTACGTAAAGAACAATTGTTAGCTAGCAAAAAAGCCATGCAAAGTCGCCGTCCTGATGTTCAGAAACAAATTGCTGCATTGGTACAACAAATTGCAACTGCAAAAACAGAACGTAATAGGGTTGAAAATCTGGTAAAAGCAAATGCCGCCAACCAGAAACAACTTGATGATGCAAATGCTCAGATTGCATTTCTTGTAAAACAACTTGATGCTCAAAAAACTACGTTGCAAAACACTAATAATGGAATTACCGACGAAAGTAAAGGGCTGGATCTTCAGATTGCTCAGATAGAAGATCAATTGAGTAAATGCAAAATAACCAGTCCGATTGACGGAACAGTTTTATTGAAGTATTCTGAAATGGGCGAAGTGGCTGCACAGGGAAAAGCGCTGTTCAAAATTGCCGATACCAAAACTATGATTTTGCGGGCGTATGTTACCAACGACCAGTTGACATTAATAAAAATGGGACAGAAAGTAAAAGTTTCGGCTGATTCAGGAAAAGATGAAATGAAAGAATATGAAGGATTTATTTCGTGGATTTCAGGCAAAGCTGAGTTTACACCTAAAACTATTCAAACTCGCGATGAACGTGCCAACCTTGTTTATGCCGTGAAAATAAGTGTAAAAAATGATGGTTTGCTGAAAATTGGCATGTATGGGAATGTGAAGTTTTAAGTGACCCTTAAATCCACACCTCACCCCTAACCCCTCTCCCAAAGGAGAGGGGAAAAAGACGGGGACTTTCAGAATCATTGCTCTTTAATTAGATTTAACGCTAAAATAAATGGATAAAGAAAATCAAAATATAAATTCTGCAATTCGTTGTAAATCCATCAGCAAGAATTATGGGAAGATTGAAGCGTTGAAAGGTATCGATCTGGATGTAAAACCCGGTGAAATTTTCGGAATTATCGGTCCTGATGGTGCTGGGAAAACGACGCTTTTCAGAATCCTGACAACGTTGATATTAGCGGATAATGGAACAGCTTCGGTAGATGGTTTTGATGTTGTGAAAGATTATAAGGAAATCCGAAAACGAGTGGGATATATGCCGGGAAGGTTTTCGCTTTATCAGGATTTGACGGTGGAAGAAAATCTGAACTTTTTTGCAACGGTTTTCAATACAACTATTGAAGAAAATTACGAATTAATAAAAGATATTTACCAACAAATTGAACCTTTCAAAAAACGTCGGGCGGGAAAACTTTCTGGTGGAATGAAACAAAAACTGGCCTTGAGTTGTGCGCTGATTCATAAACCGAGTGTTTTGTTTTTAGATGAACCCACCACCGGAGTTGATCCCGTTTCCAGAAAAGAATTTTGGGGAATGTTGAAAAAATTGAAAGCTCAAGGCATTACTATTTTGGTTTCCACGCCGTACATGGACGAAGCAGCTTTGTGTGACAGAATTGCTTTAATTCAGAACGGACAATTTTTAAAGATTGACACACCTGAAAGTATTGTAAAACAATACAAAAATAAATTGTGGGCAGTTCAAAGCAATAATATGTCTATTCTTTTAAAGGATTTACGCTCAAACGAACTGAGCAAAAACTGTTTTGCATTTGGTGACAAACATCATGTTTCAGTTGATAATGCACAGTTGACAATTGATAATTTAAAAGAATATTTGGAAAAGAAAAAACACAGTAATATTGATATTCATGAAATAGAACCTACTGTGGAAGATTGCTTTATGTTATTGTCTCAAAAATAAGAATTTACAAAATGAAGGATGTAGAAAATATAGACACTGACAAAGTAATTATTGCAGAAAATCTGACAAAGAAATTCGGAAATTTCAAAGCTGTTGATAATATCTCCTTTGAAGTGAAAAAGGGCGAGATATTTGGGTTTCTGGGAGCAAACGGTGCCGGAAAAACCACAGCCATGCGAATGCTTTGTGGATTGAGTATCCCAACTGATGGAAAGGGTCTGGTCGCAGGTTATGATATCGAAACTCAAACCGAATTGGTAAAGAAAAACATCGGTTACATGAGTCAGAAATTCTCCTTGTACAATGATTTGAAAGTGTGGGAAAATATTGAGCTTTTCGGTGGTATTTATGGAATGAATGATCAGGAAATAAAAGAAAAAACCGATGAATTGATGAAGGTCTTGAACTTCGAAAATGAGCGTAATAAATATGTAAAATCTTTACCATTAGGATTTAAGCAAAAACTAGCTTTTTCGGTTTCCATTTTCCACAATCCGAAAGTTGTATTTTTGGATGAACCAACCGGAGGTGTCGACCCGATTACTCGTCGCCAGTTTTGGGAATTAATTTACGAAGCCACTTCAAGGGGAATAACGGTTTTCGTAACAACACATTATATGGATGAAGCGGAATATTGTGATCGTTTATCCATTATGGTGGATGGAAAAATTGAAGCACTTGATTCGCCTAAAAATTTGAAAAAGCAGTTTAATGCAAAAAACATGGACGAAGTTTTTCAACAACTTGCCCGGAAAGCTACAAGGTCTGCCCCCTAACCTTCTAAAGGGGAAATAAAAATGGGACTTATTAACTGATTATCATATCGTTTTAATTATGTTCAATTTACAAAAACAGAAAAATAAACTAACTATGTATAGATTCTTTATATGATTTATACTTAATTATAATTTACACAACTAACCAAAAAATCCATACTCTTATTCCCCCTTTAGGGGGTTAGGGGGCAGGGATTTAGGGGGCTTAATAATGAAACAACTATTATCATTTATACGTAAGGAATTTTATCATATTTTGCGGGACAGAACCACTATGATGATTTTGCTGTTGATGCCAATTATTCAAATAATCTTATTTGGATTTGCGCTGACAACAGAAGTGAAAAACACAGAAGTCGCTGTTCTTGCACCCACAAATGATGAGGCCAGCAGTAGAATTATTGAAAAGATAAATGCAAGTGCTTATTTCGAAGTTGTAGAACAAATTCATAGCACTGATGAAATTCAACCAATTTTCAGAGATTCAAAAGCAAAGTTGATTATGGTTTTCGAGGAAAATTTTGGAGAGAAACTGCATCAAACCGGGAAAGCCCATATACAACTTATTGCCGATGCCACGGACCCGAATGCTGCTACTTCATTTACTTTTTATGCCAGCAATATTATTGGTTCTTATCAACAGGAATTGATGGGAGCAGCGGCAAATCCGTATCAAATAGTTCCGGAAGTAAGAATGCTTTACAATCCGCAAATGATCGGCGCATTCAATTTTGTGCCGGGTGTTTTGGGTATGATTATGATTTTGATTTGCGCAATGATGACTTCCATAGCCATAGTTCGTGAAAAAGAAATGGGAACGATGGAAATTTTACTGGTATCGCCAATGAAACCTATTTACATAATCCTATCGAAAATAACTCCCTACTTCGTGCTTTCATTTATCAATTTTGCGACTATCATGTTGTTGTCGGTTTTTGTACTGAAAGTTCCTATAGTCGGTAGTTTGATGAGTCTGATCTTTGTTTCGTTCCTTTATATTATGGTTTCACTTTCACTAGGAATGTTAGTTTCAACGCTGACCGATTCACAGCAAGCCGCCATGTTAATTTCGGGAATGGCTTTCATGATTCCAGTAATGTTACTTTCCGGAATGATATTTCCTGTTGAAAATATGCCGTTACCATTACAATTGTTTTCAAATATCATTCCAGCAAAATGGTATATTATTGCTGTAAAAGCCATTATGATAAAAGGACTCGGGTTAGCTTCAGTTTTAAAAGAAGTAGGAATATTGATTTTTATGTGCGTGATTTTGATTACTGTGAGTTTGAAAAAGTTTAAAATAAGATTGGAGTAACCTATAAAAGGAATTGGATTACTTTCGTCTCAAAAAAAAAATTGATTTAAATAAATATACTAACTAAAATCCCCCTTTAGGGGTTAGGGGTCTATGATAAAATACCTATTAAAAAAAGAATTCAAACAAATTCTGCGGAATCCGTTTCTTCCGAAATTGATTTTTATATTTCCATTTATGGTGTTGATGGTTTTTCCATGGGCAGCCAGTTACGAAATTAAAAATCTGAATTTGAGCGTAGTAGATAATGATCATAGCACATTTTCACAGCAACTCACGCAAAAGATAATTTCATCCAGTTATTTTAAACTGACTGATGTTTCACCCAACTATAATAAAGCACTGAATAGTATTGAGAAAAATCAATCGGATCTTATTTTGGAAATTCCGGCTAATTTTGAAAAAGATTTCATAAACCGTCAAAATCCTAAACTAATGATTTCGGCAAATGCCGTGAACGGGATGAAAGGTGGAATCGGGATGACTTACTTGGTCAGCATTGTAAATGATTTCAATACAGCTATTATTAAGGAATTAATGCCATCTTCAACTGCAAACAGTTCGTTGCCGTCCATTCAAATTGACAGTCAGTATCGGTTTAATCCACAGTTGAATTATCGTGTGTTTATGGTTCCGGCTTTATTGGTAATGATATTGACTTTGCTTTGTGGATTTCTGCCTGCAATATCCATAGTTTTTGAAAAAGAACTGGGAACAATGGAGCAAATAAACGTTAGTCCAGTCCCCAAAACTACTTTTATTCTGGCAAAATTAATTCCGTTCTGGATTATTGGATTTTTTGTGGTTACTCTCGGATCTTTAATTGCATGGGTAGTCTATGGTTTGGTTCCTGCAGGATATTTTTC
Source organism: Paludibacter sp. (assembly GCA_010365115.1). Lineage (GTDB taxonomy): Bacteria > Bacteroidota > Bacteroidia > Bacteroidales > Paludibacteraceae > Paludibacter. The sequence goes on from JAAFGX010000004.1 coordinate 51,657, forward strand.
AACTATTTATTTGTTTTCTGCCATTTATATCTTAACTGTTTCCGGATTGGGAATCGTCATATCCAACTATGCTTCTACACTACAGCAAGCCATGTTCATTGTATTTTTCTTTATGTTGCTGTTCATTATGTTAAGTGGGCTTTACACACCAATTGACAGTATGCCGGAATGGGCAAAATGGATAGCAGCATTTAATCCATTGAAACATTTTATGTTCGTGATGAGATCGGTTTATTTAAAAGGAAGCAATCCGCTGCAACTTATGAATGAATTAATTGCATTAATTTGTTTTGCAACTTTCTTTAATATATGGGCGGTACTGAGTTATAAAAAGAGTCAGTAAAAAAGAAATGGTTGTTCAAATTGAACAACCATTTCTTTTTTACTATTTCACTATCATTAGCGGATAACTAAATATAGTGTCTTTGAGTTTAATTTTTAAAATATAAGTACCGGAAATAATATCATTCACATTCATTTCAGCTGCTTGTATCTCCCTCAACATTATTCCGTTAATTGAATAAAGTTGTAAAAGCGGTTTTTCATTATTCTGAACTGAAACGTGCAAAATGTCCTTGCAAGGATTTGGATATATTCGTATCCCATTATTTGACTTATTCAAATTCAAACTTGAAATGCTTGTGGCGTATTGGAGTAAATTATCCACATAAATTTCAGTTGATGCAGAAAGTAGCTGTTTTTTACGAACGATACGAATGCCTGTTAATTTGTAGCTTTCCAGTTCCGAGAATTGTGCCTCGACAAATTCCCAACCGAAAAAGTTCAAATCGCAAATTTTCAGATACCTAACTTCATTTTCAGATGCTTCGGAGCGGAACTGCAATTGTAACTCATTGCCAGACATATCCCCGTACACATGTAATCCAAACACCTTGGAAGTTGCTGTTGTTACCGAAGGCTCATTGATTTTGAATATCGACCAGGCATTTTCATCGAGAAATACAGCATTGATTTTATACCCAGAAGTTCCGAAAAGTTTTTGTGTAGTACTTTTCGTTATTGATGCTGATATAATATTTTGACTTTGTGCTACTTCATACGTGTATTTTCCATCTACTTCAAAATCTTCAATAATAGTTTTGTCAGTTACTGCAACATTCGATGCTGTGAAGTTGATCTCTACAGGGTCCACTAATTTTATTCCTGTAGCATCCATGGCATCACCACCTATGATAACTTTATATTTCTTACCTGCCGTAAGTTTTTCGGTCAATTCAAAGGAGATGTCCCCGTACGAACCACCTATTTTATTAATTTTTACAGAACGGGTTGCTTTGCTTATTGCCGTGTTGTTGACATCATAAATATTGATTTCATCTCGTATATTTGCCGTGGTAAGTTTTTTATCAAAAATAAACCAGAAAAGTGGTTTCTCAGCATAAACACCTTTATTACCATTGTTTGGATACCCATCGAGGAACATCAAGCGGTTTCTGCTTTGTGTTGTGAAATGGAAGATGAAATCTTCTGTCAAACTCATATTGTCAGGATGTTTTGCTGATTTATCCAATTTCACAGTATAAACAGTCGACTTTTCTAAGGGTATATTAGGCGTAAATCGTAAGCGGTACTGGCTATCTTCAAATGTCAATTTACCTTCTACGGCTGGAGAAATTGAAAATGCAGCACGTGTTGAAGTTTCGTCCATGTCCCAATTGAATTCCAGCACTATGTCGATAGAAGTTAACACACTGTCATTAATTGCTACGTTGGGTGAATACTTTATAACTTGAGGTGGCGTGTTACGCATTTTGTTCAGCTCGAAATTCAAATAGTTATGTTCGTTTTTCAGCACTTTGACAAATTTGGTTTGTGCATAATAACCTTCTGCTTCCACTTTCACATTATAATCTCCGGGTTGTAAATCCTTGAAAACATAGACACCGTTTCGTTTATTATCTACTGTGTAGGTTTGACCAGTTTCTAATACGGTTAATGTTGCTCCATTAATAGGTAACAACAAATCTTTGCCATATTTTCTATAAGTACCATCCATAATGAGATTCCGGCTGTCTTTTACAGAACCTGCGATATTGCCTGTAGGTATTTCCGCTTGTTTAAAATATGTGCAAAAGGCTTTTTTGAAATTCCAAGCTTCTAACCATTTGTACTCCATATTCATTAGTCGATAGGTTTCAGGAATATAATCGTGCATGGAGCCTTCGGAAATCACTCCTGCGACATTTAGCCCACGAAGAATGCCGTAACCGTCAGACCAGCCCATGAACAAGCGGGCAAAGGTTTTATCGCCAGATACATTATAAACGGGAGAAGTCCAGTAAGTTATTTGATTTTTTAATAAATTTTTGGCAATTTCGGTACTGATTGCCCTACTTTTATCGGATAATGCCTTCTGAGTAGGGTTATTTGGATTATAGGTGTTATAAATATTGGTGTCAGTCGGGTCGGCTCCATAATGTATCTCTAATACGTGATTGGCGGTACCACTACCTGCATTGCTATGAATCGCCATCATAAAATCCGCTTGAAACTCATTGGCCATTTGTACTATTTGTGAAAGGGGCAAATCATCTTGCGTACGGTTTAGTATGCGCGACATTTGTACAGTTGCTCCCAATGCTTCGAGCATAGTTCTGAGTTGCAAACCCTTGTCTAAGTTACTTTGCGATTCCCAAAAGCCAACTTCAGGTCCAACACTGGGCATTAGTGGCGTTGGTATACCCCTATCATCACTATCCCAACCACCATGACCCGGATTGATGTGAATTTTTACACCAGTCAAGTCCTGTGCCGTCACAAACGATACCAGCAGGGCGAAAACGGTTAGAAAAACAATTTTTATTTTCAGAGCTTTCATTGTATGTATATAATTGAATGACTATCATTGGTAGGATTAATGTAAACGCTAAATCATTATCTTTTGCCCAACTCCAATCTAATTATTTATTAATTTTTAGTTCTACCACATATATATCACCATCAATAGTATTATAAGCTATTTTGCCTATTACTGCTGTAGGATACATAGCTATCTGGTTGGAATTACTCAATATTTTTGCTGTTTTTCCATCCAGACTTTTCATGAGAATTGTTGACCCTGTTACGAATTGTCCATCATCTTTATCCTGCATTCCGACGACGAAATTGTTGTCGTACCATACTGGTGAATTTAAATAACCTAATTTTGATACAATTTTTCCTTTCAAATCGCATACAAATGTGCCTAGTCCGGTTGCGGTGAAAAGAATCATTTTTCCATCAGGTGACAATGATGCCCAAATGTATCCGTTAGCACCTTCTACTGGATTTAATCGTTCAATTTTATTATTGCGAAAGATATTTAGATTACTGCCATCACTCCAAATATAATTTGGGATAGGGGCTTTTGTCTTACCAAAAGTAGATTTCAGAAGTTTTGTATCGGCCATAACCAGAAAGCCATTCTCGTAGCTTTTGGGCTGCTTCATATTACGTTGTGGAGCCAACATTTCAACTCGTGTTTTATTTGATAAATTAAAACTTTGAACTCCATCTTTACGTAATCTTGCTTCATAAACAGTGTTTCTATAAAACACTCTATCGTTGTTGGTGCTGAAAACCGGTTGGAAACCTGCACCTGCCTCTTCTGATACTTTTTCAATCAACTTGTTAGAAAAATTATACACATTCAATCCCAAATAGGATTCGGAGGTGAAGGCCAACAAATTTCCGTTAGCATTGAACTGTGGATGAAAACCCTTCTGCTCCATGGCACGATAGGTTTTTTCCACGTTTATAATTTGTGCTATAAGAGTACTAATACTCAATAGCATAATACTAATAAATAATAATTTTTTCATGCTTATGTTTTTTATGATTTTATTCTATCTTAAATTTGGTTGCATTAACACGCTCATTTTCATAAACTTTCAATAAATAGATTCCTGATTTTAAATTTTTCAATGAGATAGGAACTATTCCACCCTGATAAATGCCGTGTTGAATAGTTGCCAATAATTGACCCGATAAATTGTAAATTTCGGTTCGCAATTTCTGTGAAATATTTTCTTTCAGTTGTAAATAAATAGTTTGATTTGTTGTAGGATTCGGATAAATTCTGAAATAATTGGTTGTAATAGAAGCTATTCCGCTAACCACATAGTCCTTGTACACAAGAAGTATATCTTTTACAGCCATTGTATATGCCTTACCAACAGTCATTTCAGAAGCGCCTAGGAAGAAGTTGACATTATCGAACCAAATAGGATAGATTGCTCTATCGCTTGCATTAAAAAGCTGATTTACAGGAATATCCAATGTGAAGTCTTTGTTTTGTTCAAAGCTGTTGAATTCAATAGAAGTAGTGTTTGTAGCTTCATTTGATCTGAGTGAAAAAATAGCCCTTGTGATGACCATATCTCCGATATTTAATACAAATTTTATGGTGTCCGGTAACCCGTAAAAAGCAGATTGATTCGTAAGTTTTATAAAAGGAGAACGTCCTGCTGCATGTACAAAATTAATTCCTGCACCATGTTCCCAACTTTTTGGTAAGTTCTCCTGATTCAGTTGTGCATTCAGAAACGAAGATGCATTGAGTGTCCAGCGGATAATTTTCAAGCTATCGCCAATTATGGTTGATGCCGCAGGAATCTCAACATTTATTTGGATTTCATCAATTGCATCATTGATTTGTCCGGTTACGGTTGTTTTTCCGTTTTTCAACGCTTTTACAACGCCACCTTCAATTTGGCAGATATCTGTATTAGTCACATTCCAGCTTAAAGCGGCAGATGATATAAGGGATTCTCCAGCTTCAGTTTTAGCGACTACTTCTATCAGATAATCTCTTCGATTGTCAAGAATCACTGAGTCCAAACGAATTTTTATTTCGGAAACAGGAATAAAATTCACTGGAATAGTGGTAGTTACAGTTCCGTTGTAAGTCGCTGTGATATTACCTGCTGTATTTCCTGTGGCAATAAATTTATTGCCAATTATCGTTCCCAACGAAGCAGGACAAGAAAGAACAACGCCTTTCAAATCAGGAGTTAGTAGAATTCCATATTGATTGTACCCATAAAACATTGGGATATGTTCACCATACTCAGGAAGTGAAATATTTGATTTGTAGGGTTTTATAATACCAACAGTATTGTCGGTAGGAGCAGTAGATACAATAAAAACACTATTTGCAGTTGCACGCTCATTACCGTCACTATTTTTGTTGACAGGTCCGTCGTACTCAGATATAAACATGGAACTTGAACCTCCACCATCCATATTAAATGCGGTGTAAGCTCCACCACTTTTCATTATTATTGCCAATTCTTTGGTGGTAGCTCCTATTGAAACTCCCCTTCCATCTACTACGCAGAAAATCATTGAGTCCTTATTTTGACTATATCCGAGACCGGTACGTGGATGACGTTCTGCCCACACACTTGTTTGTTCCACTACTCCGTTTTGAAGCATCGTTTTATAATTGTCGCCCCCTGACATTTGTAAGAAATTAGAAGCACTGTTATTATTGACAATTAAGTTCAACCTAACGTCAATTTCATCGTTAACAGATAATTGGTTTAATGCTGTAGCAGCAGTTCCATTTCCCGATAACACTGCTTTCCCTTTTGGAATAGCCATATTACCAATTTCTTTTTCTATTTTCAGGACTTTGGCTTTGAGGGTTTTATTGCTACCCCAAGTGTTTCCTTCTAATAATTCGACCAACACCTCAGTACCATAGGTATTGGTGTGTGTGTATTTTCCATTGTTCTGATTGAATAATATCAACTGATTTGTTTCACGCAGGTGATTAATCGAATTGATAGTCCATGTTGAAGATCCGAACTTGATGTTTCCGTTGTATGACGTTACGCCAATGTTGGGTATTTTCAGATCATCAATAGTAAACACATTGCGTGAACCTGGTATTTTGGCTATTTCACCGTTTACCATATTTCCACTCCCAGGATAGGCAATATAATTGCCCGTAGTGCTGTAAAAATCACCATTTGTTCCAGCAAAATAAAAATTACCTTCGGTGGAGATACGTTTAGCAAGTACCGTTGGAGCCTCACCAGTGTAAATAGAATCACGTCCCAATGCTGTACGTATTTGAATGTGTGGATTTTTAATATCAGCTTTTAGAAAAAAAACATCCATACGCTTGCTGGGTGCTGTTAGACGTAAGGATACATACTGTGTTCCGGGACCAACCAGGTGATTCTCTAAGGTATCAATTGTAAAGTTAGTTCCGTCTACTGATAGGGTTTGAGCTTGCACGAAAAGGACGGCACTCAAAAAAATGATAAAGGAATATATTTTATTCATAATTAAATAGTTTTTGAGTTGTATTTCTGACATTTCATCTTTGGAGGGAGTAGTTGCGAGACCAGTTTTGTATTGTCATTCCAAGATTTCTTACTTCTAAGTAAATTGGTAGATTAAACAAAAAAAGGTGGTGGGAATGCCACCACCTTTTTTATTAAGCATAATTGTGAATTATTTATTTAACAATTACTTTATGTATTGCTGTTTCGCCATCAAATGTAGTGGCTTTTACCACGAATACACCATTACTATGAAGGTTTAACGAAGACACATTTTTTGCTTTTGCTACCAATTGACCTGCAATTGAATATACAGCAACACTTGCTACTTCTTTGCTCAATGTCAATGTTCTATTATTCACAAAAACAGTAACTGCATTGTTGTTTATAGTTTTCAAACTGTTTGCAGCATTGTTTTTAAATTCATAAACTCCATAACCATTTTCGCCGGTGTATAAATACAAGGTGGCAGTCTTGGTTGTCTCGTTAACCTCTATCGAAGGAACAGCAGTACGATAAGCATTACTTGCAGCTCCCATGCCTGCTTCAGGAAGTGTCCACAATGATTTTACAGCAGCAAATTCCTTGTTTGCGTTCGCCCATTTGAATAAACGGAAAGCAGAAGGAGGAACTCCAACGGTATTGGTGGAAGCCATCAAGAAGAAATATTCACCTCCTAATTCGAATTCAATCAGACCATTATGACCTGCTTTACTACCAAGTCCCACTGACCAATCTTCTACTGCCTTAGGTACATTGTAAAATCCATCTACAACTGTTCCTGACATGTCAATTAAGGTAGGAAGCGTAGCATTTCCATCCAAGTAGAAATAGTTTTCGTCCAATGGGAATATCTGTGGAGCTGTTCCAGGGGTAGTTAAACCAGTAAGGAATGTTCCTGGTAGACTAGTATCAATGAGAATTTGTTCAGCTTTTCCAGCAACTCCATTAGTAATTGTCCATTTATAAGCTTCCATAGCCGACGCATTGGCAGTCATAATAATGGCATTACCGTTCACATCACCATACACTCCGAATGCATCGAAACGAATAGTAGCTAAAGCAAAGTCAGGATTATCCTTTAAAATTTCATCAATAATCATAGTTCCATTACCCGTAGCTAAGTCAATTATCCACACTTGGAAAGGCTGAAGGTTAGAAACAATACCGTTACCCAATAGAATATGGCCGGCTGCATCTTGTTTGATATCATTGAAAGGAAGCGTTCCAGCCACATAACTACTGTCAGCAGTATTGGCTTGGTTTCTTATTGTGTGCATGAAGATATTGCTTGCCAATTTAATCGGAGCTAATTTCTTACCGTTTGCACCGTCTATCACAGTTAATTGTTTAAGTTCTCTATCTATAAAATACATTTTGCCATCTTTTGCAGACATGCCACGAACATAGCCGTTAGTTCCAATAGGATTAGCAGATAAATTATCCATCTTATTAGATACAAGCCACTTATTTGTCAATGTATACTTTCCATCTTCAAGTGAAGGATAGACAGTTGTTTCAGGTCTTGGTACTGGAGCAGCTGTAACTTTACTTGCTTCTCCTACTAATACAACTTGAGTATCATAACTTACGATAGCTTTCAAATTTATTTTCGTGTTTACCGGAAGTTGTACCTGATTTAGGTTAGCCATAAGTGTAATGTCATGTAGGTCATCTGTTAATACAACGCTGCCACTTCCATACGATTTAATTGTTAAACCTTCTAAGTAAACATACTCAAACATATAGGCAGCGGGATCTGCAGTCAATGTTGGTATTATAACAGTTTGAATAGCTGGAAGAGTTGCTGTTTCTTTTGACAAGGATGTAGCACCTGTAATTTTTATGTAGGTACTCAAGGCAGCAGTTGTTCCTGAAAGGGTGATTTTGTTTCCTACTACAACATCGGGAGCAGCTGTAAATTCTACTTTCAATCCACCCGATGCATCTTGCAAATAAACAGTTGTTCCGTCAATAAAAGTAACGATACCACCTGCTTTAGTTGCTTTTCCGGCACCTAAAGCCACTACTTCCTTACAAGTGGGAATGTATTCAACCCATTTGGCATATAATGCTTTGTTTCCTTCTGCTCCGACAGCAATGGAAGTAATTTTTGTACCGGTAAATCCAGCATTGTCATACCAACCATCAAAAGTAAAACCTTCCTTGTAAGGATTAGGGATAACTACTTCGGTTGTTCCGTCATAAGTTGCTGGTCCCGCAAAAGCATGTTTCCATGCAGGAATAAATGCCTCGGGTTGTCCAAGAACAGAATAGTCAGGTGATGCTGGCCATCCGGTACGTACACTGCTAAAGAAGAAAGCCGAAAGGTTATAGCGTAAAGTAGCTCCGCCTGCTGAAGCCAAGGCTTTCCCTTGTGCCACATCAGCAGCAACCATATAATCTACTAACCACTGCCACTCTGCTTTTACAGCTGGATCTTCAATAAAAGGCTTGTCAATAGTAGCCGCTTGAGTCGGTATTCCTAGAGGCACAGCATTAACTGCTCCATTAGCTGCAATAAGTACATCTAAAGCCGTCCAAGTAGTAGTGGCAGGTTTAAATGTATTCCACGCTGCATTTAATCCCATGTACATGTCATTTTTGTTTTGCCAACCATGGCTGTTTGTAACACCACCGTTCAATTCGTAGGTGATGTTTCCCCCTGCTGCATAAGACATGAATGCCATGCTGCAAGCTGCGAATAATAATGTAAGATTTTTCATAAAATAATGAATTTTTAATTAATAATTGAGAATTGTATAATTTTTTCCTTTTAAAATTAAATAAGTGATATTATTTATTGTTTATTCTTTTAGCATTAGTTTTCACTAAATATGCAGATTACGTCTTAAAGTCCCTTTAGCGGATTTAGGGGTCTGCTTGTAAGTGTTTGAAAATATTTATTGATATATTATTTCAAAATAACTTTCAGTGCCGATACCTATCGGTATAGCCTTGTTACTTGTAACTAAATTCTTGTAACTATTTATCTTTTTACTTTTATCGTTTTTTCATTGTTGCCCACTTTTATTCTAATCAAGTACAAACCTTGTTGATAATTTATCATGTTTGGTGAAAGTATATTTTTTCCAGCATCTAAACTATACGTTTTTGTGCTTACCAATAAACCTGTAGCCGAGTAAATATACACTGTGGCAATATTAGTAGTGGCATCGTTAATTACAATATGATTTTTACCATCTACATCGTAATAATTATAACAAAAAGCTGATGCATTAAGTTCCTCAATTGCAGTAAACCCGGTCAAATTTACGGTAACTACATTCGATGGTTCGGTAAGTCCTACGCTGTTAAGTGCTTTTACTTGAAGATAATATGTACCTGCATCTAAATTATTGTAAACGGCACTATAAGTGAAAGCATCTACAAGTTTCCGTGTTGTTTTTCTTGTTGGGAAGATAGCATCTTGCGACAATTCAGCTTGGAAGCCTTTTGAATTTTGTATTTGCCAACTTATTTCTATTTCATTACCATCAATGTTAGCTCCATTCGCAGGAGAAATGAGTATTGGTGTTGGTACAGGCAGTTCTACGGTAATAAAGTAAATTCGTTCCGAAATAGCCTGAATACCCACTAAATTAGCTTTAACTCTAGCATAGTAAATGGTCGAAGATACAAGTACGCCACTTGGTACATTAGTAGTAACATTTTGCGTATTTGTAGTATATGCCAATACTGAAAAATCAGGTTTATCAGATAGTTCAAGTGTGTAGTTTGCTCCTATGCCAATGTTTGTCCACGTAAATGTTGGGGTCATAGACACATTCGTAGTAGCATCGATAGGCAAAGTCATTTTAAATTTCGTTCCACTGAAACTGCGAACTTCAGAAACCGCAACTGGAGCGTTTGCTTTCAATGATTTTACTCGCCAATAATAAGTGGTATTTTCCTTCATATTGCTTTGAAGTCCTGAATTAAACTCAGGAATTGATGTTTCGCGTGAAGCAATCGGTAGTGAGAAATCGGCATTATTCGATAATTCCCATACATAATAAGAGGCACCGACCGAATGTTGCCACGTAAACAATGTTGGTAATACAATGCCATCCGCTTGATTTGCTGGATAAGTGAGCGTTGGTGCTGCAAGAGTTGACACAGATTCACCCAAGACACGTGGCGAAAATTCATTTCCATAACGATCGTACACTGCTACGGCCATTTTGTGGGTTGAAGGATTGTAAGTTGCTGGAAGTGTGTATTCTTTTGTGTATGAGATGCCTAACAAATATTTGGCACTTGTGAAAGCATCTGCATCGTTGCGATTAGCATTTGGCACTGCATAAATACTATATCGAACTATATTGTTAGCATAATTCCAAGTTAGCTTTTGTCCTGACAAGGCTAGATTGTCTACTAAATTCTGCATAGGCGACAATTTCCATCCATAGGCTGCACGTAAAGCAGGAGATGTATTCACGCTGTTTTTCATCGCCGTCATAGTTGCTGTCGATAAAGTGTTTGTTCGGAAATAAACACTTCCTGTCGTCCCGTTTAAATCAGCATCGCGGTTGATGTTCACCTGATTGGTCAATTCAGTAGCAGAGAAACTGCTGGTATTACTAGAATAATAATGTCGCCCAAAATGATTGGCAACTTTAGACCACCAAGGACTGAGCTTGGAGAAATCATTTGTTGAACCAATAGTCCAATATACTTGTGGTGAAATGTAATCAATCGAGCCCTCTTTAAGCCATGCCAAGGGGTCGCTTGAAATGCCACTGTATTGCCAATCGCTCCCCACAGGTGCAGGAGCCACACCATATTTAGCAGCAACAGCTGCACTTGAAGCTGCAACGCCTGCAGGACTTATACCGAAAGTTACGTAGGGCTTGATGCTATTGATCTTTTGCTGTACGTCTTTTACCATTTTATTTACATTTTCACGACGCCAATCATCGCGGGGCAAACTATTTGGATTATATGCTTGATATTGTGCATTATCCATAGCTTCAGTTGTGCCGTTAACGTAAAAATAATCATCAAATACAATGCCATCCACATCGTAATTAGTAACGATATCACCAACTATATTACTTATTTGTTGGCGTACTTCAGGCATACCCGGATTCAGGATTTTGGTATAATTTCCGTAATCGAGCAACCAATCGGGATGAGCAACAGCATAATCAGTCGGTAAATTACCATGTGATCCCTCAGCTGATGAATATCGATATGGATTTACCCATGCATGTACTTCAATACCACGTGCATGAGCTTCCTCAATGATATATGCCAATGGATCCCAACCGGGATCAGCACCGCGTGATGAAGAAAGATCTTGACTCCAAGGCTCGTACTGGGAATGATAAAAAGCATCACTCATTCCTCGTACTTGAAAAAATACAGTATTAAAATTAGCAGATTGTAGTTTGTTGAGAATAATAATTAAACCTGATTTCTGCACATTACGAGCAGTTTCTCGAGATGCCTCATTGGTTCCTGTAGCTGCAGGTACAGTAGTTGATGGCCAATCTAATCGCCAAACCGTTGTCAGCCATGTGGCACGAACTTCACGCTTGGGTGATTGTGCCATAAGATACACACCACACATCATCAACAGAACTACTATTTGAAATACACGCTTCATTAATACTTAAAGTTAAAGGAAATGAGAATAAAATAATTTCGCTATTTTTTTGTACTTATTATTTTTAAAAGAGCTTTGATTTACTATTGTTAACAGCAACACCATAAACTTCGATGCCTTCAATGACATGTTCAATAAATCCTGTTGCAGGGTTATAACGCATTAATCCAGATTTTACTTCATCGGGATAGGCAGAGCGCAAACCAAAATAAACGCATCCGGTTGCTTCATCTAGCGTCAATTGGCAGATGCCAATAAATTCACCACTTGACCCTTCGCCTTTGCCTGGCTCAGTAATTGGTGTAACGCTTTTCCCCTTGGATGTTTTTAGTAAATAATCTTTCAAATTGCTTTTTGAGCCACCAATGGCGTTCAATTGTTCCAATGTACAGCGGTAAACACCAGCATAACCTTCGTCATAGATACTAAAATAAATGACTTTATTTTTATTGTCCCAAACCAATGATTTAGGACTCATGCCCGACAATGCTACGCCAGCAGCTGGAGCCGGTAGTCCACCTGTTGTTGGTGTTTTCAAAATATCAGCTTCTGTAAAACGGAATAATCCAGTTCCGTTATAGGTTTTACACCAGTACCAGGTTTCGGCTATTTTAGTAAAACTGGCATTCAATGAGCCATAAGCCCAACCGTTGGCATAATATCCTAAAGTAGCGTTCTGTACGTAATATGGATAATCTGTGAGCGAATAAATTTTGTTGCGATCGGCAAGTGCTATTTTACTAATACCAGTGTTTCTATTAGAAAAGTACAAGAATGAACCATCAATATGTCCGTAAAAAGGGTCGTTAAATGCAGCACCAGTGTTTGTGATCATAGTTTCTACTTTTGATGCATCTTTTGCCATCACAGTAATTCGTCCATCACCCATAACACCATCTGCATCATTCACGTAAGTAAATTGCTGTCCGCAATCTAAGATATAAAGCGAAGGATCTTTAAATACAATATTCAACGGATGTTTTCCAGAGGAAATTCCCATGTCAAATGGATAAATCTTCATGCCAGCAGGAGCATTTCCGGCTAATTTCAATGCCATAATATTACCTCCTTTTAATGCATAATATAAAGTTGGTACTTCTTGATTGTAAGCTACTTGCACATTAACTTTACCTTCTTCTAATGGTCGTCCATTTAATTTCACTTGTAAACGAACTGTTTGTGATCCCACATTACTGAATTTCAATTTGCCTGGATTACGTATGGTTGAAGTACTAATAGGATTGCCACTTTCATCTCTTGTTCCTTGAGGAAAAACCCATAAAAATTCCTCGGGTAAATTCTCTGGATTGGGCAATTCTATCGAAATACCCACTGCTGTACTTAGCACTTCGAAAACACCACCTTCAATAGCATCTACCGACATGATTGGCACAATATCTTTAACAAGAATCGGTTGACTGTTATGTTGAAGTCCTCCAACAGTCAGTTTTACTGAGAAAGTGCCAGCAACGGCATATTTATGTTGTACAACTTTACCTGTAATAGCTTGACTGCCATCGCCAAAATCCCATGTACATTCCCCTTCTAAACTCGAAATGCTTGTAAACTCGACATTAGCACCCACATAATAATCTAACTGATAGGTATTATCAGTAACTTCGTAGGTAAATGCTACGGCAGCAGATGGTAAAGTTTCCACTTCAGGTTCATTATCTATACACCCGAAAGCAATGGATCCAATAAGGAAAATAAAAAAATACTGTATGATTGGTGTCCTAGTTTTCATATTCTTTAGTTTTACTACTTTCATGCTCTTATGCTTAAACTTTATTATTTAGTAAATTATAGATAGCACATCCTAAATTAATTGATGTCTATTTGTTTAGCGACTGTTGTACCATAGGTCCCCTTTGCATCATATACACGCATGATGGCCTTTAAGGAATAACTACGTTTATATTCCACATTGTAGCCCGATGCTCCTTGTATAAGTTGGTCGAAATTGAGATTGTCGTATAAACTCTTAATTTTTCCAGGAATTGGCATTTGTCCTTCGGCATTTTTTGGAAAATGATATACAAAGCCATTTGAATTGGCATCGAAAGTTGAATCGGTATAATTTTTGAAACTGTCATAGATGTCTGGATTTGTACTCAATTTTCCAAAATCAATAGCCAATCCTAAATACATTTTTTTAAAGTCGGCAAATTTCATCATGTTATACAAACTGTCTTTGAAATGTTCCATAAAGCCGGCTCCAAAGTAAGTTACCATCTTTGTATAATCAAAATTTTCAGGCTTTACCCACGAGAAAGTACTGAGTGTACTACTTACAGGGAAGTCACTCTCCATTGTAAAGGCGTGAAGTGAATCAGACCAAACTGCCAATGAGTGTGTATATTCCTTTATTTTTTGATTAATTCGTTTTTCATCAGACATTGTCGAATTATACGAATAAGTAAATGTTACCCAAGGGCAAGTAACACTTTTTTCTATCTTTTCGGTCAGGTTATACCACACTTCTGAGTGTATAATCTCAGAATTAGTAGAATAATACTGCATCTTAAATGGTACATTTGCACCTGCACTCACAGTAGAACTTCCTACTTCCCAATAAGCTTGTGGACCTACATTGCCTGTGATGACATTTTCATCAATAAAATCATGTTTTTCACACGAACTTAGTGTTACAAACATCAATCCGTATAATAAGCCCATCCATACTTTTCCAAAATGGAAGCTTTTGAACTGAGAGTATTTTAATTTCTTTTTCATTCTGTTTTATATCTAGTATTTTAAACAATTTTTGTTTGAACATCCCCCTCTACTGGTGGGGTTTTAGGAGGCTTACTTCCACTCAGTAGCATCGCTACTAGTTGCTTTTCCGCTTGTGTTGTAGGCCCAGATCATCCTTTTTTTCAACCATTCGTTATTTTTATATGCTCCCAAACGTTCTAATTCTTTACGGTTATATTTATCCTCAGTTTCAGGATCGTAATTCAACCGCATTACCCATGCGTTGGGAGAAAGTTCAGCATCTTGCCCAATAGCATCCGACTGCAACCAATAGGGTTCGTACAAATTGTAAGGACGACGGAGTGAGTATTCTACAGTAAAATCAGCTGGTTTGAAAGTTGTTCCTGTCCCTTTGTGGCAAGTAGTTACTGTGTACACTTCTATGTTGTCATATTTTATACCATTTGTTTTGCTACTATAATTATAACGGCGCATGTCGTTCCACTGTTCAGGTTGCAAGTACATTGTTACATATTTTTGCTGCATCAGGTTGGCAATAGTGAAAGAAGCTGCACCTGGCAGGCGAACATCAAAGAAAAGCTCGTAACGTAATACGGCATTATTTCCATCTACAGCCGCTATAGGCTTCTTAACGTCTAAACGTTCAAAATTACGAAGTACTGCTTGCTTGGTGGTATTATAAGCCGCCGGTTTGTCGCCTGACCAATATTCCGCTTCAGCTTTGATAAACAACAATTCTTCATCTGTTATTAAAGCAATGTAACCATTGTTGGTAGTGTAAGGATTATGTCCGCTTGGAGCAAATAAGTCGGGGTAGTGGGTAACTTTCAAAGAAGTTTCCATGCCGATATTGCTTTCTAAGAAACGTAGAGCTTCACTTCCGGTGGCTCCTGTACCTCGCATTGTCATTAGTTTTTCAGCACGTGGATCTAACGCCGAAAGTCGGTTAGATTTTCTATCGGGATATGCTCCTAATATTGCATATCCAAAAAACTTAGTTGGCATCGATGTAGCCAAACGGTTTCCACGACTTTCCCAAGCATTGATAATGGGTGCAGATGATCCCCATGGACAATTTTGTTCGTTTGTTCCACCAGTATATTGGTAATGCGGTTCTTCCCAATCTGGATCATTCAATATTTCAGTTACCATACCTGCAATTTTATTGGAAACATCAGGCGTGTTTTCCCAATTAGGTAATTTCCGTAACCATAAACGAGCACGTAAAGCCTTCGTATAAAGTCCCCATTTTTTAATGTCTCCTTTGTAAATACGATCCATCTTTTCAGTAATCGGGATGTTGTTGACATTGTTCACCCATGCATCGTTTTCATACAATGCTACTAATTCATCTGCTTCCTTAAACATCCAATCGTATATTTCTTCTTGCGAATCGTAAGAAGGCGAAGTTGAAGTGTAAGCGTTGGAACGTGGCATAGGACCAAAAACGTCTGTCGTGAACATAGTAGATTGAAGCATAATGGTCCGCCCAATAAGAATAAAGTTCTTCGAATCAATTTTTTCGGCAGCTCGTATCATTTCATTGATGTTCGCACCTAAATCGTAAAAATGTCTACGCCATTGTGGATGACGATTCATCGAGAGAAATTCCCAGCCAGCACTATATGCAAAATTGCTTGTCTGACTTTTCGAGGGCGTAGTGAGTGCCTGTGAGAGATAAACACTGTATTCTGCATGATCATATACTTGTTGCGAAGCATAAAAGCATGCAGTAGGCAATGCCTGATCTACTGTAATTGACGTAGGGCTGTCCTTACTTGTATTTACGTCTAGGAAATTATCGCAGCCGGTAAATACAAATATAAGGAGAAGACTCAATGTTATATATAGGATATTTTTCATTTTTATAATATTATGAGTGAATAAACTTTTTAAAAGGTAGCAGTGAGGCCAAAATTGAAACTCATTGTGTTTGGCACTGCATAATTATCGATGCCCGCCGAACCAGTACCTCCAGCACCAATACTAGCATTGGATGTAGGGTCAGCACCTGTATATCTGGTCAATAAAAATAAATTATTTCCTGTGAAAGTACAACGCAAACCTCTGATGGCGGTTTTTTTCACAAATTTAGATAAATCGTACCCCAAGGTCACATAACTCAGGCGAATATAAGAACCATCTTCCACAAAGTTAGAACTAACACTGTTGAAGTAATTGGTAATGGTTTGGTGATCGAGTGTGATTGCTTTTGTGTTTGGCAAGTAAGTACCATCTTCTTGTTTCACGACTCCATCTACTACAATTTGTCTTCCACGATAAGTTTCGAGCATTTTGCTTTGACCGTTCGAGATAAGACCACGTCCTGTTACATTTACTACATCACCGCCTAAACGTCCGTCGAAAAGGAAACCCAAAGATAAGTTTTTGTAGTTGATGGTATTGGACAGACCAGCCCGGAATAGTGGCTCACGATTCCCTATGTATTGGTTTTTGTTCGGATTTATTTGAGGATATCCGTCAGAGCCACAAATAATTATACCATCATCAGTACGTAAATAATCCTTGCCCGAAAGTCCAGTAGTGGAACCTCCCAAATAGGCTGAAGGATAAATGTCGCCATATTGACCGTTAGTGATTTCAGCTACGTTATCAGGAAGGCTAACAACTTTACCTCGATTCAAACCAAAGTTCAGGGTAGTCGTCCATCTGAAATCACGGGTTTTAAAGATATCCTGATCTAATGTAAATTCTAATCCTTCATTTCGAATTGAACCTTCATTCCTTGTCTGCAAAATATACCCCGATGAAGGTGATACACGAACGGTTACAATCTGGTTGTCTACTTGAACCGAGTAATAAGCTAAGTCTAAGCGGGTACGGTTATCAAAGAAACGCATATCAAGTCCAACTTCCCAAGAATAAGACATTTCTGGTTGTAAATTTATATCGGCAGAAGATAAAGTAGGATCTATTCCATAGCCATTATCTGGGAAGGTAGCAAATTGTTTGAATCTCCGGTCGTACAAGTTAGCAGGTGCGTCCTTTCCAACCACGGCGTAATTTCCACGAATTTTACCATAATTGAAAACATCACTTGTCATCCCGAACAATTCAGAGAAAAGTAATCCTGCTGTAATTGATGGATAATAGTACGGATTCTTGATAATGGTTGAAGACCAGTCCCAACGACTTGTTAAACTAAGTGATGCTAAGCCTTTATAATCTCCACGAACTTCACCAAAATAACCATACATTCGTTTCATACTGTGACCAGAAGTGCGGTCGCTCAAATACAGATAAGCACTATTTGTGTTGCTCAAACTGTAAGTGCCCGGGATAATAAAATCTCGACCATCATTAGACATGGAGAAACCTTCCTGCATTCTCATCTCTGTTCCAGCTAAGAAGTCAACGTTAATTTCACTGGGAAGTTCTAATTTATAAGTGGCTATAGCAGATGCTGTAAGTAACTGGCTACGTCCACTATAAGCACTGTAAGAACCTAATAAATCTTTGTCCATATCTTCAACGTTCTTACTCGAGAGATAGGGGGTGTTTTCTTGTTTATCCAAAAAATCGAGATAGTTGTTCATTGCTGCATCATAATTTTCAATATCAGCAGGTGTAGGATTCTCCGGTAATGCTTCAGGTTGTGCTATATTTGGGAATATAACTGAATCATCCCAGCGTGGTAAACTATAACCATCAGAGGAACTTGTACTTGTATCATAACTAACTCTACCGGTCAAGTCGAAATTTTTTATGGGTTTCCAATTGACCGAACCATTCAAGATATTACGTAGTTTATTGTTGACTCCATAATCGTTATAACGCGAATAAAGAGGACTCATTGGTGAACTGTATTTATTTACATCATTGTAATATAGAAAACGAGGATAGCCGTTTGTCAGTTGATAATTGGTTATATCATCGTTAATAGGCCAATTATATACCGACGACATTCCTGAAGAACTGAATGAGCGAGAACTATTTTCCTGAATATTTGCCGAGAATGTAAATGCGAGTGTTTTAGACGGTTGGTAAGTGGCTTTAAGTAAAACTCCTATTTTATTCAAATAATCGTTTGGAACTATACCATCGTTTCTTGAATAATTGACAGAAGAGTATGCCTGAAACTTTTCGCTACCACCTGTAAGGCTAATGTCGTATTTTTGATAAAAACCATCTTTTAGAAAATTATTTACATTGTTGTAAATTTTTTCATCTTTGTTCAATAAAGGACCCCAGCCACCCATGGCTTTATCCACGTAGAAGCCTTGTGAGCCTGGCGCATAACTCGTTTGTAGTTGTTGTAAACGAGTAGGCATATCATATTGCCAGCTTGTGTTCACCGTAGTACTAATTTTACCTACTTGTCCTTTTTTAGTGGTAATCATAATAACACCATTGGCAGCATCCTGACCATAAAGAGCAGCTGCAGCAGCACCTTTCAGTACAGTAACGTTTTCTATGTCATTGGGATTAATGTCGGCAGCTGCACTTCCTTTTCCTGCTATTGGCATACCGTCAAGGATAAACAATGGCTCATTGTTCTGTGAGTTATTAATCGATGAGATACCGCGTATAATTACTTGAGTTCCCGCATTGGGCGACCCACCCGCATTAGTTACACTTAAACCGGCAATTTTCCCTTGAAGTGCATTGATGAAGTTAGGTGATTTATTTTCAGTCAAAGCGTCTGCGTTAACGCTTTGAACGGCAAAGTTCATACGTTTTTTCTCTTGCCTGATACCCATAGCAGTTACCACAACCTCATCAATGGCTATTGCACTGGAAGCAAGTATTACATTTAAAGTGGTGGAAGCAGCAACTTTCTTTTCCAGCTTTTCCATACCAACGTAACTGAATACTAATGTGGCTCCGCTTGAAACAGAAAGGGAATAGACTCCATCAAAATTTGTAATTGTTCCGTTTGTTGTTCCTTTCTCAACTATTGATGCGCCAATTATCGGTAGACCATCTTCTTTAGCTGTTACAATTCCTGTTATGGTGAGTTTTTGACTATAACTAAATTGCAACGTGCAAATAAAAACTACAAATAAAAGAATGATTCTTTTCATATAACTGATTTATTTGTTTGTAATAGAGTGTTTTTTGTATATACGAGTTATAAATATAAATAATTTGAAATAGGAAGTGCAAATAAACGAAAAAATGCTCAACCTGCAAACGTTTGCATTAATGTTTTAAAACATAAAAACAGCTATACTCCATTTTGTAATCTAAACACATCTACAGCTTTTTTAACTGACCCGTGTATCAATAAAATGCTCTTGGCTTGTTCATAGCTCAATCCCAACTCGTCAATAATCATACGTGCACCCCGATCTACAAGTTTTGCATTTGACAATTGCATATTCACCATTTTATTCCCTTTTACACGCCCCAATTTTATCATCGTAACAGTTGTAATCAGGTTCAGAATAAGCTTTTGAGCTGTTCCTGATTTCAACCGGGTGCTTCCGGTAACAAACTCAGGTCCAACAATTGCTTCAATTCTAATTTCTGCCTCCCTGGCTATTGGAGAATCAGGGTTGCACGAAACCGAAGCCGTCAGTATCCCATTGGCCCGAGCGTTACGTAAAGCTCCTATCACATAAGGAGTTGTGCCAGAAGCCGCTATTCCAATAACTGTATCATTCTGATTTACATTATGTTCTACAAGTTCTTCCCAACCTCTGTCTAAATCATCTTCTGCATTTTCAACCGGATTTCGCAAAGCAACATCGCCACCTGCGATCAAACCAACTACCAAATGTGGAGGCATTCCAAAAGTGGGAGGAATTTCCGATGCATCCAAAACACCTAAACGCCCGCTAGTTCCTGCACCCATATAAAAAATACGTCCTCCACTTTGCATGCGCACCACTATTTTCTCAACTAATTCTTCTATTTGTGGCAGTGCTTTCGATACTGCCAAAGGAACCTTTAAATCTTCTTCATTCATTTCAGAAAGCAGATCATGAACCGATTTCTTATCCAAATTCTCATGAAGCGAACTTTGTTCTGTTACTTTTATAAAAGTACCTTTAACCCCCGAAGTGGAAGTGGAACTTGTATCGTATTCTTTATTTTTAATCATGTATGCTTTTTATAACAGTAGTAATAATCTTATTTCACGTTAGTATTTAATCTTTCTAATTGATACATCTTTTGGCACAATATAAATTATTTTGACACACTACAAAAATTGTAAATAATGGATAATCAACTTAATATAAAATTATCTTTCAAGAAAATTGTCTTTATTCATTTGTCTAAAATTTTTGCTCTATGTTCTGGCTTGCCCAGGTTAGTGGTTATTTATGATATTCAACTAATCCGTCCATAGGACTTTGTACGATTTTACCTATTGTCAATCCATGCTCCGAAGCAACTATTTCAAGTGTGTTACTAAAAAAGAATGCAACTGAACCTATGAAACTTACCGAAACTTGTTCGCAATTATTATATTGCTTTACATTTCTAACAAAAAAAGCATCAAAACTGTTGTAAACGATGTTAAAAATAGCTGGGTTATCAATGTTTTGTAACAAAAAAGGACTTAATTTAGCCAAAAAACGATTCGGAAATGGCTTTTTATAAACATTCTCGAGAATAATAGCCGGAGTAAGGTTATACTCTGACAATAATTTATCTTTTAATTTTGTAGAAAGCTGATTTTTCAAACAATCGGCTATCAGAATTTTGCCTAATACCGCTCCACTGCCTTCGTCACCAAGAATGAATCCCAAAGGAGATACGTTCTCTACTATATCTTTTCCATCATATAAACAAGAATTAGAACCGGTACCAAGTATACATGCAATTCCTTTATTATTGCCAAATAATGAACGGGCCGCTCCCAATAAATCACTTTGAACTTCGATCGGAATATTTTTGAAAAATCGACCCAATGCATTGCTTAGAATTGCTTTTTTATCAGGGAAAGAACATCCTGCACCATAAAAATAGATACAATCAATCTGAATTCCTATCAATTGAGGAATTAGAACTAATTCCAATTCTCTAGTAATCTCTTCTTCTGTTTGATAAAAAGGGTTAATTCCTTTTGTGAAAATATGTTTAACAAGACCCGAATTTTCATTCAGACACCAATGAGTTTTCGTCGATCCACTGTCGGCAATTAGCATCATAATGTATATATTTTACTATTATTAATTAAATGTCACCACAAATTAAAGCAAAAAGGTTGACTTGACCAAAGAAAAAAGACAAAATAACGAAATTTTATGCAAACGTTTGCATTAAATTTGAGATTTGAGAATATTTTATTACTTTTGACATCAAATTATTGACACAAATAAAAACAAAGAGTCATGAAAACAAATCTTAGTTCTCATATAACTTTAACCCGCATTCCTAAAAAATACTTTCAACCAGAAGATGTTTTTGAATTATCACGTGTAACCCGATTTGAGAAAATTTCCACTGAAATTTTTGATAATGAAGCAGTTGGAGCAGTTCATGTTGCCAATGAAATTGCAACACTTATTGTAGAGAAAAATGCACTCGGCGCAAAATGTATAATTGGATTGACAAATGGCAAAACCCATGTAGGGATTTACGCCGAACTTGTCCGTTTGCATAAAATGGAAGGATTAAGTTTCAAAAATGTCATTTTTGTCAATCTATTCGAATTCTATCCATTGAATAAAACTTCAAAAGGTTGTCTGTGGAAATTAAAAGAACTTCTATTCAATCACATTGATGTATTGCCGGAAAATATATATTCGCCTGACATCACCGTTGATAAATCGCAAATAATAAATGAATGTAAGAATTACGAGCAAAAGATAGCCGAGTTGGGAGGAATAGATTTCCAGATTTTAGGTATTGGACGTTCTGGAAACATTGGGATTAACGAACCCGGATCTCAATTAAATTCTTCAACACGACTCATTCTTCTGGATGATTTATCGCGCAAAGATGCTTCCGAATTATTTGGCAGTATTGAATTAGTGCCAATTAGTGCAGTAACCCTAGGAGTTGGAACTATTCTAAAAGCAAAAAGAGTTGTATTAATTGCTTGGGGCGAACATAAATCGTCCGTCATTAAAAGTGCTATTGAAGGAAGCATAACTGATGCACTTCCTGCTTCCTATCTTCAAACACATTCAAATGTAAAAATCAGCATTGATTTATCTGCCGCCAGTGAGTTGACCCGAATAAGCCGACCTTGGTTAGTTACTTCGTGCGAGTGGGATGAAAAACTGATTCGTCGCGCCATCGTTTGGCTGTGTACAAATATCAAAAAGCCAATTTTAAAACTCACTAACAAGGATTATAATGAAAACGGACTAAGTGAATTATTGGCTATTTATGGCTCTGCCTATAATGTAAACATCCGAATTTTCAACGATTTGCAGCATACAATTACAGGCTGGCCAGGAGGTAAACCAAATGCAGACGATACCAACCGACCCGAAAGAGCGTACCCATATCCAAAAAACATCCTGATATTCAGTCCGCATCCCGACGATGATGTAATTTCGATGGGCGGAACATTTAAGCGGCTAATTGATCAAAAACACAATGTGCATGTTGCCTATCAGACTTCTGGGAATATAGCAGTTGCCGACGACGAAGTAATCCGTTTTTTATCCTTCCTGAAAGGTTTTAAAGAAATGTTTGATACCGACAACGAAGTATTGGGAGCGAAATACGAGGAGTTTAAACAGTTTTTACTTCATGACAAAAAAGATGGAGATTTAGACACACTTCAGATTTTAGAGTTAAAAGCACTCATCCGTAGAGGCGAAGCAAAAGCAGCTTGTCGTTATATTAATTTACCTTCGAAAAACATACATTTTTTAAACCTTCCATTTTACGAAACCGGAACAATAAAAAAAGGAGCAATTTCTATCGCCGATGTAGAAATTATTAAAAATTTATTGGCAGAATTAAAACCGCATCAAATATATGTGGCTGGCGATTTGGCCGATCCCCATGGGACTCATAAGGTTTGCCTGGATGCCGCACTGGCAGCAATCGATGAAATGAAAAAGGAAGATTGGATGAAAGATTGCAGAATCTGGATGTATCGTGGCGCCTGGAAAGAATGGGAAATTGACCATATAGAAATGGCCGTGCCTATTAGCCCTGAAGAACTTAGAAACAAACGAAATGCAATTCTTCGTCATCAGTCTCAGATGGAAAGTGCTCCATTTATGGGCAATGATGAACGATTGTTCTGGCAACGTTCGGAAGATAGAAACCGTGCAACCGCAGAACTTTATTCACAATTGGGACTAGCATCCTACGAAGCCATTGAAGCATTTGTACAATACCAAATAGAACCCTAACCCCCAAAGGGGAATAAGAAATATTATAACTGATTGAAAAAAACATAACAATATGAAAAATAAGGATAACGATACTAACTTCAACTCCCCTTTAGGGGTTGTGGGCACAATTAATTGCTTTATAGTGTACAATGAACTGACACTAGCTGAAAAAACCGCACAAAATTTATTGCAATCGGAATTGGTAAACAAAGTATATATACTTGCTACCCCTGAAAACAATACTGTAATCGCCGGTTGCGAGCGCATTGAAATCGATTCGTTCAAAAGCACAGAAACCTTAAAAAAAATCGCAGATAAGTCCGATACTGCATATTCCCTTATTTACACAAAAGATACAACTCTCGAATTGGGACAATATGCTTTAGAGCGCTTTTATCACATTGCAAATGACACAAATGCAGGTCTAGTTTATTCCGACTATTACCAGATTTCAGAAGGACTTCGAACAAACCTACCTTTAATCGATTATCAAGAAGGAAGTTTACGAGATGATTTTAATTTTGGTTCTGTACTTTTCTACGATGCAAAAATTCTAAAAAAAGCAGTTGCCGAAACAACTGAAAACTTCTTACATGCCGGTCTTTATAATTTGCGGTTAAAAGTATCACAACATTCAGAATTAATTCATATTAATGAATTTCTATATTCGGAAGTTGAACACGACATCAGAAAAAGCGGCGAAAAACTTTTTGATTATGTTGATCCAAAAAACCGTGCAGTACAAATTGAAATGGAAACGGCTTGCACCGATCATTTAAAAAAAATCGGTGCTTATCTAGCTCCTAAATTCAAATCTATCGAATTCAACAAAGGAGATTTTCCAGTAGAAGCATCCGTAATTATTCCGGTTCGCAATAGAGTAAAAACACTTGAAGATGCCATCAAGTCGGTGTTGATGCAAAAAACTACTTTTGCTTTTAACCTGATTATTGTGGATAATTTTTCAACAGATGGAACTTCCGAAATTATTCAGAAATATGCTCAATTGGACAAAAGATTAATTCATGTAATACCAAACCGTCACGATTTAGGAATCGGTGGATGTTGGAATGCCGGAGTTGATAGCACCGAATGTGGAAAATTTGCTGTTCAGTTGGACAGCGATGATGTGTACAAAGATGAAAACACATTACAAACTATTGTCAATGCATTTTACGAACAAAATTGCGCCATGGTGATTGGCTCGTACACCATGACTAATTTCAAACTGGAAACCATTGCGCCCGGGCTTATCGACCACAAAGAATGGACGCCCGAAAACGGACGTAACAACGCATTACGCATCAATGGACTTGGTGCTCCTCGTGCTTTCTACACACCAGTTTTAAGAGAAATAAAAGTACCAAATACCAGTTATGGTGAGGATTACGCATTGGGTCTTTATTTTTCGCGCGAATACCAAATCGGACGAATTTACGAATCGGTTTACCTTTGTCGCCGCTGGGATGACAATTCGGATGCCGAACTTGACGTAGTAAAAATGAATGGTCATAATTTTTATAAAGATAAAATCAGGACAATAGAATTGAAGGCGAGAAAAAAAACCCCTAACCCCTCCCGATATATCGGGATAAATTGCGGGGAATAAGAAAAGAGCCGTCAACCCCAAAATGGAAATAATAAATATATCAATTGATTATTCAATTTTATAATAGAAATGGAATTAAAGAAAGAAGACGATAGTAACTTAAATTCCCCTTTAGGGGTTAGGGGTTTCTTCCAGAAACAACTTTCCAACTGGGAACTTGCCCGTATTAATTATGCCGGACTCAAAACCGTAAAAACCAAATCATTTTCGTTTGAAGATTTTGAAATTAACGTGCAATTTAATCCGGCTCGCATCGCTTCATCAGGTGCAAAAGTAGATGCCAAAACTATTGCCGAACGCAAATGCTTTTTATGCTTGGAGAATTTACCTCCTGAACAAAAAGGAATTGACGCAGGAGATTATACCATTTTGGTCAATCCATTTCCAATTTTCCCCGAACATTTTACCATTCCCCGAAAAGAACATGTCGAGCAAGAAATACTGCCTTATTTTAAAGACATGCTGGAACTTGCCAAAAAATTAGATAATTATCTGGTTTTTTATAATGGTCCTAAATGTGGTGCTTCCGCTCCCGATCACATGCATTTTCAAGCAGGAACGAAAGATTTTTTGCCATTGGTGAATGATTATAAACGTTTAAAAAATACACATAACGAAGTGCTTGTAGAATCAGGAACGTTCCAGCTTTCTAGTTTCAACAACTATTTACGGACAGTTTATTGTATCGAATCAATTAATATTGAAAGTGCAAAAGATGCATTCGAGAAGCTGTACAATCATCTCTCTTCTCCCCTCTCCTCAAGGAGAGGGGTTGGGTGTGAGGTCATGATGAATATTGTGTGTACTTTCGAAGACGAAAAGTGGTTTACATTTATCCTGCCTCGAAAAGCATTCCGCCCTTGGCAATACAGCGCCGAAGGTGACAAACAAATAATGGTTAGTCCGGCTACAGTTGAGCTTTGTGGCATATTTATTACGCCCATCGAAAGCCATTTTGAGAAAATTACAAAAGATGATGTGGCAAGTATATTGGAACAAGTAACATTATAATAAATGAAACACTCAGAACCTATAATACATGTTGGCATTCTAACCGCCGTTGAAATTGAATTCATTTTCAATGGCACTTTCATTGCTACCAACGGCAAAACATATTTCAATCATCAAAAAGCTGTATGCCAGAATGGTAAGGTATTTTTTGATGGAGAAAATCTAGATGAAATTATCTTTGAACCAACTAACGAGGATGCTTCGTTCGATTTGATAGATGTGGTTATCGGCATTAATTTTCATTGGGAACGCAAGGAAAATCAACGTTTTAAAGGAGCATTGAAGTTGATAGTTGAAAATGGAAACATTACAGCCATCAACAGAATTGGGGTGGAAAATTACCTCACCAGTGTAATCTCCAGCGAAATGAGCGCCACTGCCTCCGATGAACTGCTGAAAGCACATGCCGTTATTTCGAGAAGTTGGTTGCTTTCTCCCTTGCAAGAATCAAGAGCCAAGAACCAAGATGTTAGACAAAAAACTGAGTTCAAAACTACAAACTACAAACTACAAACTACAAACTTTATTAAATGGTACGAACGCGATGCACATACTAACTTTGATGTTTGCGCCGACGATCATTGCCAGCGTTATCAGGGCATTACGCGCGCCACAACTGCGGCAGTTGAAAAAGCCATTGATGCAACACGTGGCGAAATGCTGATGTTTGGTAACGAAATTTGTGATGCCCGTTTCTCCAAATCCTGTGGAGGTGTATCGGAAACTTTCGAAAATTGTTGGGCAGAAGAACATTATCCGTATCTTACAAAAGTTATCGATAATCCAACTGAACCCGAAGGTTTTGAATTGGATTTGACAATAGAGAAAAACGCAGAAAAATGGATTCGTCAAAGTCCTGAGGCTTTTTGCAACACTACCGATAAAAAAGTGTTGGAACAGGTGTTGAATAATTACGATCAGGAAACAACGGATTTTTATCGATGGAAAGTAGAATACACTCAAGCAGAAATTTCTGAATTAATAGCTCGCCGTTCAGGAATTGATTTTGGACAAATAGTAGATATGATTCCTGTAAAAAGAGGCGAATCGGGGCGATTAATCGAACTTGAGATTATCGGGACAAAAGTAACGATTATTGTTGGCAAAGAATTAGAAATACGCAAGTGGCTATCTAATTCACATTTATATAGTTCGGCTTTCGTAATAGATAAATCAGAAATAACTGACGGCATTCCGCAACAATTCACACTTACCGGTGCCGGCTGGGGACATGGCGTGGGACTTTGCCAGATTGGCGCTGCGGTGATGGGCGAAAAAGGATATAAATACGATGAAATTTTACTCCATTATTTCAAAGGAGCGGAATTGAAGAAAATATATTAGAAATTAAACTTTTCCTAAGTTTTAAATTTTGGAAAAGTTACAAGAGAATAAATCAACATGAAAAACAAAACAAAATCCCCCTGGGCCTGGATTCCCAGTCTTTATTTCGCACAAGGGCTTCCGTATGTGGTAGCCATGACGGTGGCTGTAATCATGTACAAACGCCTTGGCATTTCAAATACCGACATTGCGCTTTACACCAGCTGGTTGTATTTACCATGGGTTATAAAACCCTTCTGGAGCCCATTTGTCGATTTAATTAAAACTAAACGATGGTGGATTGTTACCATGCAATTATTGATTGGCGCAGGATTGGCGGGCGTAGCTTTTCTTATTCCAATGCCATTTTTCTTTCAGGGAACATTGGCAGTGCTTTGGTTGATAGCTTTTAGTTCCGCTACACACGATATTGCTGCGGATGGTTTTTACATGTTGGCATTAGACAGTTCGGAACAATCATTTTTTGTAGGGATCAGAAGCACATTTTATCGGCTCGCCATGATTACCGGACAGGGTTTGCTAATTATCATTGCAGGAAGTCTTGAAAGTTTTACCGGATTAGAACCAGTACAATTCACCGTACAATCGTCTAATACAGCTCAAACCGAAGTTGTATTGCAAACTACGGAAAATAATGTACCTCAAACAGACGCAATGACTTTTGTAGCATATCCTGAAAATTTGATGTTGAATACAAAAAATATTTCGGTGGATTCGCTCAACAAAATTAAAGCCTTTGCATTAGAACAGAATCAGAAAAACGGTTTTGTTTCAATAGAAAATACTGCTACAGAACTAAAAAATGATAATGCCTCCTGGTGGAATCAAAAAGTTTCCGGTCCTCTCGGGCATTTTATCAAAACAAATTTTGGCGAAAAACGTGATGCAGTTGCCGGTACGGATGGAAAAGTCGGTAATGCAGCGGTAGTTGCAGTAAAACTGACAAAAAAACCTGAACCGGGAGAGAATGTTGTATTAAATTCTAGTTTTGCAAGTGGCGACAAAAGTATATTTCTGGCTTCCGGAGAACGAGTGGTTTTCAATGCTAACAATTGGAATAAACCCGCCCTTTTAGTTGTTCAATTGGACTACAAACTAAAAGATGAAGTGAAAAGCGAATTCAAAGGTATTTCCGGGAATATAAAACTGGCATGGAGCATTACTTTCTTTATTTTATCCGGTTTCTTTATCTTATTTTTTATTTACCACCGGTTCATATTGCCTCGTCCTGCTTCAGATCATGCTACCGAAACAAATTCTCCTAAAGATATTTTTATTGAATTTGGAAATACCTTCAAATCGTTTTTCCAAAAACCGGGTGTTGGATTAGCCATCACATTTATGTTGCTTTACAGATTGGGTGAAGCTATGTTGGTGAAAATGGCATCTCCTTTTTTACTTGATGCACGCGAAGTTGGCGGATTGGGACTGACCACAGGACAAGTTGGTCTGGTTTACGGAACTGTTGGTATAATAGCTCTTACATTGGGAGGAATTGTAGGCGGAATTGCGGCTTCCCGAAAAGGATTGAAGTACTGGATCTGGCCAATGGCATTATGTATTACATTACCACATTTGGCTTTTTTGTACCTATCGTGGTTTATGCCTGACAATCTAATTCTTATTAATCTAGCTGTAGCTTTCGAACAATTTGGCTATGGATTTGGATTTACCGCTTACATGTTGTACATGATTTATTTTGCTGATGGGAAACATAAAACGGCACATTATGCTATCTGCACCGGGTTTATGGCAATGGGCATGATGTTACCCGGAATGATTGCCGGATGGTTACAGGATATGTTGGGCTATAATCATTTCTTTATTTGGGTAATGATTTGCGCCATTCCAACATTAGCAGTGATACCATTTTTGAAAATTGATAAGAGTTATGGAATAAAAATAAATAAAGCCCCCTAAAGCTCCCGATGGGGGATTTTTAAACACCCAAATAGTGCAAATAAACACAAATTTATCTACCTTTGCATTGAAAATAAAATTTGTGAAACTTGAAACCACACACTGGTTTACTTGTCAAGCCGTTTACTTGTTTACTATTATATGAAAATTCTAGTTCTTGGTGCCGGAAAAATGGGCACATTTCTTACCGATGTAATGTGCATTCAGCATGAAGTGGCTTTATTTGACACCAATCCTAAACGGTTGCGTTTTGTGTTCAACACGTTACGCATGACCGAATACGAAGAAATTCGTGAATTTGAACCGGATTTGGTAATCAACTGCGTTACGTTGAAATATACAATTGAAGCTTTTCAAAAAGTATTGCCTTTTCTAACAAAAAACTGTATAATTTCTGATATCGCTTCGGTAAAAACAGGAATTCAGGAGTATTACAAAAAAACAGGGATGCGTTATGTTTCTACCCATCCCATGTTCGGTCCAACCTTTGCCACACTTGATAATCTAAGTTCTCAAAGTGCCATTATTATTTCCGAATCGGACCACTTGGGTAAAGCGTTTTTCAAAGATTTGTATGGTTCTTTGAAACTACGAATTTTCGAATACAGTTTCGACGAACATGACGAAACCATCGCCTATTCACTTTCCATTCCGTTTGCTTCCACTTTGGTTTTTGCTTCGGTAATGATACCTCAGGAAGCACCAGGAACTACTTTCAAACGTCACATGGATATTGCCAAGGGCTTGCTGGGCGAAGATGATTACTTACTAACGGAAATTTTATTCAATCCTCATACACATAATCAATTGGAAAAAATTCGTGCCGAATTGAAAACATTGTTGGAGATAATCGATGATAAAGATTCAGAAAAAATGGAAGCATTTTTGAAAACGGTTAGAAAGAATATTGAATGACCCCAACCCCTAAAGGGGAATAAGAGTCAATAGATTAAATATAGTAACTTCTCTATTCCCCAAGGGGTTAGGGGTAACATTAAAAATGTATGGAAACAAAAGAAATCGTTTTAGAAGCCATGAAAAAAGCGGGAGTTCCTGTGAATGCTGGCAAATTAGTAGATTTAACCGGTTTGGAACGCAAAGAAGTAGACAAAGCAATGAAGCAATTGAAAGCCGATGATGCCATCGTATCTCCAAAAGCATGTTTTTGGCAACCAAAATAAATGACAATTCTTGACATAAAAAAAAGCTTATCGGGGAATCCGATAAGCTTTTTTTATGTGGAGATTACCGGACTCGAACCGGTCACCTCGACACTGCCAGTGTCGCGCTCTAGCCAGATGAGCTAAACCCCCGTCAATGATTTTGAAATTGCAGCGCAAAGGTAAGAAAGTTTTGGAAATTATGCGTACTTTTGCTAAAATATATTCTCTTAAATAACTGATTATAGAAATAGTATTTTAGAAATATAAATCAAGAATTCGGAGTAAAAACAAGAAGAATACTCCATTTATCGTTTGTAAAATTAAATTTCAATTTTTACCATGTTAATATTTAATACCACCTATCTGGTTTCCGATAAAGCACGTGCGAGCTGGCTCGTTTGGGTTCGTGAACAGCACATTCCTTTCATGCTCGAATCAGGCTATTTTTCTCAACCACAGGTAGCACGAGTAATTACTAGTGCAGAACAAGAGGGTACTTCGTTTTCTGTTCAATTCCACGTAAATGATATGCGAGCTCTCAAGCAATGGAATCAGGAATTCAATTCTATTTTTAAAGAGAAATGTGATCAGGAATTTGGAACTGAAGTCATTTTCTTTACCACCGTGCTGGACATAGTTGAATAATTTATGACAAAAGAACATATCATTTTAGGTATTGATCCCGGAACGACCATAATGGGCTACGGAATTTTAAAAGTAAACGGAAATAAAACCGAAATGCTGGCTATGGGCGTGCTCGACTTAAAAAAGTACAAAGATCATTACCTTAAACTGCAACGGATTTTCGCCCGTACCTTATCGCTTATTGACGAATTTCATCCCGATCATTTAGCTATTGAAGCTCCTTTTTTCGGGAAAAACGTACAATCCATGCTCAAACTTGGTAGAGCACAGGGAGTGGCCATGTCGGCAGCTTTATATCGCGACATTCCTATTACTGAATATGCTCCATTGAAAATAAAAATGGCAATAACCGGCAGCGGTAGTGCTTCTAAAGAACAAGTGGCAGATATGCTCCGACGTTATCTGAAAATTCCTCAAGAAAATATGTTACCACAATTAGATGCCACGGACGGATTGGCTGCTGCATATTGTCATTTTCTGCAATTAGGAAAACCTACTTCAGAAAAAGCTTACACGGGTTGGAAAGATTTTATTGCGAAAAATGAGGAAAAAGTGAAGAAAACAAGAACCCCTAACCCCTGAAGTGGAAAAAAGAAAATCCTTTTCTGAATGAATTCAGAAAAGGATTTTCTTTTAAAGCTTACATTTTGCAACAAAACATTTACATCATAATTTTTCTTACCATTAGAGCTCCATTAGTAGTTATTTTCGCTATTCCAGCGAAATTCTTATAAAGGGGAATAAAGGTTTTATCAGACACAGAATTTATCTTTAAAAAAAAACTTCCCTTGCATATCAAAAATCTGAATTGAACATTTCTGATTGGATTGCACACATATTTCGTTTTCCAATTTTTTTATAAGTATCTCAGGTTTTACATCACTCAATCCTGTACAAACTCCATTTACAGTAAGCACAGCATTGCTTGTTATAGTTACAACATTTTGCCTGGCAGAGTTTGATACAATTACATTGGTTAATGTCAAATCATATTGTCCATGAGTTAAACCGGCAGGAATATTAACCAGAATACTTAATACTACGCCATCTGTACCTGCTACCAATTGTTTTAATTGCACTACTAAAGTTACACTTTTCAAACCAGAATAATAATATAAAGCAGAACTCCCAACAAGGTTGATTTTCGGGCGTATCCAATCCATTGCTCGGTTACCCTCTCTTTCTGAGCCTTGTATCAGATTTCTGTGCGACAACTCGGCACATACAGGAACTTACATCCTGTTAGCTTACTACCATGCTCGGCACACCAAAAAAGGAAGGAATATGAAAATATTCCTTCCTTTTGTAATTCAATGCGCTTAATCTTAGTTTACAGCAGCTGTCAATTCAGCTCCGGCTTTGAATTTCGCAACTTTTTTAGCTGCAATTGTGATTGGTTGTTTAGTAGCTGGATTTATACCGGGACGAGCTGCACGATCAGCAACTGAGAAAGTTCCGAAGCCTACTAGACTTACTTTTTCGCCAGATACAAGGGCGTCAGATACACTTTTTACAACTGCATCTAGTGCTTTTTTTGCATCTACTTTGCTAAGACCTGCTTCAGCAGCGATGGCATTAATTAATTCTGCTTTGTTCATAAGATTTTGATTTTTTTTTATTAGAAACAATAAACATAAATTTTTGATATTGCAAATGTAATGGTTTGATTATAATATACAAGCGTTTATATTAAAAAATATCAGTTTTTTTTACACTTTTTCAAAAAATATGTTAGAAAACATATTTTTGGTGATATTTTCATTACTTTTGTGTGACAGAATGCAGTTTTTACGGGCATTTTTGAAAAAAAAAAACTTTCGAGATATTATATTTACGAAATTTCATACGGTTTAATGAATTAAAGTAACTTATTAAGCGCATTTTTTTAAAATTTTGTTTTTAAACATCAAAA
The DNA here is from genome assembly GCA_010365115.1 of Paludibacter sp. Classification (GTDB taxonomy): domain Bacteria; phylum Bacteroidota; class Bacteroidia; order Bacteroidales; family Paludibacteraceae; genus Paludibacter. The sequence continues at coordinate 85,155 of JAAFGX010000004.1, forward strand.
TAACTCTACTAAAATGAATAATTATAGACCCTCTTTTCTTAATTCAATTCCTCCTGTTGTAAAAAATCTAATCGCAATAAACATTATTCTGTTTTTAGCAACTCTGGTCACTCCTGGCTTTTTTAATAAGTGGGGACTGAATGTAGATCTTACCGATATTTTAGGAATGCATTACTGGGCTTCCGATAAATTTAATCCGGCCCAACTCGTAACCTATATGTTTATGCACGGTGGTTTCGGTCACATTTTTTTCAACATGTTTGCCTTGTATATGTTTGGAGGAGTTTTGGAACAAATGTGGGGAACGAAGCGTTTCCTTTTTTACTATCTGGTAACGGGCGTAGGTGCCGGGATTATTCAACAATTATTTTGGTCTTTCGAGTATCATTCGATGGTTGTGGCAATGAATGATGCTATTGCTGCAAATTCAGGCGAAGGTTTAATTCCATTTCAGGATGTATTGAGTCGTTATTTCCGAATGGGCGATCTCAGGACATTTAATGCTCCAGCCATCATCAGCTTGAAAAAAATGTTTCTAGATTTACCCGTAACTATAGGTGCTTCGGGTTCTGTTTTCGGATTGTTATTAGCATTCGGTTGGCTTTTCCCCGAAGTAAAGCTTATGTTGCTCTTTTTCCCCGTTCCTATCAAAGCACGTATTTTTGTATTGATATATGGTGTGGCCGAATTATTTTTGGGTGTGGCTCGGTTCTCAGGTGACAGTGTGGCTCATTTTGCTCACTTGGGAGGAATGTTGTTTGGAGCATTTTTGATTTTATATTGGAAAAAGAAAAGACAATTTTGAATAAATACAAAAAATAAAGATAACTGATAATGAATCTGTTGGATAACATAAAACAAACATTTAGACAGGGAAATTCCCTTACTAAATTGATATACATCAATGCCGCTTTTTTTGTTGTACTTAAACTGTTGATTATTATACTTCAACTTTTTAATATCTCCGGTAGCTTTATTCTGCCTTATTTAGCCATCCCTGCAGATTTAACCCAATTGTTGTATCGTGCATGGACTCCATTGACCTACATGTTTTTACATGAAGGAATTATGCATTTCCTTTTCAATATGTTGACGCTTTTTTGGTTCGGTAAGATATTTTTAATGTATTTTTCCGAGAAACAATTAGTTGGTTTATATCTCGTGGGTGGGTTGGTAGCTGCATTATTTTATGTTCTAGCTTTTAATCTGTTTCCTTTTTATGCTGCATCATTACCCTACAGTATACTTTTAGGTGCTTCTGGATCAATAATGGCAATAATTGTTGCCTCAGCTATTCAATCACCAAATTTGGAAATGCAACTTTTACTTTTGGGTGGTGTGAAACTCAAATTCATAGCTTTAGTGGTTGTTTTAACTAGCTTATTTGGGATGACTTCAGCCAATGCAGGTGGAGAAGTTGCTCATTTAGGTGGTGCTTTGGCAGGTTACTTATTTATAGTATCTTTGCGTCAGGGTAAAGATATTACAAAAGGATTGAACAGGATATTGGATACAATCTCCGATTTGTTTAAGCCTCGTAAACTGAAGGTTAAGCCTAACCCGAACAGACAGGGCAAACCAATGAGTGATGCCGATTACAATGCTTTTAAAGCTCGAAAAATAGCTGAAATTGATCGAATTCTTGATAAAATAAAAACATCAGGATATCAAAGTCTCTCTGCCGAAGAAAAAAAACAATTATTTGAACAAGGAAATAAAAAGTGATTCATAAATTTTAAGTTATGAATTAAACCATTCATGATTGGAAAACTCATTATAAAATGGATTATGCTTGCTTCAAATTTTGTAGCAGCATTTTTTATGCTTATGAGTTTGCTTGGGACGGTAATAAGTCCTGAAAAATTTATTTTCCCTGCTTATTTTACGCTCATTTTTCCGATAGCAATTGCCGTCAATATTGGTTTTGTTGTTTTTTGGCTACTGGTTCGCAAGTGGTTTTTTCTAATTTCTTTAAGCCTATTGCTTTATTCTTCTGCTGAAATTAGCAATACTTTTCCAATTCATCTAGGAAAAAAAAAGAGCATTGAACTTAATAATTCTTTTAGTATTCTTTCATTTAATACAATGGGAAGTGGTTCGCTGAAAAAACATACTAAAAAGAAACCGAACAAGGTAATACAATACATCTTGGATTCTAATGCTGATATTGTGTGTTTACAAGAGTTTGCCGTTAGTGATTTGGAAGAGTATTTCACATATAATGATATTGGACGGATTTTTTATAAATATCCCTATAAACATATTGAATTTAAATTGAGAGAAGGTTCCAGACGAAGTGGGAATGCAACTTTTTCAAAATATCCTATTTTATTAAAAAAGACGATAGAATATCCGGCCAACTTTAATTCATCAATTTATACTGATATAAATGTAAAGGGAACAAGAATACGTTTTGTAAATAATCATCTTGAGTCCAATAGAATTACCGAAAAAGACAAGGCAATGCCCTTGAGTTTAAAAGATAAATTTGACACTGAAAATCTGACAGGAATTACACGTCATTTGTCCCGTAAACTTGCGGTTGCATATAAGCGAAGGGCATTTCAGGCCGATGCTGTTGCAAATGTTATTGATGAATCACCTTATAAAGTCATTACATGTGGCGATTTTAATGATGTGCCTTCTTCCTACGCTTACACCACGGTGAAAGGTAATCTCAAGGATGCTTTTTCGGAAACCGGAACTGGATTTGGATGGACTTTCAACGATAAATTCTATCATTTTAGAATTGATTATATTCTATATGATTCCGATGCATTCTCAGTTGTTGATTTTAAGTCGGATGCAGTGGATTATTCAGACCACTATCCCGTTCATTGCAAGATAAATATTGATTCTCCTTCAAAAACAGTAGAATAAAGCATATCAGTAGAAACTCATTATTAAACAAACATATTAAAAACATTATTATGAACGTACCAGTAGAACTAAAGTACACAAAAGAACACGAATGGATTCGTTTCGAAGGAATTCATGCATTTGTGGGAGTTACCGATTTTGCACAAGTCGAATTAGGTGAAATTGTTTTTGTTGAAGTAGAAACGGTGGGCGAAACACTTTCTAAAGGAGATGTTTTTGGAACCATCGAAGCGGTTAAAACTGTTTCGGATTTGTACTTGCCGGTTGATGGTAAAGTAGTTGAATTTAATACAGGACTGGAAGACGCACCCGAATTGGTGAATGATGATCCTTATGGTAAAGGCTGGATTGTGAAAGTAGAGTTGAAAGATGCTTCAGACTTTAGCGATTTATTAACAGCTGCCGAATATGAAGCATTGATTGGAGCGTAAAATAGTTTATAGCAAATCCCCAATTATCTCCCTTTAATCTCTTACCGAAAAGTAACTTGAAGACATTATTTGCATCTTTTAGAGCAAACTTAAGCTAAAAATACGAGACGATGCTAGTTTAATTCCCCTTCAGGGGTTAGGGGTTATTTTAATAAAAAAAATTATATAATAGTTATGAAACCAAAAGTAAGTATAATTATGGGCAGCACATCCGATTTGCCTGTAATGGAAAAGGCTGCAGCTTTATTAAATGAATTCGAAATACCATTCGAAATAAATGCGCTTTCGGCACATCGTACGCCGCGCGAAGTAGAAGTATTTGCCACAAATGCCCGAAAAAATGGCATTGAAGTGATAATTGCTGCGGCAGGAATGGCAGCTCATTTGCCTGGTGTAATTGCCTCTATGACTACTTTGCCGGTAATTGGTGTGCCTATTAATGCATCGCTCGATGGAATGGATGCGCTGTTGGCAATTGTGCAAATGCCTCCCGGAATACCGGTAGCAACGGTGGGAATTAACGCCTCGCTTAATGCAGCTATTCTGGCCGTTCAAATGATGGCAGTCAGTGATGAAAAATTGCAAACGAAACTAGCACTTTACAAAGAAAATCTGAAGACAAAAATTGTAGAAGCCAACGAACAATTATCGAAAGTACAATACACTTTCAAAACCAATTAAATGCTCTCAACCTCATCTGCAGAAGGTGAGGTTGATGTGTTTTATACAAATCTATTATTTACATGAAAAATATATTTCTTTTACTTTTTATTATTGCAGCACTGGTTTCCTGTAATCAAAATGATCGGTTTAAAGTAGATGGCACGGTTAAAAATGCCAGTGGTGAAATGCTATACTTCGAACATACCGGATTACTGAAAACAACTGTTCTTGATTCGGTAAAACTCAACGAAAACGGTAAATTCAGTTTTAAATCGGAAAGACCGGCATACCCCGACTTTTATTGTTTGAGATTGAATAATAAAACCATCACTTTTGCTGTAGATTCTTGCGAAGAAATATCTTTTGAAACACAAGCTGCGAATTTTGCTACCGATTATGTGTTGATTGGCTCAACCACATCGTTGCAAATTCAAACTTTGCGTAAATCGGTCATGCAAATCCAGCAGAAAGTCAATAATTTATCCAACAATTTGAGTTCGGATGAGCGGGCTTTCCAAATCGATTTGATTAAAAAGGAAATAGATACTCATAAAGAAATGGCTCGTAAGTTGATTCTTCAGAATCCACGTTCGGCTGCTGCTTACTTTGCCATTTATCAAAAAGTAAATAATACCTATCTGTTTTCGCCTTATGATAAGGCTGACAAACCCTATTGTGCTGCTGTTGCTACTTCTTACAATACGTTTATGCCCGAATACGATCGTTCTAAAAACTTATACAGCCTGGTAATGGATGCCATAAAAACCGAACGACAATCAAAGGATAAAGAGGTGTGGAATAAAATAATGGAAGAATCCGGTAAAGGATACATTGATATTTCTTTAAACGATAAAAATAATATTAACCGAAAGCTTTCGGAGCTCGAAGGAAAAGTGGTTTTGATCGATTTTTCTGCTTACGAAAGTAAAGAAAGTGTGTCTTATACATTTCAACTACGGGAATTATATAACAAATATCATGGTCGCGGATTCGAGATTTACCAGATTTCGTTGGACCGAAATAAACTTATTTGGGAAAAATCCATTGCAAATATACCATGGGTGTGTGTGCGTGACCAAGAGGGACCAAATACAAAATACATCTCCACTTACAATATTACTTCAATACCTACCACGTTTTTAATGAATAGAAAAGGTGAGTTAGTGGCTCGCGATTTGAATTATCCAAGTTTAATTAAAGCAATAGAAACTGACTTGTAATCTTACTACGTCATTACTTATTTATTGAAATAAATCAAACATACGTTTTTGTAAGTAATTGAAAATTATTATTGATAGGTTGTTTTGGAATAACTTTCAGAAATAAGACTTGTAACTCGTAACTAACAAACTTTTTGAACGAAGATTTTTGAACCTGCCTATCGGCAGACAGGCGCAAAATACGCAAATGGAAAATCCCGTAGAACGGGGTCAGATATCTTCGATTACTTTAACAGTTAGATTTGATTTTCTCTAAATATGCAAACTTGGTCTTTAAGTCCCCAAATACTATTTTCCTTTGTCCTTCTCTTTTTTCTCCCTCTCCAAATGGAGAGGGTTGGGGTGAGGTTGGAGAAGGTGTCCGAAGGACGGAAGAGGTCGGGGGATTTAGAGGGCTACTTGTAACTACTTAAATGAATTGTCGATACAGTCAAACGAAATATTTTGTGCCATGAACCAATTTATCAAAAACACTGCACTTTCGCTCGGGTTTGATGCGTGTGGTATTGCTGAAGCCGGATTTTTAGCCGAAGATGCAGCATTTATGCGTTCGTGGATTGATGCCGGAAATCACGGTGAAATGAACTACCTGGCGCGTAATTTTGAAAAACGTACCGATCCTCGAATTTTAGTGCCGGGGTGCAAGTCGGTAGTGGTTGTGCTGATGAATTACTATCCAGCGGGAAAGCAACAGCCCTTAGCGCCGCAAATTGCCAAATATGCTTATTCTGCCATCGATTACCATGCCGTTTTAAAGGAAAAACTAACAGCCTTAGAACAGAAAATAACAACAACTTATGGTGCCGAATGTGTTTCGCACAATCACCAACATTTGTTCGTCGATTCGGCTCCCGTTCTCGAACGTCGTTGGGCGGAGCGTGGCGGTTTAGGGTGGATTGGCAAACACACCCAATTAATCAACCCTACATTCGGATCCTACACTTTTATTGGCATACTAATGCTCAATATCGAAACCATGTATGATTCCCCTGTCGTCCCACGTTGCGGAACGTGCACCCGATGTATTGATGCTTGCCCAACCCATGCTTTGACTGCCGGAACACTAGATGCCCGCCGTTGCATTTCTTACCTCACCATAGAAAGTAAAAATGATATACCCGCAGAATTTCTTGATAAATTATCTAACTGCGCCATAGGTTGCGATATTTGTGCCGATGTATGTCCGTGGAATAAAAAATGGGCAAAACCAAACTCTACCGCCGAACTCTTGCCGGCAGAAGATATGCTGCAATGGGACAAACAAACATGGCTGCATCTCTCCGAAAAAGAGTTTAATACCACTTTTCGGCAATCGGCTATCAAAAGGGCCGGTTTTCAAAAGCTGAAGGATAATATTCAGTCACTATAGTTTCATTCACTCTTTTTTTTGTCGTTGGCAGGACACAAAAATGTTTGAGTGAATGAAACAACTAAGAGAAATAGTTCATCATGTTTTTAACAAATAAAAATACGTTTCTCCCCTTTAAGCCTTAAAAAATGCTCAATAAATTATCGAGCATTTTTAATTTAATATTTATTTGATGTTAATTTGACCTTATTCTACAAAACACCTTGCGCCATCATAGCTTTAGCAACTTTCATAAATCCTGCGATATTAGCACCATTTACGTAATTTACAAAACCATCGGCTTCTGTACCGTATTTCACACATGACTCGTGAATTGCAGACATAATATCTTTTAATTTTGCATCTACCTCTTCTTTTGACCAACTGTAACGCAATGAATTTTGGCTCATTTCCAACCCTGATACAGATACACCACCAGCATTAGCTGCTTTACCTGGTCCGTAAAGGATTTTGTTTTTCAAGAATACTTCTACAGCTTCAGGAGTGGATGGCATATTTGCACCTTCCGATACGGCCATACAACCATTTTTCACTAAAATGGCTGCATCATCGCCATTCAATTCATTTTGTGTAGCCGATGGCAAAGCAATCGTACATTTTTCAGCCCATGGGCGACCACCTTCAACATATTTTACACCTGGATATTTGTCAGCATATTCTTTGATACGTCCGCGGTATAGATTTTTCAAATCTAAAATGTAAGCTAATTTTTCGCTATCAATACCGTTTGGATCAAAAATGTAACCATTGCTATCAGACATAGTGATTACTTTACCACCCAATTCAATAACTTTTTCGGCAGTGTAAGTAGCCACATTCCCCGAACCAGAGATTGCTACTACTTGTCCTTTAAGATCAGTAATACCTTTACGTTTAAGCATGTTCATTAGAAAATAGATATTTCCGTAACCAGTTGCTTCTGGACGAATTAATGAACCACCAAATTCAATACCTTTTCCTGTAAATGTCCCTGTGTTTTCGCGAGCTAATTTCTTATACATGCCATACATGTAAGCCACTTCGCGTCCACCAACACCAATATCACCTGCTGGAATATCGGTATTAGGTCCGATATGATGCCACAATTCAACCATAAATGCCTGGCAAAAACGCATCACTTCTGCATTTGATTTTCCTTTTGGATTGAAATCAGAGCCACCTTTTGCACCACCCATTGGGAGTGTAGTAAGTGCATTTTTAAATGTTTGTTCGAAAGCTAAAAACTTGAGGATGGATGGACAAACTGAAGCATGAAAACGCATGCCGCCTTTGTATGGACCAATGGCATTGTTGTGTTGAATGCGATAAGCCATGTTCACTTGCACATTACCTTTGTCATCAACCCAGCTAATACGGAATGTGAAAATACGTTCCGGAATACAAATTCGTTCGATAATATTTTGTTTGTCAAATTCAGGATGTGCATTATACACTTCTTTAATAGAATGCAAAACCTCTTCTACAGCCTGATGATACTCTGATTCGTTAGGGAATCGTTTTTTTAAATTGTCAATAACTTGTTCAACATTCATAAGAATAATTTTTTAGTTTTAAAATTTTGTTTCGAGGGTAAAGTTACGAAATAATATCAAACTAGATATAAAATGGACATATTAAAATTAAATTCATATCATTTAATGTTAATTTATATCGATTTACTTTTATAATGACAAAAACACAACATTGATAACAGAGCATTCTGCTCCCACTGAATAGGCTATTCTATATTAATTCGTTATAGTACCACACATTAAATTTTTAATCAAAAATTAATGCCTTGATATCTCATCACAAAAATGTAAATTCCTTTTTAAACTTCAACTATATGATTCTTAATTGTAGTAAATGAAGTCTCCCCCGTGCATTAATCATATGATTTCAACAGACTTTCCTATTAAAAAAACTAAGGAGAGCCACAAAAAAAGTTCGCAAGCGAAATAATCCGCAGGGTACTTTTTGGTTGTTAATACACACAACTATTAATTAAGGTGTGAACATATAAACTATTTAACTGTTAGAAAGTAAAACAACATTCCGCTTGACTCAAAGACAAGACAAAAAATCAAAAAATCATCTTATCAATATGGCAAACAACTTGAGCATTAAAGAAAAATCACTACATATCAATATGGATTCCCTGTTTTATGGAGCCATAGCCGAGATAGGTGGAGGTCAGGAAACCGCACGCCATTTGTTTCAGGCAGGTGGAGCATCCAATACAGTTGCCAAATCGATCTCGGCATACGATAAACTTTTTAGTGATCATTTTTACAATCAGGGAACTCCTTCCCGCTATGTGGCGGAAGACAGGGTAAAAAAGATGGTAGATTATGAATACGATGAACTCATAAATATACTGGATAAAAAAAACAATCAGAAATTCTTTGCATTTGCCAATACGGTCGAAACGCTTAATTTCTCGAAGACCAATCAGGGAAATGGGTGGCTGGGAATTGCCGTGGAAGGTAGTGACCGCTACCATCCGAATAAGTTTTATATTCATGTAAAGCTGCATGAAAACGATACCTTATTGCAACAATATACGCTTGGTGCTTTGGGTATCAATTTAATTCACGGTGGACTTTTTCAATGGGAAGACCCTCGAAAAATACTGTTAACGTTACTCGACAACCTAGATGTTGACAGGGTGGAGATTGATTACATTTATGTTGAAGGACCTGACCTGAAATGGTGTGACAACCGTTTGCTGAACTTAATGTTGGTGAGCAATGACATGACTCCGGCTATTATGTTCGACCAATCGGGCAAAGTTCAACAACCCGGAGATATGTTGTATAAAAAAAATGTGATAGTGCTGCGTGGATATTTCAGACCGATCAATAATTTAGGAATGGAATTTATTGAAGACAGTTTGGCAAATTTCAAACGGGATGAAGATTATAAACCGGACAATACCATTGCCTTTTGCGAGATTTCATTAAAATACTTGATGTGCGACGAAGAAGTGGATGAAAAAGATTTTTTGCATCGTGTCGACCTGCTGAATATGATGGGACAAAGCGTTATGGTATCTAAATTCTACCGTTATTTTCAACTGGTAAAATATTTTACTCAGTTTAAACTGATAAAACTCAGGTTGGTTGTTGGATTACCAACTTTTGATAAGATACTGGACAGTTCAAATTACACCGATTTACGGGGTGGTTTATTGGAGGCTACGGGAGCTTTATTTCAGGAAAATGTCAAGATGTATTTGTATCCTTACATTGATATGAATACGGGTGAAGTGATTTATCCCGAAGATGCTCATTTTTCGGAAACAAACAAATTACTCTGGCAATATCTGATGGCAACGAAAAAAATCCTTGTTTTGAAAAGCATTCCGCCACAAAATCTTGAAATCAGTTCCGAATACATTTCTACCTTGATTGATAACGGGGATGAAAGTCTGATTAACTATGTTCCGGAAAAAGTATTCGAACATATTAAAGAGAATAGATTATTCGGTTATAATCGGAATAATAAGTAATTAATAATGCATAATTCTACTTTTAGACTTTAAAATATTTACATAAATGCATTAAAATAATCTCAATAGTTCATTGATATATAAATAATTATAACTATATTTGATAATATAAATATGGTTCTACCGCAAACCGTGTGGGTGATTATTTTAGTTTAATATAAATAAGGTTTGTTTACTGGGACTTGTTTTTCAACTAAGGTTAAAAAGAAGAAAAAATAAGGTTTCTAATAAATAAAGCTTAATCATTTGATTTGAATATAAATAGGATCTTTAAAACCTTATTTTTGAAATTAACCTTAGTAGTCCCTCAATATATAAAAAAAAGCCCCAATAAAAGTAACTATAGAAAAAATACCAAAAACACAAATCATTGATAAACAGGAGTGTAAAAAGTAGTTACATAAGAGAAAAGAGTACCCACACAATCTTAACCTTATTACTTGTTTAAAAACGCAAATGGAACATCCCGATTTATCGTGGAACACACTAAAAAGGGTAGAACCATAAAAATGAATAGACTTTTAAAGTCTAAAAGTAGAAATAATACCAACTGTACATTTAAAACAGTCCAATCTGTTTTAAATGTATACTGTTGTTAATGCCGATTGCAAATTCCGCTTGCGGAAGGCATACA
>JAAFGX010000061.1 GCA_010365115.1 Paludibacter sp.
TTAAGTCATATAATAGTGGGAAACCTCTATGAGGTTTTGTAATCATTTATTTCACTTTCCCCCAGATGAATCTGGGGGTTTCCGAAAAAAAAAAACGGAATGTGCCATATGCATTGAAAACTCCTACGGAGTAAATATTAGAAAATATTTTACCCACACAAAACGTTATAGAGCCGTTTTTTTATTAGTTTAATGATGTAATTATTTTTAAGAACAATGATATTTTTGAATCAATGAAAGATTTATTTTTGAACGTTTTTAAAAATGGATATTTAAAATCATTTCGTATTAAAACTCACAGAATGTGAGATTTTATTTTCCGAAAGATAATTTGAAATTAAAGTAATAGACTATGAGAACTCATATCTTCATATTTTTGATTGCTATTTTTATCACTGTTCAGGCAAAAGTAATTCCTAGTACCAACAGGGTAGAATGGGATAAAGCAGGATATCATTCTCATGGAGCACAACCACAATATTTTGTAAATGTAATGGATTTCGGAGCAGTTGCAGATGGGATTTCTGATGATAAAAAAGCAATAAACAACGCGATTGCATCTTTAAATGGACATTATGGCATTGTTTATTTTCCTGCAGGCAGCTATTTTTTGCAATCAGGTATCGATTTGCCTGATTCGGTGACAATTAGAGGTGCTGGCTCTAATACAACTTTTATTAAAATTAATAGCACGAGTAAGTGTTTTGGAATATATGGTTCAGGCAAAGGTGTTTATACGAGAATTGTCTCGGGTTTCAATAAAGATTCTTATAAAATTGTAGTAAAAGATATCTCGCTTTTTAAGGAGGATGACTATGTGGAAATACGGCAGGATAATGGAAGTTGGGATGTAGATCAATCTAATGCCAAAATGAAAGTTGTTGGGCAGATAACAAAAATTAAATATTTAAGTGGTGATACACTTTTTCTTGATGACAAGCTTAGATTAAATTTTGAACCATGGCTGAACCCGGAAATACAGGTAATTAATCCAAAGAAGCAAATCAGTATAGAGTATTTAAATATCGAACGAGTTAATGAATCAAAAGATGCAAAAGGATTTAATATCCATTTTAATTATGCTGTGAATTGTCGGGTATTAGGCATTGAAAGTAATAAAAGCCAGGGTAGTCATTGTAAAATAAGTCTTAGCTCCAACATAGAAATTTCCGGTTCGTATTTTCACGATGCAATAATGTATGACGGTGTTGGAACAAAAGGATATGGAGTTACAATAGATTGTCATTCAGGGTTATGTCTGGTTTCTAATAATATATTTAAACATTTGCGTCATGCCATGATGACAAAAGACGGAGCCAATGGCAATGTGTTTGCTTATAATTATTCAACCGATGTTTATAGAAACGGAAAGGGAGAATATCCTAGTGATTTTGCAGGTGACATATCATTACACGGTCATTATTCTTATGCTAATTTGTTCGAGAGTAACATTGTCCAGAATTTAATAATTGACGATTACAATGGTCCTTCTGGTCCTTATAATACCTTTTTTCGAAACAGAATTGAACATTATGGTATTTTTATAGTATCCGAACTTACAAATAATTCTAATTGTGTTGGAAATGAAATTACCGGCAGTCTTATAAACGGGCTTAGTATTATTTTTGGTTCTAAAAATTTTCTTTACGGTAACAATATGAATGGTACCATAACTCCTTCTGGTTCATCCGAGCTAAATGATAATTCGTATTATTTGTCATCCACGCCTTTGTTTTGGAATATTAATGATAGATGGCCCAGTATTGGTATAAATAATATGCTTAATTCAGGGACTATTCCGGCTCAAAAAAGATATTCGGAAGGAATATATACTGTTGCTTCAGATGATGTTGTGAATGTAAATGTCTTTAAAAAGAGTATGCTATCGATTGAAGCATATCCAAATCCAGCCGACGAGAAGATTATAGTTTGTATTCGTTCTTTGGTAAGCATAAATGCGATTGTCACTTTTATTAACATGTCGGGAAATCCGCTAACAAAGCATTATTTTGATATGGTACAAATAGGGAATAATCAAAGAGAATATAATATCTCAAATCTGCCAAATGGAATGTGTATTATAAAAGTTACTACAGAAATGGGTAGCTATTTAAAAAAAATAATTGTAAAATAAATTCATTGCAAAATGTTAATCGAATATAGATCAATTTTATAATTATTTCAATAAAAACTCAATCATTTTTGTCATTTTTAAAAACTCTTCATCGTTGTATAGTCTTGTTAATAATACAATTTTACCGGTTTTATCGATGATCACGTTCCGTGTAATACCAGCTTCACGCAAGGCATACAATGCAAAAATATCTGCTTTCGGGTCTAATCCAATCGGGTAAGTAATTGGTATAGCCTTTGCAAAATCTTTTACAGTTTCAAGGGGTTCATCACGGTCGATTGCCAAAAGTGCGAAATTAGGATTTGATTTGTGTCTTTGCCAAATATCACGTTCGATAAAGGGCATTTCCTTACGGCAAACACCACACCAACTGGCTGTAAACTGTAACATCACTACTTTGCCTTTTAAGTCCGAAAGTTTGACTGTTTTACCAGTTATCAACTTCAGGCTGAAGTTAGGTGCTTTGTCCCCAACTTTTACCAAATAACCTCTTTCATCGGTTTGAGCTGAAACCGAAATTGAAAATGCAAATACAATGAATATAATTAGTTTTTTCATTTTTCATGGGTTATAAAAAAAACCGATACCAGCCATAGCCAACACCGGTTTTTTAATTATTTAACAACATATTTTAAATTTCCCATTGTTCACAGGTAGAAATCAAATCGTCAAATGTTTTAATTTTCGATTTTGCCTGTATTTCTGCAATCTGATTTGTAACTCCTTCATCGTAGGATTCTTCAACTACATCGCGGATTACGCCCAAAGCTATCGGCATTGCAGGACCTTCCATTAAAGCAAGCTTCATTTGAAATGTGGTATCTTCACATGTAGCATCATGAACAAGAATATCTTTCTCAGTAATACCATTTTCTCCAATAGTAACCACTTTCAGATTAAAGCCATCAAGCACCAATCCTTTGTTTAGCTCTTTTCCAAAAATCATAGATTTTCCATGTTCCAACACGATAGTTCTATCGGATCTGAATTCCTTTTCGGCCAACCAACTGTGAGCACCATCATTGAAAATTACACAATTTACAAGGCATTCCACTATGGAAGTTCCTTTGTGTCTGGCAGCTGCCAGCATGGTCATTTGCGATGTTTTTAAATCGACATCAAGCAATCTTCCAAAGAAAGTGCCTCTGGCTCCCATAGTTAATTCTGCCGGACGAAACGGGCGTTCAACCGTTCCAAATGGAGATGATTTTGTGACAAATCCTTTTTTAGTAGTCGGAGAGTATTGACCTTTGGTTAATCCGTAAATCTGGTTGTTGAATAAGAGTACATTTATATCCACATTGCGGCGTACGCTATGAATAAAGTGATTTCCACCAATTGCCAGACAATCGCCATCGCCGGTAATCTGCCAAACGGCTAATTTTGGATTTGCTACTTTTACACCTGTTGCAATTGCTGCTCCACGCCCATGAATGGTGTGAAACCCATAGCTGCTCATATAATAAGATAAACGTGACGAACATCCAATCCCCGAAATAATAGCGGTCTCGTGAGGTGGAATGCCAATTTCGGCCATTACTTTCTGTAATGAACTGAGAACAGCGTAATCTCCGCAACCCGGACACCAGCGTACGTATTGATCGCTTTTAAAATCTTTGGCAGTATATTGTATTTTTGTCGTTTCTTGAGTTTCCATATAGTTGAAATGTAAAATGAAATGCTTATTTCAATAATGTAATGAAATGTTCTTCTAGTTCGGTGGTTGTAAAGGGCTGACCTTGTACTTTGTTGTATTGCAAAAATTCAACGCCGGGAACTTTCGAGCGTAAATAGGTAGCAAATTGCCCGCTGTTAAGTTCGCAAACCACCACTTTTTTGTAACCTTGTATTAATTTCACTGCATTTTTTGGCAATGGATTGATGTAATTAAAATGAACAAGAGCAATTTTATTTCCCTTCTTGTTGATGGAATTTATTGCGCTCATCAAATGTCCGTATGTTCCACCCCACCCAATAACCAGTAAATCAGCATCTTTGTTTCCTTCTGCTTTCACATCCGGAAGCACTTGGCTAATATTGTTTATTTTTTCTTCACGTGTATCAACCATTTTTTGATGATTAAGCGGATCGGTAGAAATACTTCCGGTGGAATAATCTTTTTCAAGACCACCGTTTCTGTGACCAAAACCTTCTGTTCCCGGAACGCTCCAATAACGTACTTTAGTTTTCTCATCACGCGAAGTGACATTAATACTTTCCATTCCCGGTTTAGAAAAATTCGGTTGAATTTCAGGTAATTCGGCTAATGTTGGTAATTTCCAGAGTGAAGTCCCATTTCCAATAAAGGAATCGGTCAATAGAATTACAGGAGTCATGTGCTCAAGAGCAATTTTACTCGCCATGAAGGCAAAGTGGAAACAATCATCAGGAGTTCCTGCAGCCATAACTACTGCTGGACTCTCGCCATTTCTGCCGTAAAGTGCTTGCAGCAAATCGGTCTGTTCAGTTTTTGTGGGTAAACCTGTTGAAGGGCCACCACGCATAACATCTATAATTACAATCGGTAATTCTGCCATCACAGCTAATCCTATTGCTTCCGATTTAAGAGCCAGACCTGGACCAGAAGTATTTGTAGCTGCCAAACGCCCTGCAAAAGCTGCACCAAGTGCTGAAGTAATTCCTGCAATCTCATCTTCAGCTTGAACTACTTTTACACCCAGATCTTTACGGGCAGTAAGTTCATGCATAATATCTGTTGCCGGAGTAATAGGATAACTGCCAAGAAATAATTCTAGTCCGGCTTTTTTAGAGGCAGCAATTAATCCCCATGCCGTAGCTTTATTTCCACTAATGCTGGTGTATTTTCCTTTTGGAGTATCGTGTGATTTTTCAACAAAATAAGTGTTGATTGCCAGATGTAAATTATTTCCATAGTTGAAACCATCGGTTAATACTTTCACATTAGCATGAAGCATGTCTGGTTTTTTTCCAAATTTGTTTTCCAGAAAGTGTATTGCCTGATCGATTGGACGATTAAATAACCAACAAACCAAACCAAGCGAAAACATATTTTTGCTTCTTAAAACCGTTTTATTCTCGAAACCAAAATCTTTCAGACTTTCTTGTGTCATTGTTGAAAGTGGAGCGGGAATTAATTGAATGGTATCAGAGATATTCAGCTCTTTAAATGGATTATCAGTTTTAAAACCGGCTTTTTCAAAACCAGATTTTATAAATAAGTCGGAATCAAAAATTATAACACCTCCTTTTTTAACTTCTTTTGCATTCACCTTCAATGCAGCCGGATTCATAACCACCAACACATCCGGATTATCACCAGGAGTGTAAATTTTACTTGAACCAAGATGTACCTGAAATCCGGAAACACCTCCCAATGTGCCTTGAGGTGCGCGAATTTCTGAAGGAAAATCAGGAAATGTAGAAATTTCATTTCCTAGAATGGCCGAAAGATTTGAAAATAATGTACCCGTCAGCTGCATTCCATCACCCGAGTCACCCGAGAAACGTACCACTACATTATCCAATTCGGTTGTTTTCGTTTTGTCCATGATAAATATGAAGAATTAAAAAGGATTTGTAAAAATGAAAGTTTTTGTGCAAAAGTAATCCACTACTATGTATCCTGCAATTTTATTAACCTATCTATAGTTAATTCGCTGGTTTATAACGAATACTGTTCGTTTATTTGTATATTTATTAAAAAATTATTTTTAACAACAAATTAGAATTCAGCATTTTTTGGCGTCCGTGGAAATGGAATAACATCGCGAATATTTGCCATTCCGGTTACAAATAACAATAGTCGTTCGAATCCTAGTCCAAAACCGGCGTGTGGTGCTGTTCCAAATTTCCGTGTTTCCAGATACCACCAAATGTCTTTCGTTGGTACGCCCATTTCTTCAGCTCTGGATTTCAATTTGTCGTAATCTTCCTCGCGTTGAGAACCACCAATTATTTCACCAATTTTTGGGAAAAGCACATCCATAGCACGAACTGTTTTCCCATCATCGTTTTGTTTCATATAAAACGATTTGATTTCTTTTGGATAGTCAGTCAGAATTACAGGTTTTTTGAAATGTTGCTCTACCAGATAACGTTCGTGCTCCGATTGCAAGTCTGTTCCCCAACCTACCGGAAACTCGAACTTGTGACCTTTAGCAACTGCTGCCTCTAATATCTCAACGCCTTTTGTATACGGTAATCTTTCAAAATCATTATTTACAACAAAATTTAATCGTTCGATTAATTCTTTGTCGTACATCGTGCAAAGGAAATTCAAATCGTCCTTGCATTTCTCTAAAGCCCAGCGAATACAATATTGAATAAAATCTTGTGCCAGTTGCATATTTTCTTCAATTTCGTTGAAGGCAACTTCTGGTTCAATCATCCAAAATTCCGACAAATGGCGGGGAGTATTTGAGTTTTCTGCACGGAAGGTTGGGCCAAAAGTATAAATGGATCCCATCGACATAGCTGCTAATTCACCCTCAAGTTGACCGGATACGGTAAGGCTGGCTTGTTTGCCAAAGAAATCGTTACTGTAATCAATCTGACCTGCTTCGTCTTTTTTTAGATCGTAAAGGTTCATGGTTGTTACCTGAAACATTTGTCCGGCACCTTCACAATCGGAAGCTGTGATAATCGGAGTGTGAAAATAGAAGAATCCACGTTCGTGAAAAAATGAGTGAATGGCCATTGCCATGTGATGACGAACGCGAAAAACAGCTCCAAATGTATTGGTACGTGGACGTAAGTGAGCAATTTCTCTTAAGAACTCAAGCGTGTGGCCTTTCTTTTGCAAAGGATAGGTTTCGGGATCTGCAATTCCATATATTTCAATCGTTTCTGCCTGAATTTCTACGGATTGACCTTGTCCAAGCGATTCTACTAATTTACCGGTTACACTTATACAAGCACCTGTTGTTATTGGTTTAAGAAATTCATCTCCAAACTTTTCATTGTCAGCTACTACCTGTATATTATTAATTGTTGAACCATCGTTCAAAGCAATAAAACTTATATTTTTATTCCCGCGACGAGTACGCACCCAACCTTTGATATTTACATTAGCACCAAAATCTAATCTTTTAAGTGCGTCTACAATAATTGTTCTCATTATAAAAAAACCTTTATAAAAATTTATCTTAATTTTATTTTTTATTTTACAATTTGCAAAAGTACAAATTTTCATTGGAAAATGAAGCCTGTATAAATACTAAAAAAGCACCCGATCCATACAGAACAGGTGCTTTTTAATTTCTTGGCTCATTTCATTTCAAATCATTATGGTTGAGTTATGTTTCCAATCATGCTCATGGCGCAACGGAATCCGATGTCATTGCTGGATTTATCCTGATCAAGATAACGACGGGTTGAAGGATTCAACCAAAAAGCACGGTCTTTCCAAGATCCACCTTTGAAAACTCTTGTTTTGTCGGTAATCTTAGGACGTAGAACATCTGTTGGATCAATTTTCTCGTCTCTTGTCAAATTTGATAAACCGGTAGAATCTTCTCCAATTGTAAAATTAAGTTGTGACATTGGATCACCATCTTTGTAGTTTCTCACATCATCTTCTTTTGCAACTTCAGTTGCAATACGTCCTAAAGAATCAATTTTAAACACTTTATTGCCAATTGCATCAACACTTTCAACCACAGGAGTTTTATATACATTTCCCCTGAATGAATTATATTCAGCCACATCGTTATAGGTTGTGGCACGATAAACATCCAACACCCATTCATTGACATTTCCAGCCATGTTATATAAACCAAAATCGTTTGGAGAATAAGAGAATACCGGAGCAGTAATAGTCGCTCTGTCATTTAAACTTCCCGAAGTTCCCATCATGTCACCTCTTCCTCTAACAAAGTTAGCTTCCATTTGTCCCAATTGTTTTTTTGTGGGATTGCGAAGTTGATTGCCTGACCAAGGATAGATTTTTCCTTCCGGAACAATTCCATTGTCGCCTGCAATTATTGCGTATGCAGCAAATTCCCATTCAGCTTCAGTTGGTAGGCGATACTCTGAAAATAAAATTCCATCAGCCATATCTACTTTTCTGTTATTTCCGTAAAGGTCTTTCTTCGGATTTTTACCAACAATAGGTTGATAGCCTGTTTGTTTCAAATATTTTTGTGTATTAAATACAAACGTATTTGCAATAGAATCATGATTAGTTTGTTTTTCAAGGCTTGTAAAATCCGGCGCTGATATGATGCCTGCATTGATTAATGCCAATTCGTTTACCCTATCGGTACGCCAAGTGCAATAATCCATTGCTTGTTCCCAGGTAACACCAACTACAGGATATTGGTCAAATGCCGGATGACTAAAATAATTATCAAGATAAGGTTCGTTGTATGCAAGTTCTTCTCTCCATACTTTCATGTCCGGCTGGGTCTTGTCTACCAGTTTAGGTGCAGTTTTTCCAAATACTACCCGCATCCAGTTTGTGTATTCGCGCCAATCAATATTTCTTATTTCATATTCGTCCATGTAAAATGAACTTACTGTAATTCTTCGTGGTTTATTATTCAATGGCGTGGTAATGAATTCACCTTTTGCGCCGATTGTAAATGAACCTCCCTCAATCGCAACCATACCTGTAGGTGTCTGAGAAATATAATCTTTTTTAACAGCGAATCCTGTTGCAGTTTTATCATTATAATTCCACCCTGTGACACGAGAATAACTTTCATTGGTTGATTTGCCTGAGCAGCCAACCAAAGTTATTGCCAAACATACTGATGCTAATCTAACTATGGTTTTCAATTTCATAAATATTTGATCTTTTTTGGAATATAAAAATTGGTTATAAACAACTGTGCAAAAATAGTATTTTTTTCCTGTATTTACTCAAAATAGTATGTTTTTTTCACTATTTCAAAAAAAAATGATACTACTTAATAACTTGATTTCGACAAAAAACGTATATATCTGATTAAAATTTTCAATTTTTTGTTATATTTACAACTCTGTCACTTAATTTTCTTACTTTTGCATTAGGATTAAAAACCTGAATTTTAGCTTTTTCATTTTTTTTTTATGGAAAATTCTTCATTGCAACTTAGATTAAATAATCACTTAGTTGACCTCTCGAGCCCAATCGTAATGGGTATTATAAATGTTACACCTGATTCTTTTTTTAAGCGTAGTCGCATTACGAGCGATAAAGCATTATTGAATACAACAGAGAAGATGTTAAGTGATGGTGCCTGCATTATTGATATTGGGGGTTATTCTACACGTCCTTCAGCCGAGATAGTAACTCAGGAAGAAGAAATAAAACGAGTTTCGGATGCGTTAGAGATAATGTTGAAAAAATTCCCTGATATGATAGTTTCTGTAGACACTTTCCGTTCGGGCGTTGTACGTCATGTTGTTAAAAACTATCAGGTTGCAATGATTAATGATATCGGAGGCGGTACATTGGACGATTTAATGTTTGAATCGATAGGAGATTTAAAGGTGGCATATGTACTTATGCACACTCGCGGGACTCCTCAAACGATGCAATCGCAAACTCAATATGATGAAATTGTTTCGGAAGTAATGATTTTTCTCGAAAAAAGAATTGCTCGTCTCCGTTTATTGGGAGTTAATGACGTGGTGATTGATCCAGGTTTTGGTTTTGCTAAAACCTTAGAACAAAATTTTACGATTCTTAAAATGTTGTCTTGTTTCAAAGAACTTAATGCTCCTTTGTTGGCAGGTGTTTCGCGTAAATCCATGTTGTATAATCTAACAGGAAGCAATGCAATTGAAGCATTAAATGCCACTACTGCAGCGAATATGTTGGCGCTTGTGGGTGGTGCAAATATATTACGCGTTCACGATGTAAAAGAAGCAATACAGACAATTGCTGTTTATAAGCAGTATTGCATTTAAAATTTTGATTTTCTGAAAAGGGAAGTACAAGTAAATAAGTAATTGGCAGAATATATTATCTTGCTGCCAAGTCAGTATGTATTTGAGCGACAGGCTTATATTTAATTATTAATTGTGCTCATTATTAATTACTCACATTATAATTTAAATAAAATGGGATTTCAAATAGGGTTTAAAGATATTGTTGATATATTTTTGGTAGCAGTTTTACTTTACCAAATGTTTAAGTTATTGAAACGGAGTGGTGGAGTGAATATTTTTATTGGAATTTTAGCCTTCATTATTTGTTGGTTTCTAGTTTCTTACGTTTTTAAAATGGAATTGCTAGGCGGGATCTTCGATAGAATAGTAAGCGTAGGAGCGTTTGCATTAATTGTTCTTTTTCAAGATGAAATACGACGGTTTTTCTCCCGGATTGGTTCGAAACGAAAATGGGGCTCGTTTAGCTTATTAAAACGATTTTTTAGCAATAACAACGAAGATAAGGAGAAAATCGAATATACTCTTGTTCAGATAGTATTAGCTTGTAGAAACTTAGCAAAAAGTTCAACCGGGGGTTTAATAGTGCTAACTCGTACCAATGATTTGGGTTTTTATACCCAATCGGGTGAGAATATAAATGCAAACATCAACTCAAGGTTAATTGAAGCAATATTCTTTAAAAATAGTCCGTTGCATGATGGAGCATTAATTATTTCAAATCAAAAACTGAAAGCTGCAGCCTGTATAATACCTGTTTCAAAAAATCAAACTATTCCTAAACGGATGGGATTACGGCATCGTGCAGCTTTAGGAATTACTGAACATTCCGACGCCATTGCAATTGTTATTTCTGAAGAAACCGGTCATATTTCATGGGCAGTAAACGGACAACTCACTGTTAATGTAAAACCTGAACAACTAGAACATTTCTTATCTGACGAGTTGATTAATTAAGCTTTCTTTCCTAGTCTTTTGTCAGTAAAAAACATATTTACAATTCACAATTTGTTTTAATTAAACTTTTTGCCTTGTTTTGTCCCAATTCTTCAGCTTTTTTGAGGTCTTGACATGCATTTTCTTTCTGTCCCAGATTTATTTTTGCCACACCTCTATTATGATAAGCATCGCCATAATGGACATTAAGAGCTATGGCTTTTGACAAGTCATCGATAGCGCTTTTATTTTCATTCAGCTTTATTTTCGTAACACCTCTGTTGTGATATGCCCTGTAATGTTTGGGGTTAATTTCAAGAGCTCTATAGTAATCTTTGATGGCTGCCTTAAAGTTTTTCTGTGCATCCCATACATTTCCCCTGTAAAAGTAGGCATCGGATAATGGTTGAATCTTTATCGATTTTGTAAAGTCTTCAACTGCCTCATTATAGTTTTCGAGATAGGTTTTTGCCACACCTCTGTAGATATATGTATCCGGAAGTTTGGGCATAACTTTTATAGTCTGTGTAAAGTCTGAAACTGCTCCTTTGTAATCTTTTATGTATTGTTTTGTTAGTCCTCTGCATATCAAAGCCATTGCATCCTTTGGATTGATTTCCAGTACTTTTGTGTATTCAACAATTGCACCATCATAATCTTGAAGATTGTATTTGCAATCCCCGATATTAAAATAGGCATCAGCATAATTCTGATTAATTTCAAGTGCCTTTTTCTGGTCGGCAATTGAACCTTCATAATCTTGCAGGTAATATTTTGCAATTTCCCTGCTTAAATATGCTTTTGCAACTTTAGGATTCATTTTTATAGATGCTGTATATTCCTCTACAGCACCCTTGTAATCCTGTTTGTAATATTTTTTCACACCATTGTTGAAATGAGCGTTGGCTGATTTTCTAAAAGCATTAAAAGTTATGAAAAATAAAACGAAATATAGAATTAATTTTTTCCTATTGAGATATATTTATGTTTATTTTTTCAAAAGTAATGAAATGTTTTAAAAGTTTAATAAAATGGCTGTTTTTTTTTTTTTTGAAAATAAAAAAGGCTATTCGGGTTAAACCTCGAACAGCCTTTTGGAAATATATAGAATTTTCAATAATTAATTTTAAAACCTACCCTTATAAAAACGCGAAAGGTAGTCACGCTTGACTACCAATCTTTGTTAACCTTAAATCTAATACTATGAAAAAATCACGTTGCAAAAGTACAGCATTTTTAAATACACTCCAAACAAAATCAAGAAAAAATGTTCTGAAACTATGTTTTATAACATACTTTTAATGTTTTATTGCTCAATTTAATATTTATGAAGTGTTTTGAAGCGATTTTTAAGATTTTTTTATAGAACGGAAAGTGTTTCGGTTTTCCAGGTTTGCAACGTTTTGTTGGTTTTTGACTTTACAGCTCGTTTTAGCGAATCCACCGACCCGAATCCGCATGATTCTGCTAAAAGTTGATTCGTGAATTCAGGATGTTTTTTAATTACCAGATTCAACTCTTCGAGCCTGTAATTATTTACAAAAGTACAAAAATTCTCATTAAAATTTTGATTAATCATTGTAGAAACATAAGTTCTGTTTGTGCCTACAAGTTGTGCTATTTCAACTATAGTGAGTCTATTGTTTAAATAAACTTTCTGTTCATTGAACAAACTCAATAATTTGTGAAATAAAATTTTTGTGAACCAATTGATAACTCCTCGCCGTTTGAAGACTCTTCATTAGGGTGAGAAATTTCAAAAATAGGATTCAGTGTTTTTTGCGTATCGCCTAACCATCCAATAATATAAAGTACGATTGAAAAAACAATGCTGGCAATTGCAATTCCTGTAAATTGATTCTGAAAAAAATTTCGTCCGAGCACACCCAGAATCAAAGAAGAAAAGGCTGTTACAATCATCGAATAGTTTAAAATTCTAACTTTTAAGGTTGAACTGTCTTCTAAATCGGAATAATATTGTTGGGCTTTATCCCCATGCTTTTTAATGAGCATGAAATTGCCAATAAGGGTTGCAATAACCTGAACCAGAAAACAAATGCGAATCAATAAATACACCAAATTTAAATATTGAATTCCAAATGATTCGGATTGAAAATCATGGTTATAAATCCATGATTTAAATTCTGCTGCAGGTGTTAGTATTACCCCTATGCAATACAAAACAAACAACATTGTGGGTGCTGTAAGGTAAGCATAATGTAGCTTTATTGAGAATTTATTATCTACTGTAAGTAATCGGAAATAGATATAATAGAGTGGAAAAACCAACAATGAAGCGTATTGATATATTGGATCGATAAAATAATATATTCCGGAGTATGGTAAAAAGAAAAAGAAATGTGAAAGGTAGATTAAAAAGGCAAAAAACATAAATTTACCCAAAAACAATCTGGGATTACCATGTTTTCGGGATTCTGTATTTAATGTGATTGACCAGAAAAGTGTTACATAAACAGGAGTAAGTAATAGTATTTGCTTCAACATGCTTTATATTTTGCCACAAAAATAAATGAAAAAACATATTTAATAACATGTTCAATGAATTATTTTATTATTTCACTATAATCCTATTCTTTTATTATTATATTTGTCACATCTACAGAAACTTGCGTATGGTTAACGTAATAGGTATTCATAGTAATTGCAATTATTCATTTCTTTTAGATTTAGTATTTGAAAAGATACACAGATTATTAACTTCCTGGTGTTTATGAAAATTTCAAAAAACAAAACCAATTCATTTGCAATTTTGCGACAAAAAGCAGAAGACATTTTGAAAAAAAATGTATCAAAATCAGATTTGCTTGTTCATGCTGATGAAACATTAAAACTCCTGCATGAACTACAGGTATACCAAGTGGAGTTGGAAATGCAAAATGATGAATTGATTCAAAACCAATCAATTGCCCTGAATGCAATTGATTTCTACAATTATTCACAAAATGGATATTTTACATTAACTATCAACGCAGAGATTATTGATTTAAACCAAGCAGGAGTAGTGCTGTTGGCGAGAGAAAAACATATTCTTATTGGAAGTTCATTTCAACTTTTTATAACTGAAGAAAAAATACCGATTTTTAAAAACTTTCTACAAAATGTTTTTCAGAGTAAAGTTAATGAAATTTGTGAAATTGAGTTATTGATTTCTGACAATTTAATTTATGTTCAACTTACAGGATCAATAAATAAAACCAGAGATCGTTGCTTTATTTCAATAGTTGATATTTCCGAGAAAAAACAATCCGAACTAAAACTACAATCCGAACGTGAATTATATTGGGATTTAGTAAACAATCAACCAGCCGGAATTTACAGGATTCGCCTTTTCTCAAAAGAAAAATGGGGCAACAATACTTGGGAAAATTCCAAAAATCCTCCCTGTAAAATGGAACTGGCTAGTGATCGGTTTTGTCAAATTATTGGGATTGCACATTCCGAATTTGAAGCAAATACAGCTATTATTTCCGACTTAATTCATCCACAAGATAAGCATGAATTTACACTTAAAAACGAAGAGGCTAATTCTAAAATTATTTCTTTTGAGTGGGAGGGAAGATTAATAATTCACGATAAGATCAAATGGGTTCATTTAGAATCATTTCCCCGACTAGTTGAAGACGGCGACATTCTTTGGACCGGAATAATTTATGATATTAGCGATAGAAAGCAAGCCGAATTAGCACTTAAAGAGAGTGAAGAACGATTCCAGATGCTTTTCAATAAAGCACCTTTAGGTTATCAGTCATTGGATATTAATGGATGTTTTCTGGAAGTAAACCAGCAATGGCTTAATTTGTTTGGCTATCAACGAGAAGAAGTTTTAGGTAGAAATTTTGGTGAGTTTATGACGCCAACTTATCAAGAACTTGTTAAGTTGAAATTTCCACTTTTCAAAGCGCAAGGCTATATTCACAGCGAATTTGAAATGGTTCATAAAAAGGGCTCTATACATTTTATAGCCTTCGATGGAAAAATTGGATATGATTCGGAAGGGAATTTTAAACAAACGCATTGTATTCTTCAGGATATAACTGAGAAACGAATATTTGAAAGCAAATTAAAAGAAAGTGAAATACATTTTCGCACGTTGGCTGATTCTGGTCAGGCACTGATTTGGACTTCAGGCCTCGATAAAAAATGCAACTATTTTAATGAACCTTGGTTGAGATTTACAGGACAATCGCTCGAGCATGAAATTGGAGATGGTTGGGTCGAAGGTGTACATCCTGATGATTTACAGCACTGTATTGATGTTTATGTATCAGGTTTCGACCGCCGTGAAAAGTTCAGCATGGAATATCGGGTTCTACACTTCAGTGGCGAATATCGTTGGATTCAGGATGATGGAACACCACGTTATGATAGTAATGGTGTATTTCTGGGATTTATTGGTCATTGTTTGGATATTACAGAACGAAAGCTGTCCGAAGAAAAAATCAAATTCCTTAATAATCAGTACAATTTAATCTTGAATTCAGCAGGTGAGGGAATTATTGGTTTGGATGTAAATGGAAAGCATACTTTCTATAATCAGTCGGCTATTGATACTTTGGGATATAACCGAGATGAATTTTTTGGAGCATTTGGTCACGATCTCTGGCATCATGGAAGAAAATTAGAAGATATTTTTGCGATTGACAATTGTGTGATACATAATACGATAAAAACAGGAAAGATTCATCGTGTTAACACAGAGGTTTTCTATCGGAAAGATGGTTCTTCGTTCCCTGTGGAATATATAAGTTCGCCAATAATTGAAGATGAAAAAATTACCGGAGCTGTAATTACTTTCAAGGATATTACTGTACTCAAAGAAGCGGAAGATGCGCTGAAAAAAATCCAACTAGTGCACACCGAAATGGAGAGAGTTGGAAAAGTGGGTGGTTGGGAATTTAATATTGACACATTAAAATCACTGTGGACTGAAGAAACTTATCGTATTCACGAAGTTGATTACTTCTTGGAAACTACTGTAGACTCAGGAGAGAATTATTATACCCCAACATCAAGGCCAATTATTGAAGAAGCAGTTAATAGGGCAATAATCTATGGTGAGCCTTTTGATTTGGAATTGGAAATTATCACTGCCAAAGGTAATTTGCGAAACGTTCATACAATAGGACAAGTTGATATCGAAAATCGTAGAGTGTATGGTTTCTTTCAGGATATTTCCGAGCGCAAACAATTGGAAAATATTATCAAAGAAAGCGAACTTAACTTCCGGTCGCTTTTCGAAAAAGGACCAATTGGGATTGCCTATCACCGCATGATTTACGATGAAACAGGAAAACCGATAGATTATTTGTTTTTAGAAGCAAACGCTGCTTATCAGGAGCTTACGGGCGTTAATCCACTCGGCATGTTGGTCACAGAAGCATTTCCAGGCATCGAAAATGATCCTTCGGATTGGATTGGTACGTTTGGTGAAGTGGCAAAAACAGGAAAGGAAATACGTTTTCAACAATACTTGCAACCAAACGACCGCTGGTACGATTGTGTTTCGTATCAATACAAACCAGACCATTTTGTAGCTGCATTTTTGGAAATAACAGATCAGAAAAAGGCAGAAGAAGCATTGCGGGAAAGTGAGAAAAAACTCAATACACTTTTCGGCTCAATGACCGAAATGGTTGTTATTCATGAATTGGTACTGAACGAAATTGGGCAAGCTATTGATTATAAAATACTTGATTGCAACGACACTTTCACACAGATTACGGGAATAAAAAAAGAAAATGCAATTGGGAAATTAGCAACTGAAATTTATCAAACTGTACAATCACCCTATTTGCAGGAATACACAAATGTTTGCATTACCGGAAATAGTTTAGTGTATAAAACTTACTATTTGCCAATGGATAAGCATTTTCTGATTTCGGCAGTTTCAATAGGTGTTAATCAATTTGCGACAATTACCACAGATATTACTTCGTTAGAAAAAACAAATGAAATAATTACTGAAAAAAATAAAGAACTCGAAAATTACATTTATGTGGCCTCGCATGATTTACGTTCGCCGTTAGTTAACATTCAGGGATTTAGCCAGCGTCTTGAAAGACAGACAGCAGAACTTAAGCGAATTGTACTTGATAATAAAGTTGAGAAAGTCACACATTTGGAAATTGAAAAAATAACAAATATTGAAATCCCAAAATCGCTCAACTTTATTTTGTCAAATGTAGTGAAAATGGATACATTAATCAATGGACTGCTCCAATTGTCGCGTACCGGAAGAATTCAAATGAATGTTGTAAAAATTGACATGAATAGTTTGATAAATTCAATACTATCAGCTCATAACTTTGAGTTGACTGAAATTAATGCACTTGTTCAAATCAAAGATTTAGAAGATTGTTACGGAGATGAAAATCATTTGAATCAATTATTTTCTAATATTATTAACAATGCAATAAAATACAGAGACAAGAACCGACAATTAAGGTTGGAAATTGCATCTCAAAGCCACTTTAACCGGATTATCTACAGTTTCAAAGACTCAGGTATGGGAATAAACTCCAGGCATTTAGAAAAAATATGGGATGTATTTTATCGTGTCGATTCAGCCTCTCCAGAGGCTGGTGAAGGAATTGGACTCAGTCTGGCCCGACGAATTGTGGATAAACATGAAGGTAAAATATGGGTAGATTCCGAAGAAGGTGTTGGAAGTACATTTTATATTGAACTTCATAAGACCGCTCAACCGCTTTAAGCGGTTTGTTGGTTGGAGATCTCATCCGCTCAACTGCTTCAAGCGGTTTGTTGGTTGGAGATCTCATCCGTTCAACCGCTTCAAGCAATTTGTCGGGTGGAGTTGATATTTTTCACTATCTTTCGATATCAGAACTGCTTTAAGCGGTTTGTCGGGTCGAGATTAGATGTTTTTCATTATCTTTCGATATCAGAACCGATTTTAGGCGGTTTTTCGGATGAAAGAGATAAAGTCAATAACGCGTCAAACCGGAAAGAACCGGTTGAACGCTATGAGAACCGCCCATCCGTTCAACCGCTTTAAGCGGTTTGTCGGGTGGAGTTAGATATTTTTTACTATTTTTGGTTATCAGAAGCTATTTCAAGCAATTTGTCGGGTGGAGATTAGATGTTTTTCATTATCTTTGGTTATCAGAAGCTATTTTAAGCGGTTTGTCGGGTGGAGATTAGATGTTTTTCACTATCTTTCGATATCAGAACCGAATTTAGGCGGTTTTTCGGATGAAGATTAAAATAATACCAAATGAATTATTTCTGCAATCGGGATAATGCGTCCAACCGCTTGGAGCGGTTGGACGCTACACTAAAAATAAAATATTATGAAAAAATTCAAAGACTTGATTATTCTTATAGCTGAAGATGACGATGGTCATTCAGAACTAATTAAAGAAGGACTTGAATCTTCCGGCGTTTGCAATCCTATCATTAGGTTTGAAAATGGTGAGAAGGTGTGGCAATTTTTGTCAGGTACCGGAAGAAAGGACGTGCGAGATGTGACAAAAGCTTATTTGCTTTTGCTTGACATCAATATGCCGATAATGGATGGAGTAGAAGTATTGAAAAGAATTAAAGCTGATGATATTTTAAAGGAAATACCGGTGATTATGCTTACTACTACCGATGATCCGCGCGAAGTAGAGGCTTGTTATAAAATTGGTTGCAATATGTATATCACTAAACCGGTGAAATTTGATAAGTTTGCAGATATTTTGAATCGAATGGGATTATTTATTCAAATAGTGAATGTTATAAATTAATTTATTTTCAGAATGGAAAATGTAAAAGGAGTGATTCTGATTGTTGAGGATAATGCCGGTCTAAATGAATTATTAAGTGAGAAAATTCAGGAGTGTGGACACGAAACTTATTCGGTGCATTCAGCATTTCAGGCTTTTGAGTGGCTTGAGAATAATTCACCATTTTTAATGCTGCTCGATTTCAGTTTGCCAGATATAACTGGAAAAGAGCTTATTGAGTTGTTAATTTCAGAAAAATTTCCAATTCCCCCCTTTATTGTTGCTACCGGTCAAGGCGATGAACGAATTGCTGTGCAAATGATGAAGCTTGGTGCACGCGACTACATTATAAAAGACAGTAACTTTCTGGAAATGATTCCTATATTGGTTACAAATTTATCCGGTGTGATCCAAAAAGAACATAAATTACTGTCTGTTGAAATAAAACTGACAGAATTAAATGAATACACCAATCAAATTATAAAAAGTGCTCAGGAGGGAATTATTGTTTACGATCTGGAGTGCAATTATAAGGTTTGGAATCCATTTATGGAAAAAATTACCGGAGTGCAATCAAAAGATGTTTTGGGTAAATATATACTTGATGTTTTTCCATTTTTGACTGGTACAGCGTTTGAAAATCTGAAACTCGCCCTTAAAGGTGAATTAACTTCGGAATTTGAATTTTATTTTGAGATTCCAGAAACCGGCAAATCCGGTTGGGTTTCAGAAATAGTTTCACCATTGCGAAATGCAGAAGACATCATTATTGGAGCTATTACTTCTTGTCACGATATTACGGAGCGAAAAAGAGCTGAAAAATTGCGAATTGAAAGTGATGAAAAATACAGGGAACTGGTAGAAAACTCGCCGGATGCTATTGTAATTTATATTGATGATAAGATAGTTTTTGTAAACAATGCTTGCCTTGGATTAATTGGGGCATCATCCGCTAACGAATTAATTGGCAAATCAGTTATAGAATTTGTTCACCCCGATTCACGTTCATTAATTATGGAACGTTTGAAAACCATAACTGAGCCAGGCATGGTTCTGGATTTGAAAGAGGAGCAATTTGTCAGATTAGACAATTCATTAATCGAAGTTGAAGTAAAGGCTATGTCGTTGAATATGGATAATAAATTGGCCGTTCAGCTTATTGTGCGGGATATTAGCGAACGTAAACAATCGGAACGAGAACTGATTAATAGAAAAAACCTGTTTCGTAAATTATTATTTACAAGTACTGAACTTATCGATTCATCATCAAATGAAATAAATTACGAACATATAAGTGACATTGCACAAGAAATATCAGGTGCAAAATATGTTTGTTTTAATGTGTTTGATGAAAAAGGTCCTGGCTTCAAAACCGTTGCTTTTTCTGGGATATCAAATTTTCAGGAAAATGCATTGAGCCTTTTTGGCTTTCAAATTATCAATAAAAAATGGGATTATGACCCTATACGAGAAGAAAAAATAAAAGATAATACCATTACAGAATTCGAATCGTTAGAAATGCTTGCGGGCTCGCTTATACCAACATCCATTTTGAATAAATTACAGAAAGTGTATAAGTTTGGTAAAATTGACGTGGTAAAGATTACAAAAAAGAATAGAACAGTTGGAGATTTTACATTATTACTAGAGGAAGGTGAGAGCATAAAAAATCCTGAGATTTTAGAATTGTTTGCCAATCAGGTAGGATTATTTATTGACCGTCAGGTTTCGGAAGAAAAACTCAGAAAAAATGAGGAGAAATTCAGAATTTTATTTGCTGGAAATCCACAACCAATGTTTGTATATGATGTTCAGACACTTGAGATACTCGAAGTAAACCAAACTGCACTCAATTTTTATGGTTATTCAGAAGAAGACTTTCTATCAATCAAAGCGACAGAACTTCATCCTCTCGAAGAGATACCAATATTCCTGCAATCGGTTGAAAAAACCAAAGCGGGAATAAATACCGATGGAATTTCGAATCATGTGAAAAAAAATGGCGAAAAAATAACAGTAGAAATTTTTACTGCAGGTGCAACAAATTTTGGTAAAAATGCTCGTCATGTTTTAGTGGTGGATATTACAGAACGGAAATTAGCCGAGAGTGCACTACGCCAAAGCGAATACTTATATAGAAATTTAGTAGAACGTATTCCCGATGGCGTTTATAAGA
Organism: Paludibacter sp.; assembly: GCA_010365115.1. Taxonomy (GTDB): domain Bacteria; phylum Bacteroidota; class Bacteroidia; order Bacteroidales; family Paludibacteraceae; genus Paludibacter. The sequence goes on from JAAFGX010000061.1 coordinate 20,849, forward strand.
GTACACCCGAAGGAAAATTTATTGAGACAAACCATGCAATGGTAGGAATGTTGGGCTATGAAACAAAAGAAGAAATGATGGCTATAGATATTAAAACCGATCTGTATTTTAATCCTCAGGACAGGGAAAGCTTAATTTTAGATGAAAGTTCCCAAGAAACTGGCATTTACCAATTGAAAAAGAAAGACGGTTCGGGTATTTGGGTAGAAGATCATGGTTGGTATAATACCGATGATAACGGTAATGTGCTCAGTCACGAAGGAGTTTTGCGCGATATAACAGATCGAAAGCTTTCGGAAGAAGCGTTAAAACAAAAAATGGAAGAACTGATGCGTTTTCAACATCTAACTGTAGGTCGCGAACACGCTATGATAGAATTGAAAAGAGAAATAAACAAGTTGTTGATTGGAATTGGAGAAAAGGAAAAATACAAAATAGTGGAATAATAACAAATGATAGATAAAAACCAAAAAACGATACCAGAATTTCTACTTGAATCTCAAGGAGTGGATATTTCAAAATACGATGAAATGTTTCTCCGGAAAACCGTTTTTAGAAGAATGACCGAAACTTATTGCACAACAGAAGACGCTTATTTTGAATATTTAAAGCAGAGTTATATTGAAGGAGAACAATTTATTCACTCACTTCAGATAAGTTATTCTGAATTTTTTAGAAATGCGTTGACTTTTTCGGTATTAGAAAAAATTGTTTTGCCATCCATTTTGATGAAAAAATCAATGGGTAAAAATAAAGAAGTCAGAATCTGGTCCACTGCCTGTGCATCGGGGCAAGAAACCTACAGCCTTGCAATGCTGTTAAAAGAATTGACCAAAGGAGTTGATGAGAAATTAAATTTCCGTATTTTTGCCACAGATCATTCGGAATCACAAATCATAGTAGCTAAAAAAGGGCAATTTCACGAATCAGCTTTAAGTTATCTTAGTTTAAAAAGACAGAAAGAATGGTTTACAAAAGAAGGAAATATATACACTGTTAAAGCTGAACTGAAAGAAAATATTGATTTCAGTGTTTTTGATTTGTTCAGCAAGGAGCATAGTAGCCCGCCAAACAGTATTTTTGGAGATTTTGACATTGTTTTTTGTGCCAATTTACTTTTTTACTACAAACCTAAATTTAGAACTCAGATATTAAAGAAAACCACAGGAAGCATGTCAGCCGATGGATATTTGATAACTGGCGAAACAGAAAGAGATATATTAATAAAGTCCGGTTTTGGTGAAATTGTTCCACAATCAGCAATTTTTATCTCACCATCCGTTTAACCACACAACCGCTCAACCGCTCAAAGCGGTTTGTCGGGTGAAAAAAAGTTGACCGTTCAACCGCTCAAAGCGTTTTGTCGGGAGAAAAGAGTTGACCGTTCAACCGCTCAAAGCGGTTTGTCGGGTGAAAAGATACGGGTAAAAGAGATATAATCAATAATGCGACAAACTCATTAACGCGAATAACTCAATAATGCGACAAACTCATTAACGCGAATAACTCATTAATGCGACAAACTCATTAACGCGTTCAACCGCTCAAAGCGGTTTGTCGGGTGAAAAAAAGATGGGTAAAAGAGATATAATCATTAATGCGACAAACTCATTAACGCGACAAACCGCTTAAAGCGGTTGAACGCTGGGGAAAGAAACGGTTGAACGCTATAAAAGAAAGAGAATATGTTTTTTAAAGAAGACTGTACATATCATATTTTCAACAGAAGTAATGAAATTGTATTCTACAATCGGGAAAATTATCTATTCTTTTTGAGAAAGATTAGAGAATATGTTTTACCTTATGCAAATATTTTGTCATATTGTTTGATGCCAAATCATTTTCATATAATTTTGATTGTAAAACCAGAAGGTATTACTTTTTTTGAAAATAAAAAAATAGAAGACCTACAGGTTTTAGCACGAGCAATTGGCACTGTTCTAAGCTCTTATACACAAGCTTTAAACAAACAACTAGGTAGACGTGGAAGTCTTTTTGCCCACAAAACTAAAGCGAAGATATTAAATGATGCAAAAGATGAATATGCGTTGAATTGTTTTATGTATGTTCATCAAAATCCAATTTTTGCAAAATTAGTTGATAAAGTTGAAGATTGGGAATTTTCATCTTTTCACGATTATATAGGGACTAGGAAAGGCACATTGGTAAATATACAATTGGGCTTCGATATTTTTCAAATTGAAAAAAGCGAATTATATAAATTAACGTATATAATGATGCAAGATAAGTTTGACGAAGATTTCATTTGAGAATTGCACAACCGCACAACCGCTCAACCGCTTCAAGCGGTTTGACGGGTGAAAGAATTCCGCTCAACCGCTTCAAGCGGTTTGACGGATTATAAAAAGATTGACGCGACAAACCGGAAAGAACCAAACCGCTCAACCGCTTCAAGCGGTTTGACGGATTATAAAAATTGTCGGGTGAAAGAAATATAATTATTAACGCGACAAACCGCTTAAAGCGGTTGTACGCTATGACGGATTATAAAAAGATTGACGCGACAAACCGGAAAGAACCAAACCGCTCAACCGCTTCAAGCGGTTTGACGGATTATAAAAACCGGTAGTAGGCTTTGTCGGGTGAAAGAAATATAATTATTAACGCGACAAACCGCTTAAAGCGGTTGTACGCTAAGACGGATTATAAAAAGATTAACGCGACAAACCGCTTAAAGCGGTTGTACGCTAGACAAAGAATCCCTATTTACGCTATATAAATTAAGTATTATGAAATTAAAAGACATGAAAATCAGCTGGCAACTTTTATTAGGTTTTTCCGCTACTATTGTTTTTGTCGTGTTGTTGGGATATGTTGCTTCCAAGCAATCCAATAAACTTCATGAACAAACAGATATTATTTATAATCATCCTTTCAAAGTAAACAAAGCAATTCATGCTTTGGAGTTTGATGTGTTGAGAATTAGAATAGCTTTTCGTGATTTAATGTTGGCCAAAAGTTTAGATGAACAGATTTCAGCAAAAGAGTTGATTTTGTTAAATGAAAATGACGCATATCGTCAATTTGAAATTCTGAGAATTTTATATTTAGGTTCACCAAAGGATATAGATGCTGCTTACGATGCATTTGTTTTGTGGCGGGCAAATACTATTGAAAATGAAAAGTTGATCAAACAAGGTAATATTGAGAAAATTACAGATAATCTTCTGTCTGAAGGATCAATTGGAATTTACAGAGATAAATTAACTGATAATTTAAAGAAAATCGATGAATTCGCTGCAAATAAAACGAATGAAGTGTTTAATAATTCAAAAGAAATAAATGATACTTTGCATTTGCAATTGATAGGGATTGTTTTATTAATTATTATTCTCATTGTTTTCATTAATTATAATCTAATTCGTAATATTCGCAGACCAATCAAAGAGTTAACAAAGGTGTCAACTCACTTTCAGGAAGGTGATTTTAGTGTGCGCAGTTATTATAAATCGAAAAATGAGTTTGGAGATTTGTCAAGTTCAATCAATTCTATGGTTGAAAGCATTCAAAAGAACTTGATGCTAGCAAAAAAAATGGCAGATTTGTCAGATAAAATGATGAGTGAGGAATTGGCAAGAAATTTCTTTAAGAAGATGTTACCGGCACTTTCCGAAAATACAAATTCCCAAATGGCAGCCGTTTATATTCTGAGTGATGACAAAAAACAATTCGATCATTACGAATCGATTGGGTTGGCCGATGACGCAAGATTATCTTTCGGAGTTGACAGTTTTCAGGGTGAATTTGGTCCGGTACTGGCAACACGTACGGTTCAGTTTATCAAGCGGATTCCTATCGATACCCGTTTTGTATTTCAAACGGTGAGCGGTAAATTTATTCCACGCGAGATTGTAACAATTCCAATTGTGTCAGGTTCCGAAGTTATCGCCATAATTTCACTTGCCAGTGTCAGAACGTATTCCGAAGATGCTATTGAACTTATCAATCGTATTTTAGATACGTTAAATGCACGTGTAGAAGGAGTTCTTACCTTTCGAAAAATGAGAAAATTTTCAGAATTGTTAGAAAATCAGAACGTGGAACTTCAAGCCCAAAAGATTGAACTTTCAAGCCAATCCAATGAACTGATGGAACAAAATATAGAATTGGAAATGCAGAAAAACCAACTTTCGGAAGCCAGCAGACTGAAAACAAATTTCTTGTCGAATATGAGTCACGAACTTCGCACACCACTGAATTCTGTTATTGCGCTATCCGGAGTTTTGAGCCGCCGACTTTCGAAAAAAATTCCCAGCGATGAATACAGTTATATCGAAGTTATCGAACGAAATGGGAAACATTTACTGTCAATGATTAATGATATTCTGGATATTTCGCGAATTGAAGCTGGACGTGAAGAGGTGGAAGTGATTGATTTCGACGTAAATGATATTGTTTCTGAAGTTGTAGAAATGATTCAACCACAAGTGAATCAGAAAAAGATCAAGCTTGTTCAGTTGAATGTTGATAAAAACATATCGGTTTCGGGAGATGCCTCAAAATACAAACATATCCTTCAGAATCTTATCGGTAATGCTGTGAAATTTACTGAAAAAGGAACAATAGAAGTGTCAGTTCGTATTGAAAATGAGAATGTGAATATTCAGGTCACCGATTCTGGTATTGGAATGACAGAGAGTGAACTGTTGCATATATTTGATGAGTTTCGTCAGGCTGATGGAAGCACTTCCCGAAGGTTTGGAGGATCCGGTTTGGGACTTGCTATTGCCAAAAAATATGCTAATTTGCTGGGAGGAACGATAATCGTAAAAAGTGAATCGGGAGTTGGTTCTACGTTTATGCTCACATTGCCTTTAAAATACGATGAAAATAAACGTATTCTTGAAATTCCGATCCAAGTGTTGCCATATCGCATTCCAAAATCAATTTCTAATGAAAGGACTCCAAACCAGTTTCCGCAAAAAACAATTTTATTGGTTGAAGACAGCGAACCTGCTATTATCCAGATAAAAGATTTTCTTGAAGAAAGCGGTTATCGAATTTTGACAGCGCACAATGGAACTGAAGCTCTCGAAATAATTGATTTATTAATCCCGGATGCCATGATTTTAGATCTCATGATGCCCGGGGTAGATGGTTTTGAAGTACTTAAAAGTTTACGTGAAGTTGAGAAAACTGCACATATTCCTGTTTTAATTCTTACGGCGAAACACATTACAAAAGAAGATCTTAACGTGCTTAAAAGCAACAATATTCATCAGTTGATTCAAAAAGGGGATATAAACCGAACCCATTTATTGGAATCTGTCGCCAAAATGACGAACTCCGAAACGATTGCTGTAACAGTTAAATCAAAAGCAGAAAAGAAAGTTATAGTAGGCAAGCCTTGTGTATTAGTTGTTGAAGACAATCCGGATAATATGATTACAGTAAAAGCAATTCTAGGTGACAATTATACAATTATTGAAGCCATAGATGGATTTGAAGGAATAGCAATGGCAAAAAAATACAAACCCGATTTTGTGTTAATGGATATTGCTTTGCCCGGTTTAGATGGGATTCAAGCATTTAAAAAAATTAGAGAAATAGGCGAATTAGCTCACATTCCTATTATTGCCCTTACAGCCAGTGCTATGACTTCCGATAGGGAAACTGTTCTGGCGCATGGTTTCGATGGTTATTTGATAAAACCAATTGACGAAAAAGTATTTTTTAAAACGATTAATCATGTTCTTTTTGGTAAATAAACCAGACACAACCGTACAACCGCTTCAAGCGGTTTGACGGACCGGAAGGGTTATTCGCTTTGATAAATATTAACGCGCCAGACCCCCAAAAAAGGGGTTGTAGGCTATAAGCTGAAAAAAATAAATTATGGAGAATCGCAATATAAAAATTCTAGCTATAGATGATAATCATGACAACCTGATTACCATCAATGCTTTAATAAAGGAATCATTTGAAGATTATAAAGTAATAACTGCTTTAAGTGGCATGGAAGGAATTAAACTGGCTTCTGTTGAACAACCGGATGTGATTCTTATTGACATTGTTATGCCCGAAATGGATGGTTTTGAAGTTTGTAAGCAACTAAAAGAAAACCATCAGTTAAAAGATATCCCAGTTATTTTTATAACTGCACTAAAAGGTGACAAAGAAAGCAGAATAAAAGGGTTAGAAGTAGGAGCCGAAGCTTTTTTGGCTAAGCCGATTGATGAAAGTGAACTAAAAGCCCAGATTAGGGCTATGATCAAAATTAATCAAACCAATTCTCAAAAAAGAGTTGAAAACGTCCGTCTTTCGGCTTTGGTAGAAGATCGTACACAAGAATTAAAAAACACACATGTTGCCACATTAAATTTACTCGAAGATTTAAGAAGTGAAATTGAAGCTCGAAAGATTTCTGAAGAAGCATTGCGAGAAAGTGAACAGAAGTTTCGGGATATGGCCAATTTGTTGCCACAGGTAATTTTTGAGATGAATTTAATAGGCGAAATTACCTATGTAAATCATCAAGCAGAAACTTTATTTGGTTTTAAAATTGAAGAATTGATGGGGATGAATTCCTTAAATGTGTATGTTCCAGAAGAAAGAGAAAGAGTCATAGAAGGAATTAAAAATAAATTGGCGGGTAAGCAAATAAAAAATAAGAATTTTAACATGCAGCGCAAAGATGGGTCTCAATTCCCTGCTTTGATTTTTATAAGCCCAATAATTAAAGATAATCAGCCTGTCGGTTTAAGAGGTGTAATTGTTGATAATACCGAACAAAAAAATGCTGAAGAGCAAATAAGACAAAGTGAAGCGAAATACCGCGATTTCGTTGAAAACTCGCCTGAAGCCATTGCGATTTATGTTGACGGAGTTGTTAATTACGTAAACAAGGAATGTTTGCGCTTAATGCGAGCAACCTCTAAAGATCAATTAATAGGAATGCATGTAATTGAATTCATACATCCCGATAATCGTGAAATTGTAATACAAAGAATGCAGCATGTGTCTCAAAGCGAAATTGATGTTTCACTGCCAGTAGTTGAAGAAAAATACATTCGTTTGGATGGCACTCCAATATTTGTAGAGGTTAAAGTCATGCCAATGTTATTAGATAATAAACCCGCATTTCAGTTGACAGCACGGGATATTACCGACCGGAAAATAGTAGAAGATGAATTGGAACGAAATAGAATTGAATTAAAAACAATTTACGAATTTGCTCCTATAATGATGTGTGTGATTGATGAATCAAACCACATTAAATTTGCGAATAGAGCCTTTATGGATTTTTCTAAGTTATCAGAAAAAAAAATGATTGGCGGGCAAATCGGGAAAGTTGTAGGTTGTATTCAGTCGTATAATGATTCACGCGGTTGCGGTTACGGGCCAAATTGCGGGAATTGTACTTTACGAAAGGCAATTTCAAATACATTTGAAACTGGCTTGGGACATAATAATATTGAATACCAAACTACATTTAAAACAAAAAAAATAGATCGTGAAAGTTACCTTTTAGCTTCAACTGCCATTATAGAAAATGGAAAGAATAAAAAAATGCTGTTATGCTTGATTGATATTACCGATAGGAAACGTTCGGAAGAATTGCTTCAACAGAACAACGCTAGATTGGAGTTGGCAATGAAAACTGCAAATATGGCTTGGTGGGAAATGGATTTGAGCTCCGGAAAAGTGAAATTTGAAAAACAAAAAGCTGAAATGATTGGTTATTCCCCCAAAAAATTCAGTCATCATGTTGATTTTATGGATCTTGTTCATCCTGAAGATTTGGAAAAAACAATGAATGCTATGCGAAATCATGTGAAAGGGTTAACAGAAAAATATGAAATAGAATATAGAATTTTATCCAGAACGGGTGTATATAAGAATTTGTATGATGTTGGTACTGTCTCAAAAAGAGATAAAGATGGTAACCCTCAAGCTGTATCAGGTCTTGTCATCGATAATACTCAGCGTAAACATGCTGAGGAAGCACTCCAAAAAAGCGAAACTTTTTTACGTACATTTATCGACAATGTTCCTTTCGAGATTTGGGCAAGAGATAATGATGGTGTAGGAATTCTCGAAAATAAGAAGCTTATTGAACACTTCGGGTCCATTTTGGGTCATAGCCCATCAGAATTTTCGAAAAGGAATACGGAAATTGCTCAGTTATGGGATAAAAACAACAAACGTGTTATAAATGGCGAAATCATTGATGAGGAGGTGATCTATAACATCGGCAATCAATCACGAATTTATCAACAAATTTTATTCCCTATTAATAATGATGCAACTGAAATAATTGGTATAGCCGGATTTAATATTGATATCACATCCCGAAAGAATGCAGAAATTGCATTGAATGAATCACAGGGGCAATTAAAAATGTTTGCAGCACACTTGCAAAGTGTACGGGAGGAAGAAAGAACTTTATTGGCTCGCGAAATTCATGATGATTTGGGTCAAATACTTGTAGCAATGAAAATTGACATGGGAATTTTGAAACATACTTTTATGAAAATAAATAAGGATTTTGAACTAAATGATCTTATGATAAAGTTTGATGAATTGTTGCTATTAGTAGACAATACAATCAAAACCACTCGAAGAATTATGACTGATTTGAGACCTGAAGTGCTTGATATGCTCGGATTTACCGAAGCAGTTAGGCAACATTTGAAAGGCTTTCAGGAACGGTACAAAATTGAATGCCAGTTGATTAAAAATTCTCCAAAACTCGATCTAAAGCCTCAGCAGTCTGTTGCTTTATTCAGAATAATTCAAGAAGCACTTAATAATGTCGCTAAACATGCAAAAGCATCCACCGTTAAAGTTATAATTGATCAGCAGATCGATAAGTTGAAATTGGAAATTATTGATGATGGAGTTGGTTTTCAGGAAAAGGTTAATCTCCGAATTGACTCTTACGGACTTATAGGAATGAAAGAACGTGTTTTCTTACTAGATGGAGAATTGACAATAAAATCAGAACTTAGCAAAGGTACCAATGTAAAAGTTGAGATGCCTCTTTAATCCCTAAAAACAGTTACTTATTTTTAAATAACGTGCTCTAATTATTATGTAAGTATTTAATTTTGCTTTTAGTTCTATTGTTATATCTCATTTTATGGATGAATAAATTGTCTAAAACTGAGTTAATTTATTTTTAAAAAAAGTTTATCGTATTAATATCGATAAACTTTTTTTTGTAATATAATGATAGTCATGATACTATATATTCGTTTCGAACTTTTTCAGTTCATTGTATTGTAAAAAAATCACTTTTTAGAAAATACTAATGTGAGGCAAGTATACTTCAGGAAGTTTTTTTTGTCTGGTAGTTTTATTATACCAACTGTACATTTAAAACAGTCCAATCTGTTTTAAATGTATACTGTTGTTAATGCCGATTGCAAATTCCGCTTGCGGAAGGCTTTCA
>JAAFGX010000205.1 GCA_010365115.1 Paludibacter sp.
TAGAAAATGCGCTTGACGTTCAAAACGGAGTAGCTCAAGGATTATCATCTGCGATTATGACAAACAACTTAAGAGAAGCAGAACACTTCTTATCTGTTGCTGGATCAGATTGTGGTATTGCCAATGTAAATATCGGAACTTCAGGTGCTGAAATCGGTGGTGCTTTTGGAGGAGAAAAAGAAACAGGTGGTGGACGTGAGTCAGGTTCAGATGCATGGAAAGTGTATATGCGTCGTCAAACTAACACAATCAATTACGGAACTTCTTTGCCTTTGGCACAAGGAATTAAATTTGATTTGTAAAACTATCAAAAATAGATGGTTATATCAAACGCTTTTTCTACTTTAGATTAAGCGTTTTTTATTAAAATAAATTAATCAAATGAACCAATTTGAAGCAACATTTACAGATATTTCCGATTGGCATAAAAATGTTCATTATAGCACAGGTGGAACAAGAAGTAAGTATATTGCTTTGGAACCAGAGACAAATGATGAATATTTTTTTAAAGGATCTAAAGAAACTCCAAAGGGAGAAATTAGATACCCAACTGAATTTTGGTCTGAAATTATATCCTCAAAAATTGGTCAATTTTTGGGTTTTCCAATGTTGGACTACGACATAGCATATGACAGTAAGCATAAACAAGAGATTGGCTGTCTTTCAAAATCGATGGTTTTGGGGTCTAAAAATAAATTAACAGAAGGGAAGACTTATTTAACGGGATTTAATGCTCGGTACAATCCTGATATAGATAAAAAGGATTATACATTTCAGTTTATTTGTAATGCTTTAACAAGTTTTTCATTAGATTGCTATATCAAAAATATTGTCGAAATTATTATCTTCGATAGTATTATTGGGAATTCCGATAGGCATCAAGAGAATTGGGGTATAATAACAAAGCATGAAATAATACATGAAAAAAAACTTGAAAAAGATATTGTTTCTAAAGTAGAGGAACGAAGTATTTATAGGAAAATAAGAAGATTAAGTAGAAGGTTTTTTACAGATGATAGTATCAAATCTGAACAAATATTAGAAAACCCTAGTCTTGTCGTAAAATTCGAAGTTAAGCATAAATTAGCTCCAATTTACGATAGTGGTTGTTGTCTAGGGAGAGAGCATTTAGATGAAAAAGTTCTTAAAATGCTCAATGACTCTCAGATGATAGAGGCATATATAAAAAAAGGAGAATCCGAAATTCATTGGGAAGGGAATGAAAAAAAAAGAAAACATTTTGAACTAGTAAAGTTGTTGTTAGAGCATTATCCAACTGAGACACAAAAATTTATAGCTAGAGTGGAAGAGAAATATAACGCAGAAACAATAAAAAATATAATTGATAATATTGATGTTAATCTTCCTAAAGATTTAATTAAATTTAAATTGTCGGAATCGAGAAAGCAGTTGATGTTTAAATTGGTAACTTTGCGCATAGAAAAATTAATTAAACTTTTATGAAAGCATTAGGAAACATACACCTTATCTGGCGACCAGGCAAAGGCAGTAGTAGAATATCTGTTGGCACAATTAAAAAAAGTGCTTCGGAGGGAATCCGCTTTCAATATAATCAAGACGAAGTTGTTAAGGCGAAAAAATTAGGGTTTATTCATTATGAAGGTTTTCCAGACACGACTAAAGTTTATACCGAAAATGTAATTGAAATTTTTGGTCAACGACTAATGCGAAGTGAGAGACCTGACTTAAAAGAGTTTTATGATTTTTGGGGTGTTGATTTAAAGAAGAAGGAAGATAAATATTACATGTTAGCTTTTACACAAGGAATGTTGCCGACTGATAGCTTTGAGTTTTTGGCCGATTTTAACCCAGAAGATAATTTGTCATTTGTGACTGAAATAACTGGTTTATCTGAAGCTGAAATAGCTTCAGATAAAGTTTCAATAGGAGATATTTTAAATTATGAATTAGAACCTCAAAACTCTTTTGATAAAAAAGCTGTTAAGGTATTTAAAGATGATTTTTATTTAGGTCATATTAAATTGATTCATTGTAAAGTTTTTCATAAAACTCAAAAAAAATTTAAATTAGTTGTTCAAGGAATTGAGAAGAATGGAGTATTAAAAAGAATATTCGTTAATGCGAGTCTTTAGGTCAGCGTGTTTAATAGTAGAAAAACAAACGAACAGTTAAATAAACTACAAATTTGCCTTTGGCACAAGGAATCAAATTTGATTTGTAGTACTTAAAATACATAAACTAAAAAAGGCAATTTGAAATTTTCAAATTGCCTTTTTTTATTGTAAAAATGTAGTACTTGTAGTGCTACAAATTAAAAGATGCTCCAATATTGAAAACAAACTGATTGTTCAAATGGTCAAATCCAGTTATGTTTTTGTCGTATTTAGCGATTGGCACTCCAGCCTCACCAAATAATCCAAAACCATCGGTAAAGAAATAACGGAAACCAAGATGTGCACCAAAGTTATGCAAACCTAAATCCAAACCAGGATAAATATCCATGTTTGGCTCCATTTTCAATACATTACCTAAATTAGCGTTAAACCGTGCTTTCAAATCTACTCGTTGACCAAAATCTGGAATATTTCCCAATTCATCCTCGTTAACCGATAATAAATAGTTAGCAGTCAGTCCTAAGGACATGTTTTCGCCAATACCAAAATCAGAAGAAATAAAAACTCCTGAACCTCCATCTTGTAGATTTAGACCTACTT
>JAAFGX010000062.1 GCA_010365115.1 Paludibacter sp.
ATTCAACATGTCCATTAATACTCGTATCGGAAATGATTAAAAATCAATAATGAAAGGGGTTTTAGAGTGCGCTCTAAACGCCTATACCAATAAAATAGATTGGACTATTTTAAATGTACAGTTGGTATAAGTAGTAGAAGAATAGAAATTCATGTTGAAAACATTCAACCATCTCCCCATCGTCAGAGACGAGGGGGAGAAGATAAAATAATACACTTCCTAGATCGTAGGGGAAAGTTCTTGTTCCTACTTGACTCTGCAACTACGATCTCATAGTTGCAAACTAGCTTTAAATGTATGGAAAAAACATATTTTTATTTCTTCAGGAGTTTCTTTTGAATTGTGCCATTGGGAGTCGAAATTTTTACAATATACTGACCTACTGGCAAATTGGCAATATCAATATAACTCTTGCCTTTAACTTGTGAAACAAGCAGCTGTATACCAACTGAACTGTATATTGAAACGGAGGACCATTCTGCAGCCCCGACTTGAAAGTAAAAACCTTCAGATGCTGGATTTGGATACAAAATCAACTGTTTGTCGTACGCCACTTCAGTACTGCTTACGGTAGAAATCATTTCTACAATGTTTTTTAAAATCTTCCATCCATTAGCTGTTTCATAAAGAGTTTTAGAGCCTGCGGGCACATAAAGTGTACAATTTAATGTATTTCCAAACACAATTATAGAGTCACTCAAGACTATTGGTGTGGTGGAATTGACGGTTACAGATGTTAGTCCGCTACAATAATTGAAAGCTCCGACGCCTATTGAAACTACTGAATTTGGAATGGTAATACCTGTAAGTCCGTTACAATAATCAAAAGCATAGTTGCCTATAGAAGTTACATAATTTGGTATGGTATAAGTTCCATTTGTATGAGGGATGTATGCTATTATGCTGGTTTTTGATTTGTTAAGTAATACTCCATCAACTGCTGAAAAATTCGGATTCTCATTTTCTGCTATGAATTCAGTTATTCCGGTTAAAGAAAAAGTTCCATGACCTATTGAAGCAAGCGAGTTTGGAATTCTAAGTCCTCCAGTTAATTTAGACATGCTGAATGCCCAATCGCCTATGGAGACAACCGAATTTGACAGTGTAATACTTGTCAGTCCAGACATTGTAAAAGCATAATTCCCTATGGTAGTCACTGAATTTGGCAGTGTAATACTTGTTAATCTTGCACACGATGCAAAAATATTATCACTTAATGAAGTTATAGAATTGGGGATTATAACATTTCCTGTCAGCCATTTACATTTTCCAAAAGCCCCCGCACCTATGAAAGTCACCGAATTTGGAATTGTAACGCTCGTGAAACTGCAATAATAAAAAGCATAATTGCCAATGGAAGTTACCGAATTGGGAATTATCAAGTTTCCTATTAATGACCAATCTCCATCAAATGCACCAGCACCTATCGAAATAAGAGAATCTGATAATGTCAAACCAGTCAGACTCTGACACTGATAAAAAGCACTCATACCTATTGAGGTCACCGAATTTGGCAGAATTAAAGTACCGTTCAATTTTCCACACGATTCGAAAGCATTATTACCTATAGAGCTAACAAACCCCGGAATTGATAGATTTCCTGTTAAACTTGTGCAGTTGTAAAAAGCGCTATCTCCTACAGACGTTATGGAGGTTGGTAAAATTATCGAAGCTAGTCTATAATTAGTCGTATTGTTGCCCAAAGAAAATGCACTTTGAGGAATAGAACCGGCAGGGTAGCTAATATTCTGAGAGCCTGCTGTACCTTGCGTACCTGTGTAGGCAGAAACTGTAAGGTTATTGATATCTATTTCGGACAAAACCGGCATACTATCTCGCATGGTCTTAAAATCACGGGCATCGATATTGCCTATAAGCTGAAGGTTCGTAATAGTTGCTTTCTGTGAAACGGTCATTTTACTGGAAAGTTCACCTGCCAAAAGCTGAATGGTTGTGTCTTTTTTTAATGCCGAAATACGTGCAGAACTCGAATGAACAACTGATTCATATTCAACAGAGCCTATTATCATGCCAGCACTATTTACGAAGAAATGATCTGTCGACTTTGAGTTGTTTGTTGATTTTACCTGGTCAGTGTAGTATATTGATTGCGCTTTGGCAATGGCTGAAATTGTTATTCCTATTGAAACAAGAATGTATAATGTGTATCTCTTTTTCATAATTTCAAGGTTTTACAGGTCGGTTAGTTATACGATTTTTGAATTCTTAATCATTACTATCTTAAAGATCATCAGATTATTAAGCCCGTTATAGAAAGTCTACTCATTTTAAACCGCCAATAAGCAGAAAATTTGAGCTTCCACAAATAATTTAGCATTCAACTTTTTGTTAAATAATAGCGATTTCGAACAACAGCATATATAGATAAAATAAACAATAACACAATTTAAACAAGATCATAATCTATTCATTTTCAAAACAAGGTTACAGTTATATATGTTTTAAATTGAATGAAATTTTCGCTATTTTTTGCAAATAAAAGGTGTTGAAAGAGATGCATTACAGAAATTGAACTCTTTTTAAATGTTCAGTGAAGTCTCATTGACTTCGTAGGGTTAAAAGGAAGTCTCACCGTAAACGGTAAGTTTTAATTCGAGATGATATGAGGAACTTTGGGTGGTCTGAGTTACGTTGGACGAAGAAAGTGCTATTATCATTATTTAGCTGCACAGTGAAAAACAAATGACCAAATAAAAACCTGCGGGTAGCCCAACCAAATTGATTTGTAAACTGTTGTTTTGTATGGGAATATGCATGTGTGCGTCAAGGTCGGGAAATACAGCTAAGTTTTAATCAAAACTTAATGTGTAAATAAATTGTTTATGATATGACCGAAAAACAATAAATTTTATGATACGGAGAAAATTTATTTTTGCGACGCTCGCACTTTACCCATTAACAATTTTTGCAAAAATGATTCCCATAATTATGACAAGGTATGGTAAGGGATTTAAAGTAAATGCTGGTGAAGCTAGATTTGGAGCACATTATAAAATGAAGGGTGTTACACTGAATATGCTTGACATAAAAATATCAGGCAAGGACACCGGGAATGAATTGGCTGTTTTTGAACAGACTGGATTGACTCCTAAAGGTGGACCTCCTTTACACATTCATCCGAATCAAGACGAGTGGTTTTATATAGTTGAAGGAGAATATCTGTTTCAAGTTGGAGAGGTCAAATATCAAATGAAAACAGGCGATACTATTTTTCTCCCACGAAATGTTCAGCATGCATTTATACAACTAACCGAGAAAGCAAAAGTGATAGTTTCTTATTTGCCGGCAGGTAAAATGGAAGATTTTTTTACAGTAACCAATAATTGGACTTCAGCACCAACAAAAGAGGAAATTGTAAAAGTGTTTGGAGATCATGATATGAAAGTTGTTGGTCCTCCGTTAACTGTAGATTGAGAAATATAAATAAAGCACGAACCCGCAACATGCACTATAGCTAATTGCCGTTAGTGCGTGGCTTATAAACCTCTAAAGCGTTATTTCCAGTCCGCAGTTGGGTACAAACTGAACAAACCAGTACAATGATAAAATTGAGACCTGCGACAATAAACGACCTTGAATTACTAAAGTATTGGTATTCAAAACAACACGTTATTAACTGTGACCCGGATGATGATTGGAATTGGGAAATTGAACTAAACCGAAATCCAGCATGGAGAGAACAGTTGATAGCAGAATTAAATGAAGAACCTATTGGAATGGTTCAAATTATTGACCCATAATTAGAAGATACACATTATTGGGGAAAAGTAGAACGAAACAAAAGAGCAATCGATATTTGGATAGGAGAAGAGGAAAATCTAAACAAAGGATATGGAACTGTTATGATAAGATTAGCTATTGAAAGATGTTTTGAAAATCAGGATATTACCGGAATTCTAATAGACCCATTAAAAAGTAATACCAATGCACATAGGTTTTATGAAAGAATCGGTTTTGAATTTTTGGAACAGAGAAGCTTTGATGATACGGGGTGCTATGTGTATGAATTGAAAAGAAATCGTGTAGGTAAAGGAGAATCTCACCCTTATCGTTTGCCTCGAGGTAATACTAACTAATTATTTGTTAGGCAAAGGTAGAGAAAATGCCGAACACCCGCCGGATGATAAAACAATATGCAATTTAGAATAGCATGAAACGAGCATGAAGGCAGATGTTCACTAAAAAAAGTGATAATCTTACATGCGAGTTCTATACGACCTTTAAAAAAAAACAATTATTAAAGTATGAAAAAAAAGATTTTATTTTATTACAATAGAATTAGAGAACATTTATGGTTTATACCTCTTGTATTTTGTTTAATCTCAGTTGCTATTGCTCTAATTGCCCATCGAGCTGATGGGTCATCACTCAATAATCTTGTTCCTATTATTAAGGCAGAAACTATTGAAGGACTTTTGGACATTCTATCAGCCAGCATGTTGGTCATCTCAATATTTGCGGTTGCATCTATGCTTTCAGCGTTCTCAGCAGCAGGCAGCACAGCCACCCCAAGGTCATTTAAAATTGTAGTTACAGACGATGTATCACAATATGCTCTGTCTACTTTCATAGGTGCATTCATATTTAGTATTGTGGCTACAGTTGCAATGGATATCGGATATTATAATCAAGCGGGTAAATTTATTATCTTTTTAATCACTTTAATATTATTTGTTTTAGTTATACTTGTTTTCTTAAGATGGGTTGACAGAATTTCAAGATTAGGAAGATTGGAGCACACCATCATGCAGGTAGAAGCAGTTGCCACGAAATCTTTATCCAACTACATAAAAAATCCCTTGCTCAATGCTCTTCCCATAACCGGCAAATTCCCTGATGGAAAATCAGTGTTTGCTGATTCCACTGGATACGTTCAACATATAAATATGGATGCTTTACAAGAGTTGTCTAAAGAGTTGGATCTGAAAATTCGACTGAATTGTATTCCTGGTAAATTTATTCATAAAAATTTTGCAAGTGCATTCATTCGTTCCAGTAAGGTAGTAGATATGAATGAAATTACTCAAAAGGTGAATGATGCCATTGACGTTGGTCATACCAGATTATTTGAAGATGATCCCCGTTTTGGACTAATTGCATTGTCAGAAATTGCCAGTAGAGCATTATCTTCTGGAATTAATGATCCAGGAACCGCCATACAAATAATTGGCAGCCATGAAAGACTATTCTTTTTATGGAATGATGAGATTGAAAATAATACAGAAACTGATGTACTTTATGATTGTATAGAAGTTCCGCAGATCTCGATGGTAGATTTTTTTGATGATGCATTCAGACCTGTTTCCAGAGATGGTTCCGAAAATATAGAAGTTATGTTGCGCTTGCAAAAAGCATTTAACTCGTTAAAAACCATAAATAATGCTGAAATAAAAGCAATCGCTATTCAATATTCAGAGTTTGCCTTCGATAGTGCCAAATTGGGACTCAAATTGAAACATGACCTCGATATTTTAGAAAAGAAATGCTTATTTAACAAATAAATAAAAGACGGATGTAGAACACATGAATTATTATATGCGGATTTATGAAGCTTTGTGACTTGTAAAAAAGGTTTTATATACTGATAGGAAATCACTTGATAAGCGGGCAAGCACCATAACAACAAATTAAATGCACAAGCCGGTAAATAACACATTGCAAATTGACATTGATATATTTTTCTTTAAACACTATTTAAAAAAACGATAATTGATGGAAGAGCAACTTCAAAAGTTTTTATTTAATCCGACAGTTGGAAAAATTGCAACTATTTTTTTGGGAATTGCAATCATTTGGTTGATCGTTAAAGCAATTCAACGGAACTTATTTTCTAAAATAAAAGACAATGATAATAGATATAAGGCAAAGAAGTTTGGTAATTTTGTAGGCTATTTTTTAACTATCATATTATTAACAGTTGTATTTAAAGATAAACTTGGTGGTTTAACGGTAGCCTTTGGAGTTGCGGGTGCAGGAATTGCTTTTGCATTACAAGAGGTAATCGCCTCTTTTGCCGGATGGTTAACCATTTTGTTTGGGGGATTTTACAAAACTGGAGATAGGGTTCAACTTGGAGGAATTAAGGGAGATGTAATGGATATTGGTGTTTTGAGGACAACAATTATGGAAACAGGACAATGGGTTGACGGAGATTTATATAATGGGAGGATTGTTTTAATTGCAAACAGCTTTGTATTTAAAGAGCCTGTATTTAACTATTCAGGAGACTTTCCATTCTTGTGGGATGAAATAAAAATTCCTATTCAATACGGTAGTAACTATGAAATGGCAAAAGAAATATTTGAGCAGGTAGGTAAAGAAGTTGCAGGAAATTTGTCTATACAATCAAAAGAAAAATGGATTTCGCTTCAAAATAAGTATCGTTTAGAGGATGCTCAAACAGAACCAATGGTTTCCTTAATAGCAAATGATAATTGGGTTGAATTTACTTTAAGGTATGTAGTTAGTTATAAAAAACGTAGAGTGACTAAAACTGAATTATTTACCCAAATTCTAAAAAAGGTTGAAGCTTCTAATGGTCAGCTTAAATTTGCTTCTGCTACATTTCAATTGGTTGTTCCTCCAGAAAGTAAAGTTAAAATGGAGAAGTGAATTTTTAGATTTTTTTTGATAAAGAACTACAGGTTTTTCAAGAAATTGGAAAGTTGTTCGACGTAATCATCCATATGTTGAAAGGCAAAAGAAGATGAGGTTTGAAAAATTAAATTACCGAACAAATCATAGATGTATTTGTTTAGCATGGAAAATAATTAGACTATCTTTGCGGTAGATTAAAAAATGAACAGAATACCAAAACATACTACTCAATTTGCACTGCTATTGTTAGCTGTGTTTATTAGTTCATCGCTTATCAAACCGGCTCACAGCTTATTTGCCCATCACCAACATTCTGAGGGCATTTGTATTACAGAAAGCGAGCACGCAATTACTGCTGACCACTACAAAGATTGCCCTGTTTGCGATTTTGAATTTTGCACATTTATTCCACAAAAACAAATCAGCATTCCACAAGCGACTCTGATTATTCGGAAAGAACAAACACTCCGTACAGTTGCTTGCCTTGCCCAAAAATCTACTCATCTTTTTCAACTGCGTGCACCGCCGGCACTCTAATCCTCATTATTTAATCATAAAAACAATTAAATACACCAACTGAAGTTTCAATTGGTGAATTTATATGTACTCAGATTACCCGGGTTCAAACTTCCCATTTTTTTATAGCATTGTATCATAGAATATCTTTAAACATAAAGACTTTTAAAAATGAAAAAGATACTAATTATCCTATTTTCGTTATTAGCCATTGTAAACATCTGGGCTGATAACACAGGAAACATACAAACAAATTTGCAAGGAAAAATTACCGATAAAAATGGAACACCCATCAATGGTGCAAACCTATATTTTCCTGAATTGAAAACGGGAGCTGTTACCGATACCATTGGAAATTACAGCTTGAACAATCTGCCCAAACGGACAATGCTTGTTCAAATTACGGCAATGGGATATAGATTAATTGCTGAAAATATCGACCTGAAAATGATAACACGTAAAGATTTAGTAATGACTGAATCGGTCATTGAGATAAATGAAATTGTTGTTACAGGACAAGCGGGAGCTTCGCAAATGATAAAAATGCCAACACCGATGAGTATTATTACACATTCGGAACTACAACAGCAAGCATCCAACAATTTGATTGACGCCATAAGTTCACAGCCGGGCATATCGCAGATTACAACTGGAAGTGGAATTTCCAAACCTGTTATTCGTGGACTGGGATATAACCGAGTGGTGGTAGTAAACGATGGGGTTCGCCAAGAAGGACAGCAATGGGGCGATGAACATGGTATTGAGATAGATGAGAATGATATTGACCGGGTAGAAATTCTAAAAGGTCCTGCCAGCTTAATGTATGGTTCTGATGCTATGGCAGGTGTGATTAATTTTTTCTCAGCTCCTATTCTTTCACAAGGAAAAATGAGGCTGAACGCATTGGCAAATTATCAAACCAACAACGGGTTGATGGCTTACTCAATCAATTTTGCCGGACATAAAAATATTTTTGTCTGGGATATGCGATACAGCAACAAACAAACGCATGCTTATCAAAACAAGCAAGATGGCTATGTTTATAATTCAGGATTCAGCGAAAATGCTGCTTCGGCTTTGGTTGGAGTTAACAACTGGTGGGGTTATTCGCACCTTACATTAAGCACGTATCAGCTCACACCAGGTATTGTAGAAGGTGACAGGGACAGTGCTACAGGGCAATTTATTAAACCAATTGATTTAAATGGAACTGAAAGTGAGGATATTGCGACGCATAATGATTTTATGTCGTACAAACACTTAATGCCATTTCAGCAAGTAAAACATTACAAAGCAGTATGGAATAATAATATTTTGATGGGCGATGGAAGTCTTAAAGCTACGATTGGCTATCAACAGAATCGTCGGCAAGAGTTTGCAGATGTGCTGAATCCGAATGAATATGAATTGTATTTTCAACTTCACACACTAAACTACGATATTCATTATCTATTGCCCGAAAAGAATGGATTCGAACTGTCGTTTGGTACAAATGGAATGTATCAAAACTCGCTGAACAAAGGCATTGAATATTTAGTGCCTGAATACCGTTTGTTTGATGCCGGATTATTTGTAATCGGCAAAAAAGCGTGGGGAAAACTCAATGTGAGTGGCGGTTTGCGTTACGACAACCGAAAACAAACTGGTGATGCTTTATATTTAAATGCCGATGGCGAAAAAACAATCGCTACTGACCCAAATTCTACCGAACGATTTACTCGATTCTCAAGCAATTTCAGTGGTATAAGTGGAAGTTTAGGAGCCACTTACCAACTGAGCGAAAACTGGAATACAAAGTTGAATTTATCGCGGGGATTTCGCGCTCCCAATATTAGTGAGTTAGGCTCAAATGGCGTTCACGAAGGGACAATTCGCTACGAAATAGGTGACCCAGATCTGAAACCTGAAAGCAGTTTGCAATTGGATTATGAACTTGGATATAATACAGAACATGTGAGTGCAAAAATGAATTTATTTGCCAATAACATAAGCAACTATATTTTCTCACGGAAACTGAGCGCTGTTATGGGCGGTGATTCTATTGCCGACGGTGTTCCAGTTTACAAATTCGATTCGGGCGATGCACAACTAATTGGTGGCGAAGCATCTATAGATATTCATCCACATCCGCTGGATTGGTTGCATTTCGAAAACAGTTTTTCGTATGTAAATGCACAACTTAAAAATCAAGCCGATTCTACAAAGTATTTGCCTTTTACGCCTGCTACCAAATGGAAATCGGAAATTAGGGCAGATATAAACAAAGTAGGTAAGCGGTTGAAAAATGGCTTTGTTTCAGTTGGTTTGGAGTATTATTTCAAGCAGGATAAAATTTATTCAGCTTTCAATACCGAAACAATGACTCCTGCATACACTTTGCTGAATGCGAGTATTGGTGGCGATATTATTTGGAAAAAGCATAGCCTTTGCTCTATTTACATTAGTGGAACTAATCTGGCTGACATAGTTTACCAAAGCCATTTGAGCCGACTAAAATATGCTGCTGTAAATAACGTTACGGGCAGAACAGGCGTTTATAACATGGGACGAAATATTAGCCTGAAAGTAATAGTTCCAATTGAACTATAAGAGCTGGATTAGTTTGTAAACCAATCTGATATTAATGTCATGTACTAGTGTCATGTTAAGTGTAAATTGTCTGTTGTAATCCTACAAACCGCTTGAAGCGGTTGTAAGGTAAATAGCGTTCAACCGCTTCTAGCGGTTTGTCGCATTACGAGAATTAAATGTCAAAACAGTTTTAACATATTACTAGTTATGATTGATGATATATTTTGTTCTAAACCAAAAACCACTTTAAACTATCAGTTTAAAGTGGTTGAATATAAGTGGTTTAAAATTCAAAATGATAATTTGTAAGAAGCTTGTTATTCTTTAACTATTTTCCAATCTTTCATTGCCTTTTTATAATTATCGCTATAACCTGTATGAGCCGTGAAAATATATTGGGCTTCAGGTAAATCGCTAATCTTAACTAATGACTGAATGGCTGTTTTCATATCCATACTAAAAAAATCACTCGGTTTATCAATTTTGCCATCTTTTAAACTGAAAGCATCTCCAACAAATAGGTATTTATTATTGAACAGATAACACATGGAACCGGGAGTATGTCCCGGAGTCAGAATTCCTTTGATGTTGAGATTCCCAATCTGAACGTTTTGCTGATCGTTCAACAATGTGTATGTCTTGCTTTCTATTTTGTTATAAGAATTCATTCTCTTAGTTGTTCCATTTATCATTTGTTCTTCATCATTCGAAAGATAAATTACTGCATTTTTAAACAGATTTAATGCTCCTACATGATCGCCATCGGAATGGGTCAACAAAACAGCAACTACTCTATCCGGATCAATACTTAACTTTTTAAGCCCATCCTCAATAACTTTTATATCTTTGCCTACATCAATCGCCACATAATTATCGCTGTCTTTTACCAAAAACATATCCACAAAAGAATCATTAATAGCATAGACGTTCGGTTTGATTTCTTTGGTTTCAATTACATTCATTTTAAACATAAAACTTCCGAGTACTAATGCTAGAGCGATAACAAAAATGCCTGTTCCCCACAAAGTACGTTTAAATATTTTTCTCATTTTCAGTGTTTTTTTTGAATGAATTATTGGGTTATGAAATCAATATAAAATCATATTCGGGATATTTATTGCTACTAATGCTTCCTGTAAAGCCCGAACTACAGGCAAATAATAAAATAAGTAATACAGAACTGGTCAATATCCAGTTAATCCATTCATCGAAAGCAGAAACGGATTAATATAGAATTTGCTTCAATTATGATTGAAACAAAAAAAACTTTCTAAATGTTGAAAATCAGTTTCATACCGATTGCACAAACAATATAGTCCAATGTCGACCCTGCCTGCCGCAGGCAAGTTCGTCTTATGGAACATCCCGTGTAACGGGATTGCACTATTTGTTTGCAAGCCTTCCGCAGGCGGAATTTGCAATCGGCATCACCAACAGTTGACATTTAAAACAGATTGGACTGTTTTAAATGTACAGTTGGTATTATTTAAAATATAAACGGAATAAACATCTTTGTTCTTTTCATATAATCCGAGTATATGTCTCCAAAATAATGTAAGCACTCTTTTTCGTCATATTTCGAAGTGAAATATAAAAATGTGGTTGAAATAATTGATAAAAGAAACAAAATAACTTCCGGATTTTTTAGAAACAGAGCACAGGTTACTAAAATTAATGATGCATAAAGCGGATGCCGAATGTACTTGAAAACCCCAGTATCAATCAGTTCTGTTGTTTTTTCAAATCCGAATAAGTTTTTTTCATTTCTCACGGAGCTTGGCTTTCCAATTTTTTGTATTAATAACAATCCGAATATAACCAGATAAGCTGAATAAATTAATAATATCCATGAAAGTATTTGATTGAAAGTAAATGGATTTATAAACCAGTATTTATAGTTGTTTGCAAATAGCCATGCCATACAAATCCAACTAAAAAAGCGAAAAAAACCATGACTTCTAGGATTAAAAAGAGTTCTCCATGAAATGATAATTATCAGGAAACTTATAATTCCGAATATGATGAATTTAGACATGAGTTGATTTTTTTAATTTCTACCTCGGCGTAACCACGCCATATATAACGTAATTTCAGGTTGCGTCATTAAACCTCCCAACATTTGAAATACCGAGCCAATTTCAGCGCTTTCTTCCATTATTTTCGTTGCTTTAGCCCGTTTTTCTTTGGAAACAAAATTATCAATGTCTAGTTCCCCGGCACTAATGAATTTAGCAAGATGAGAAGCAATGGTAGAAATTCCCAAATTTCTGCTGGCAGCAATATCTTCGATTGACATTTTTTCTTTGTACATTGCCAAACTTATCCGCATGGTTTCGCCCAGTGGCTTTTTCTCTTTTTTCTCCTTGCGCTTCTCCTTTTCAGTCATAAGCGATGTGAGTTTATGTTCCTTACAATAGGCTAGAATCACATCTAAAAATTGCTTGCCGTATTTCTCCACTTTTGTTGGACCAAAGCCAGTAATTTGAAGTAAATCCTTTTCGTTTTGAGGAAGAAAATCAGACATTTCGTTCAATGTCTCGCTACCGGCAACAATGTAAATGGGAAGGTCTTTAGGTTCGCAAAGCTGATTGCGAAGAATCATTAACTTTCTGTACAATTCCGGTTGTCGCGAAGTTAGTTTTTGCTTGTAACTTGTTTTAGAATAAGCATTTACATTGAAATCTGGAGCCATAAATGTATTTTTCAAAATGAAAAAATCTTCCACCGTGAATTTTAGTTTAACGCCTTTCAAAATAAATAGTTTTTGAGCTGCAACTCCAAATATAGTTTTTATTGCATCGTTATATTCAGTACCGTTTTGTCTGCTATCTGTAACTGCCGGCGATTGGCGTAACGTTTCAATCAACTGCGCTGTTTTTTCAATAAAAAAATCGGATGCTGCTGCAATTCTTCCTTGCAAATACTCTTCGTCAACAGTTGAATTTTGAAATGTGATATGCAATTGATTCTGAAATTTATCAGCCACTTCTTGAATGGATTTAGACAAACGCAATATTTCTTTCAAATATGGTAATGTTTCATCATTAAATGAACTTTGAGCCTCGGTAACGTCAGTCAATAAGCGATTGGAAACACCAACCATATACTTAAAATCAAAAAGTTGATCCAGTATAAAGCTTCGATATAAATTACGTGATTCATCCAATTGTAATTCAAGAACTTCAATAGGTAATTTATTTCGTTCGTGATCAACTATTTGTCGATCATTTTCAATACTATTTGGATTTATTTTGCTTAATAAAATCATACCATCCAATGATCTGCAACGGCTCAAAGCCACATAAACCTGACCTGGAGCAAAGGCTGAACCGGCATCAATTACCGCCTTATCAAAAGTCAATCCCTGACTTTTATGTATAGTTATTGCCCAAGCCAATCGCAATGGATATTGTATAAATTTACCCAATTCATTTTCTTCAATCTGTTTAGTCACGGGATTGGTACTATAACGTATATTTTCCCAAACACCTCTTGCCAGGTCAATCGCATCGTTATCGCCAGGACACATTATGCTAATAGTTTCTTCATCAATGCTTTCCACCATACCGATTTTCCCATTAAAAAAGCGTCGGGGTGTTTCTGTATCGTTTTTCAGAAACATAACTTTTGCACCAATCTTAAGTACCAATTCTTTTTCTGTAGGATAGCTTTTCTCAGGATATTCTCCTTGTATTTCAGCATCGAAAGTGTATACTTTTCCTTTTATTTTGATGAGTTCTTCTGCATTTATCTGGTCAGCTTTGTAGTTATGTGTGGTCAAAGTGATAAAAGTATCATCACTTGGCGGAATAAAAAGCGGGTTATAACGGCTTTGCAATAATCTTAAACTTGTATCAGACAAGCAGTTGTTTCGCACTTCGTTCAGCACACGAATAAAGTCACTGTTTGTCTGCCGGAATATTTTATCCAACTCAATATAAACAGGTTGTTGTTTTTGTATAACGTGACTATGAAAGAAATATGGGCTTGAGTAATACTGACTTAGCAATCGCCACTCATCATCTGTGGCAACTGGCGAAAGTTGAAACATATCACCTATAAAAATCACCTGAACACCCCCAAAAGGCTCATTGTTTCGGTATCGAACATGCCGGAGGATAGTATCCACAGAATCGAGTACATCGGCTCGTACCATACTTATTTCATCAATTACCAGCAATTCCAGTTCTTGCAACACTTTTCGGCGATTGCCCTGCATTTTCATTTTTTCGATCAGGTTTTTACGCCCTTCAACAGTTGGAATAAATGGTGTGAAGGGTAATTGAAAAAATGAATGCATTGTTGTTCCACCTGCATTAATAGCTGCTACACCAGTTGGAGCTACAACAGCCATTTGTTTTTTAGTTGCTTTCTTTAGTTTGTGCAAAAAGGTGGTTTTTCCAGTGCCTGCTTTACCGGTAAGAAAAATTGAACGGTTTGTAAATAAAGCGAAATCCTGAGCAAGTTGATAGTAAGGTGAAGTATTTTCCATTTCTATTAAAATTTAAAATGTTGGTATTGCAAAAATAAATAAAATATTTTCAATTAACATTAAAATATCGAATAATATTTTACTACATGTGTAAAAAAAAGCTCTCCGATAGAAATCGAAGAGCTTTTCAATCGAGAAATTGATATGCAAAACTAAGAGAGCATTGTAAGCATAATACCTGCAGCCACTGCTGAACCTATAACCCCGGCTACATTTGGGCCCATGGCGTGCATAAGCAGGAAGTTACTAGGATCTGTTTCTTGACCAACGACTTGCGAAACACGTGCAGCCATAGGAATAGCAGATACACCAGCCGACCCAATCAACGGATTTATTTTATTTTTAATAAATAAATTCATGAATTTTGCTAATAAAACCCCACCTCCGGTACCAACTGAAAAGGCGATAATTCCAATTGACAGAATTTCAAGAGTTCTTAAATTTAGAAATGCACTTGCAGTAGCAGTAGCACCAACAGTTATTCCTAAAAATATAGTGGTAATGTTCATCAATTCATTTTGAACTGTTTTGCTTAAACGTTCAACAACTCCACATTCTTTCATTAAATTACCTAACATTAAAGATCCAATAAGTGGAGCAGCAGTTGGTAATAATAACGAAACAAAGGCAGTAACTACAATCGGGAAAATTATTTTTTCCTTCATTGATACTGTACGTAATTGTTTCATTTTAATTCCACGTTCTTTTTTCGTAGTCAACGCTCGCATGATAGGAGGTTGAATGACAGGAACTAAAGCCATATATGAATAGGCAGCAACTGCAATTGGACCTAGTAATTCAGGAGCTAGTTTAGACGTAAGGAAAATAGCTGTAGGACCATCAGCCCCACCAATAATACCAATAGATGCAGCTTCGTTAGGTAAAAATCCCAATGCAATAGCTCCTAAATAAGTGGCAAATATACCAAGTTGAGCAGCAGCTCCCAGTAATAAGCTTTTAGGATTGGCAAGTAATGGTCCAAAATCGGTCATTGCTCCAACTCCAATAAAGATAATACAAGGATAGATGCCTAATTTAACTCCCAGATATAGATAATCCAATAATCCGGCACTGTTTGCAAACATTTTCCAGTCGATGTGACCACCGGCATATAATTCTGGAGTAAACAAACCTGCCCCGGGTAAATTGGTCAATAACATACCAAATGCAATAGGAAGTAGCAGTAATGGCTCAAATTTCTTCACAATTGCCAGATACATCAACAAGCAAGCAACAAATATCATAAGCAGGTCTTTCCATGTTAACTTGTAAAAGCCAGTACTCTTTAAGAAATTAGTCAAACTTTCAAAAATTGATTCGGTTTTTTCACTTTGAATGGAATTGTCTGCAGCTGCAACTTGAGTTCCAATTGTAGTTGATACTATCGAATCGGTTTTTCCATTTGTTGGCAGTTGACTTGTCGCCGAAACCTGTATTGAAATACCTGCAAATAATAGAGCAATTAGTAAGAAAATATATTTTTTTGTTCTCATTGATTTTTTATTTTACAGTTGTATTATTCCAAATCAAAAAGTGCATCATCTTGCATAACACTTTGACCGGCTTTTACATGAATAGCTTTTACTACCGCATTTTTTTCTGATAAAATGCTATTTTCCATTTTCATAGATTCCAATGTGAGCAATGTTTCACCACGTTTCACCGTTTGTCCAACAGTTACAAAAACTTTTATAACACTGCCTGGTAAAGGTGACTTTACAGCAATAGTACCCATTGTTTTTGAAGCTTGTTTAATTTCAGGAATTTGAGTTTCAACAACTGGGATTGATGTAGGTGCTTTTATTTCTGTGCCATCAAAATCAATTAAAACGTCATCCTGCATTACACTTTGACCTTGCTTAACATGCACTTTTCTAATGATACAATCTTCTTCAGCTAAAATATTGTTTTCCATTTTCATAGATTCCATGGTCATCAATACATCTCCACGTTTCACGTATTGACCTTCGTTTACAAGTACTTTTACAATTAGTCCTGGAAGTGGTGACTTTATTGAACTAGCCACTACAATACGTGTAGGTGTGTTTATTGGCGTTACTTTACCTGCCGGTTTGCGATTGAATGATGAACCTGCTTTGTCGATTTTTTCTATTTCAACAACAAAAGGAGTTCCATTTACCTCAATCTCTGCGATATTTTGCTCGACTTCATTTACAGAAACTTCGTATATGCTCTCGTTTATCTTAAATTTGAATTTCTTCATATTGATTATTTTACTAAATTATTTATACCATAAATTTTAGAACTCCATGGAGAATAGCGTCTTTCAACCGTTTTAATAGTTATGATGTGACTTTCTTCATCATGAGCTTCGGAATAGTAAAGATGTAATGCCATGGCAATTGCTGCACCGTAATCGGCCGAAAGATGATCTTCAACATATTCTGTAACAACTTCTTTATTCGTAGGAATATTACTTGTTTTTTGAACTTTTGGCACTCTTACAGTAGGTGCCATTACTTTTCCAAACAGACTAATTACACCCACAAGTGAAACAAGAATAATGAATACCATTCCAAATCCGAAAATTACTAAATTGAATGCTCCTGCCCAATTAATAGCTAATATATACATGATTATATTGAATTATAATGGAATGTTTGAATGTTTTTTTAAGGGATTGAGAACCTTTTTTGTTTGCAAAGCCTGGAATGCACGAATGATACGGAATCGCGTGTTACGAGGTTCGATAATATCATCGATATAACCATAGGAAGCTGCCTGATAAGGATTTGCAAATTTTTCCTGATACTCATTTACTTTTTGACTTATATAGATGGCTTTTTCTTCCGCATTTTCCATTTTTGACAATGTGCGACCTTCTAAAACTTCTATAGCTCCACCTGCACCCATAACAGCAATTTCGGCTGTTGGCCAAGCATAATTAAAATCGCCCCGAAGTTGCTTTGAACTCATAACATCATGAGCACCACCATAGGATTTACGAAGTGTTATGGTTACCTTAGGAACTGTAGCTTCACCAAATGCAAACATTAATTTTGCACCATGAATAATAATACCGGCATATTCCTGACCAGAACCGGGTAAAAATCCGGGAACATCAACTAAGGTTAGGATTGGTATATTAAAAGCATCACAAAACCGAACAAAACGTGCTGCTTTGCGTGATGAATCACAATCCAGAATTCCAGCAAGAAAATTAGGCTGATTGGCTACAATACCTGTTGAAATTCCGTTGAAACGTCCAAAACCTACAATTATATTGCGTGCATAGTCCTTATGAACTTCCAGAAACTCGCTATTATCAACAATCCCTCCAATTACTTTTTTCATATCGTAAGGAACATTAGGATTATTCGGAATGATATCATTCAATGCATCTTCTAATCGGTCGATAGGATCGGCGCATTCTTCAATTGGAGCTTCTTCAAGGTTGTTTTGAGGTAAGTAAGAAATCAAGTCCCTTATTTTTTGCAAACCGGTTTGTTCATCTGCAACTCTGAAATGAGATACGCCTGATTTTCTGGCGTGAACGTCGGCACCTCCTAAATCTTCTACTGATATATCTTCGCCAGTAACCGATTTAACAACTTTTGGTCCGGTTACAAACATATAACTGTTTTGTTCGGTCATCAATACAAAGTCGGTGAGGGCAGGAGAATAGACAGCTCCACCGGCACAAGGTCCGAAAATGGCTGAGATTTGTGGAATAACACCCGAAGCTAAAATATTGCGTTCGAAAATTTCGGCATAACCGGCTAATGCTGTTACACCTTCCTGAATACGTGCACCACCCGAATCGTTAATTCCAATGATTGGTGCGCCCATTTTCATGGCCATATCCATAACTTTACATATTTTCAAAGCCATAGTTTCCGACAATGAACCACCAAATATGGTGAAATCCTGTGCAAAAACATATACGCTACGTCCATCAATAGTTCCATGTCCGATAACAACACCATCTCCCAGGTATTTTTCTTTTTCCAGACCAAAATTATTGCAACGATGCGTTACAAACATATCTAGTTCTTCAAAACTACCTTCATCAAGCAACATGTGAATACGTTCACGAGCTGTAAATTTACCTTTAGCATGTTGTGATGCAATTCTTTTTTCACCACCGCCCAATTTTGCTTTATCTCGTAAATTAATGAGATTTTGAACCTTTTGTTTATTTTCCATTTTTTTTTTATTTCTAATATCAAGTTGCCACTTGTTCATTTTGTACAAAATCACGTGTAAGTACACTCTAAATTTCAACAACTTGATAAATTAACTATTACTTGTTTGGATTCTCGCACAATTCTGTTAATACTCCGAAGGTAGATTTTGGATGTAGAAAAGCGATATTTAAACCTTCGGCACCTTTGCGGGGTTGCTTATCGATTAATAGCACACCTCGTTCTGCTGCCAAATCGAGTGTAGCTTGCAATCCTTCCACCGCGAATGCGATATGATGAACTCCTTCACCTTTCTTTTCAATAAACTTTCCAACCGGACCTTCAGGATCGGTTGACTCCAATAATTCAATTTTTGTTTCACCTACTTTGAAAAATGCAGTCTTCACTTTTTGCTCTGGAACTTCTTCCACAGCATAACAAGTTAGTCCAAGAACGTTTTCATAGTACTGAATAGCAGTTTCAAGGCTTTTTACTGCAATGCCTAAATGTTCGATATGAGTTGGTTTCATAAAATATATGATTAATTAAATAATGTGTAAGTTGCTGATTAATTGAAATTTAAAATACAAAATGAATTGTCAATTTATAGTAAATAGTTTTTAATTACAGAATTTTTTCTTTAATTCTGAATTAAGGTGCAAAATTACATCAAATATTCCTGACTGTCAAGCAAATATCAAAGATTTTTTCATATATTTTCTATCAATTGATAATCAGATTGATAGCATTATTATGCAAAATTTAGTACAAAAAAAATGTAATTACTGATTCATCTCAAGTGAGTGTTTTAATACATACAAAAAAGACTATCCGAATCGGGATAGTCAAATTAATGAAGAAATGATATAAAAAAAACTTTGCAATTATTGATTGTTAAGTTGAGATGAAAATAATAAAATATCAGCTATATTCTTCTCCATAAAATTATTAAAATTATTATCTATCTCAATATGCATTGTATTTTCATTGAACCATTTTACAATTTCCTTTGCCCCATCTTTTAATTTCATCTGAGGGTTGAATTCAGGAACAAATTTTCTTATTTTTGAATTATCGAATATCATACTATGTGATTTATCGCCCAATAAGCCATCCCCAATTTCTTTATTGTACTTTACAATTATTTCCGATGGAATATGAACCAAATGGGGCGTTACGTTTAATTCAGCAGCAAAAATCCTGTATATATTATTCCAGCAGTGCCATTCATCAGAAGTGATATGAAATGCTTCATTAATTGTCGACGGATTTCCTAGCAACCCTACAAGTCCCACTGCAAAATCTTTATTATACGTGAGTGTCCAAATAGAAGTTCCATCTCCGGGAACAACAACAGGCAAACCCATTGACATTCGTGACAAAGCCGTGAAACCTCCAATTAGTGGGATTTTTGTTTTGTCGTACGTATGCGAAGGACGAACAATGGTGTATGGGAAACCAGTTTTTTGATAAGCTTCTTTCAACACCATTTCACAGGCAATCTTTTTCCTTGAATATTCCCAAAAAGGATTCTCCAAAGGCATATCTTCAGTTACAGGAAGTATCTCGGGTGTTTGGTAAGCCGAAGCAGTACTTATAAAAATAAATTGGGTGGTTTTGGCTGTAAATAATTCAATGTCGTTGAGAATATGTTCTGGTTCAAAGGCAATAAAATCAACCACAACATCAAAAAAATGTTCATAAATTGCTTTTTTAGTTTGTTCTACATTGCGAATATCTGAAAGAATGGTTTTCATTCCAGTTATATTACGAATGCCTGCACTCAAACCGCGATTTAAGTGGTATAAATCAATACCTTTTGAAATTGCTAATTCACTGCAGGCTGAGCTCAGAACACCTGTACCACCAATAAATAATACTTTCATGGTTGTATAATTTGTTGTTTAATAATGAAATAAGCCAACAGGTTTTAAATTCAAAAATCTAAAAACCTATAACACTGGATTAGGCTGTAATGTTTTATTGTTAAAAAAGATCATTTCTATACAATTTCTCTTCCGAAAGGTGTCAAAGCTAATCCTGCCAATTTGAAATGTTGCATGGCAAATGGGATTCCAATAATTGTAATAAAAAATAGTATGCCAAATACCAGATGAGTCAAAGCAATCCAAATTCCGCCAATAAAAAACCAGATTATATTCATTATTGTCGATAAACAACCCGAACTGCCTTTAGATTCACGAACTTCGCTTCCAAAAGGCCACAAAGAAAGCATTGCAAGTTTTAGAGTTTGTATCCCAAAGGGAATGCCCACTATTGTAACCATCAATAATAAACTAGAGATAAGATATTCTGTGGCAATAATTAAACCACCAAAAACAATCCAAATGATGTTTCCAACTAATTTCATATTTTAAAATATTAATAAAATTATAATTCCTATTATTACAAATAAGATCTTTAACGCCTTAAGTGGAATTAAATGACCCCTAACCTGGACAAGCCAGAACCAATGGAGTACTCGACATCCCGCCTAAGCGGGAGAACCAAGATGTTAGACAAAAGAACCAAGATGTATATTTCTACTATAAAATTCTATATTAACTTGATTATCTATTAATTGCAACTTTTAAAGTACGTCAAAATAATTTATATTGTGCCAAAAGATACATCAATTTGAGAGTTTAGGTTCTAAAGGGGAGTTAAGCAAGTTTTGTCTCCTAATTGTTGTGAATTATGAAATGACTTCTAACCCTCATTATGAATTAATTATCAATTATTAATTATGCATTATCTTCGAATTCTTATCTGTATTGCATTTTCCAATGGTTTTTCGCTGAAAAAGATCAGATATCCACCACCGCCTGCACCACTCACTTTCCAACCCAAAACATCCTTTTTATGGATATCTATTTGCGTCAAAATGTCATCGGATACCATATCGGGAAACATGGCTATCTGTGCCTCAAAACTTTGAGTCATAGCCTTGCCCACCGCAGGAGCATCTTTTTGTTGTAATGCTTTCCAAAGAACTTCAGCAGCATCGCTTAATTGTTGTGCCAAAGGCATATCAATTTTTGCATTTGACAATAAATCATAGTCTTCGTGACGGGGATACAGCGGAATCATCCAAATGTGTTTTTCAATCCAGTCAAGCAATTCCGAAACCAGTACACTTTGAATATCCGAAGGCCAATAACCACCATCGTAATAAAATTTGTTCAGTCCCGCCATTGTAATTCCAAGTGAATCCTGCGATCCGCTCACATACTTTGTTCCCGGAGGATTTTCGAAACAAAACAAAGTCTTAGCCAGTTTTTCTTTATCACCATCCGGTATATCTGATTGCCAAAGTTCAATGGCTTTCTTTCTGCTACTGGTTGACATGCCGCTGCGATCGTTGAATTCGTAATCGGGTTCTATACAGATAGTGACAACCGAACCGCTTGCATATTTACTTACATAAGGTTGATCCAACCAACCACCCGCCAAATCAATTCGATATGGAATTTTGCACTCCTGACGAAGAGCGGTAGTGGAACGGGCAGGTAAGTTTCCATGAGGAACACGTTTGCTTACCATGTACTCAATTTTCATTTCTTTACAAAGTGCTTCCTTGGCAGGTGTGTGACCATCGGCGTTTACAAAGAAAATATCGGGTTGTAAGTTTTTTAACTCAATCAAAAAATCAAGTAATCCACCGCCCTGGTTAATCCACGCATCTTTTACTACTTTCAATGCTTTTACCATATACAAGCGTTCGGCATCCGAATTCACCGTTTTGCGTGCTTTCAGTTCATTGATGGTTTTATCAGAACCTATACCCACATATAAGTCGCCATGACTAGCTGCATCTTCAAAAAAGGCCACATGTCCGCTGTGAAGCATATCATAACAACCGCTAACAAAAACTTTTTTTATCATACAAATTGAAAATTGAAGAATAAATAAATTGACCCCCAGCCCTAAAGGGTACAAATTAATTATAAATTACAAATTGTTAATTATTAATTGTGCGTTACCAGGAATTAAGCAAGTATGGTCTCCTAATTTTTATCTATTATAGATTATGCATTCAGAATTATGCATTATCAATTTTTTAAGTGCAATCCAAAATGCTATTTCTTAAAGATCATATATACAATTGAAAAAAAACAGTGATACATAACAAATACCAATAAGAATTAGGATTGTGAGAACAAAAACCCATGAAAATTACGAATTGCAAAATTCCATAAAATAACGATACAAAGATATGAGGAATTTTTAATTCATTTGCCATTATTTGGAAAGCATGTTTGTGTTGTGCTTCAAAAATATTTTCTTTGAGCATTATTTTATGGGTAATTGTAAGTACATTATTCACACCATACACCACTAGTAAAACGATATAGCTGAAGTCTACTGTTTTAATTATTAGTTTTTCCAATTAAAAAATAAGAATAAATGCAAAGGAAATAGCACCAACTTCACCTACAAAGCATTTAACTTTTGTTAAAGACATATAATACCAAATGAATTTTTATTTCAGCTCAAAGTCAACTTTGGTATAATGCCGATCGAGTATTTCGAGATTCCGCTAGCGGAAGGCATATCGTAGCATAGCGGAGATCCAGTCACACGGGAGAAATAAACAGTACAATCCAGTTACACGGGATGTTCCATTAGACGCACTTGCCTGCGGCAGGCAGGGTCGACATTGGACTGAATTATTTCTGCAATCGGTTTAATATAATTGCCTGATAATCTACTTGACACATATCAAATTCTATCGGGAGTTATTATTCTGTTTAATGGTTATCTGCTTTTAACTTGTTGTAGATAAATA
>JAAFGX010000063.1 GCA_010365115.1 Paludibacter sp.
ATATTTGAGATAAAAATATCTATTAGTAGCGAAACAAAATAAATAAAATATTAACTTTAAAATAAATCACTGACTTATTACAGTGGACTCATTATTAAGTTCGAAATAATATTTAACTAAATCGGGCAAACTTAACAAATATAAATCTGTTTTATATTCGTTAAAAAAAAACTGACGAACCACGAGTCATTTACCCGCTGGATCGTCAGTTCAGAGTTAGTCAAGGTAGTTATTTAACAACAAATATTTTCGTTACAACTTGTTTTGAATTATTCGAAATGAGTACAGAATATACACCACTAGGAATTGGTCTAAGGTCAATTTCCTGTTTTAATTCATTATTTACTTTTACGTTATTTCGTTCGAAGATCTTCTGTCCAAGGCTATTAAAGACTGCAATGTCAAATGTTTCCTGACCCTGAATTGAAATGGATGCTGTAAAATGGCCATCAGATAATGAAGGATACACATTAAACTCGTTTTCCTTATTCGAACCTGAAAATCCTGTTGAAATGATATTAATTCGATTCGATTCGTTTGAAGAACAACCATTCACGGTCACTTCTGTAAAATACCATCCGGTTTGAATTGGTTGATACGTATGATTAACAGCGAATTCTAATTCTACTCCAGTTCCATTTTCAGTATCAGACCTCAGCCACTGATTACCTATAGCAGCATTACTTGTCAGCAATCCATTATTATTACTTATTTCAGGAGTAACGGTCAAAGTATTCACATTCAATCCAAAAGTTATTGGCACTGAAAGTTTCCAAATACCATTAGTATAGTTTACTTTCACCAATTTATTTCCTATTGTAGTCCATTTTACCAAAGCAAAATTATCTGAAGTACCACCTCCGTTCATCAAGGTTCCACCTGCTGGAATATCCCATACATAATTACTCATACCTACAGGCGCCTGAAAGAAGTCCTCACTCGAATTAATACAGGTTTGCAGTGCGCGATAAGGCGAAGGTTCTACCCAAAATGGTCGCATCATCTCATTGTCCTCATGATCAAGAATATGGCAATGCCACACATATCCCGGACCTTTACTAGGATCAAAACCGAATTTAAGATTTTCAACCGGTTCATTCACCGGAAAATTGGTGGGTGCATAACGGATAAGAAATGTAGTAACTTCCCCCGGAAAAACTTTATAGGTATCTTTCCAGCCTCGTTCTTCAGGTAGCGGAGGCCTTGGTGATCCTGTGAGAAAAGTACTTACTGCTGGATTGCCCCCTAATGCTCCATCGTTATTTGGTGTATTATAATCCATTGGTGGTCCCGAAGAAGGTTTAAACATTCCTCCATTGAACGAAACTTCGTATAATGCATCGTATGCCATAGCGTTGAATGTCTGACGGCTTACCAGTTGAAATTGTACCAAATGGAAATGAATGGGATGTGCATCCATAGTAAAATTAATAATTTGAACCTGTTCGGTAGTTCCTTCGGTAGGATGTTCGGTAACATCACCAAAACTTCCAGGATCTGGCATCATCATTGAATTATTATCATAATTTGAATTATTCAACATGACTTCAAGTGGTCCATATTCACCTTCGCTTTCGTTTAAAGTCAATTGTCTTTTTACATCAGGAGTTAGATTTAAACCGGTATTGAAGTCGGTAAGTCTTACGATAGGATTTGCTCTTAGTGTGTTTGGAATCTGGCTTTTATCCATTCCAACTTGAGCATGATTTGCTGCAGAAACCAATTCTCCGTTCACCACAAACTGCATGATATGACCATCAAGATCCGAAATTACTTCATCGCCCGAAGGATAGGGAATTAACGCATCATTTTCAAGTGTCAGCGTTTTACCTTCGAGTCCGGTAAAATCAATAATAACATCAAATCGTTCGCCCGGAGCTATAAATAAACCGGTAGGTGAAAAACCTGATAGTACCGGACTTGCTTTTAGAATGTTAGGATCAAGGTCAATAGGCATGTCCAATAAACCACCGTCAGTTCCTACAACGGTTATTTTTGGTCCAACAGTATTGTTGATTTCATCATGTAACCACATGTTCAAAAAACGAGCGTTACATCCGTCCAAAAATCTGAATCTGTATTTTCGGGGTGCAACACTCAAATAGGGCCATGATTTTCCATTTACCGTTATAATATTTCCGAAGAATTCCGGTCCCCAGTACATTAAGTCGGGATTAGTTGGTTCAACCGGAAAATATAATTCTCCATTTTCATCAAACATCCGATCTTGTATTGCCAGTTCAATCTCCGGAAGATAGGGTTGCTGATTAAATGTTCCACTTTTTCCTGAAGGAGCTACTTCTTTTACAAGATCGTCGCCCGACCAACCCGGAAGATGAGCGTTTTCTTCATCAGTACCTCTCAACAAATAAAATCCAGCCAGCCCGGCATAAACATTCAAGCGGGTTGCTCCCATAATATGATCATGAAACCATAATGTAGCTTCTTCCTGCGTATTCGGATAATTATAAACCGAATCTGTACCATCAATTCCCCATGTAGGTCCTTTTATTGCATAACCGGGAGTAAACCAAGAATATGGTCCACCATCCGACTCCGAAGGAACTTCGCCACCGTGTAAATGTGGAACAATTGGAACAGCTCCTGAATAAGGTTCAGGAGTCATTTCAGGCATAGCCCAATGTACACCTTGATCTAATGGCAAATTTAATCCGCTGTAAGTTTGATTATACAATTCGTTACGGTATTTTACTGTTAATGGAACTCCCTTTTGAGCTTCAATAGTAAACGATGGCCATAGCGCAGGTGTCCACGTTAAACCATTATCTTTTGAAATAGAATAAGTCCAGTAATTACCTAAACCAACTGTTGGATTTACGCTTCCGATAGTTCCGCTATTCAAAACAGTTCCTGTAGAAAGAGCAATTTGTTGGTGTGGAACTGTTTTTACAATCAGATTTTCGCCCATACGAGCGTTCACTCTTAATCCGGCAGCAAAATGTGGCAAGGGATCAATAAATTTCGGAATAATCAACGGGTTAATAGGCACTTGTGTGGTAATATTAGCCGCAACAGGATAAATGGATGGTGCTGTTGCCCAGTTAAGATTTCGTTGTTTTTTTAAGTCATATCTTTTAAAATTCGATTGACTTTGTGCAAAGATACCTGTTGCGAACATGATGAAAATCATCATTAAACTGAAAGTGGTAAAGTTTCTCCTTTTCATAAAAGTTAGTTTTTAAATTTATATATGATTTTTCCATATCTTTTACATAAAATACGGTACAAAAATAAATCATCATAAATCCCTAAAAAATAGGTTTTAAACTAATAATAATATGAGGAATTTACGCATATAACACTAGGAGTTAGTCCTATATCATTTTAAAATAAATCGTTGAAACCGTTTATTGAAAGGAAAGAACAGAAAATAAAGTTTCTGAAAAATAGCGGATTCCATGTATTCAAACAAAAAGTGAAGCTAACTGATTAACTTCACTCTTTGTTTTTAAATGGTAATTTTCACTTTCAATAAACTATCGACTATAAAACATAAACTAAATTTATTCCACCAGGTTGTTTTTAAATGCGTAATGAGTCATTTCCGAATTGTTTTTCAGGCTCATTTTTGTCAATATATTTGACCGATAAACACTGATAGTTTTTACACTTAGCGATAGTTCAATGGCAATTGACGAAACGCTCAATCCCGAAGCGATAAGAAGAAATACCTGATATTCGCGATCCGACAACATTTCGTGAGCAGGTTTATCATGAGAACCTCTTAATTCACAAGTAATTAATTCTGCAATGGATGAAGTAAGATACGTCCCACCACTTAGTATTTTTTTTAATGCTTCCGATAATTTTTTTGAAGAAATATCTTTTGTAAGATACGCAGAGGCACCTGCTTTTATTGCTCTCACTGCAAATTGATCTTCGGGGTACATGCTAAAAATGATAACCGGGATTTCAGGATGTATCTCTTTTATATCTTTTAATACATCCATTCCATTTCTACCCGGCATATTGATGTCAAGTGTCACCAAATCCCATTTGGCATCGTGTATATGTTGCATGATTTCAGAAGAATTAGAGGCTTCGGCAAATTCTATAGCATTGAAGTTATCAGACAATGACTTCATGATACCGTTTCTCACAATAGTATGATCATCAGCTACTAGTATTCTTAATGTTTCAGATTTCATTATATTATTACTTATTAAATTATGTAAAAACCTAGAATGGATGTTATTTTTTAAGTTCGAAAACTATTGCTGTTCCTTTACCCAGTTCACTTTCAATCTTAATTTCACCTCCAATTGACATTGCTCTTTCCCGCATCCCCATTAAACCCAGTGAGCCTGTATTGGAATCTGCATTCTTTACAAAACCAACTCCATTATCAACCACTTTCAATATAAAATATTCATCTTTTTTATCTATTGAAACCCATACATGTTTTGCTTTAGAATGACGAGTTATATTCGTAAATATTTCTTGAAGAATCCTATATATAATTGTTGTTTCGTTTTTATCAAAATCTATATCAAACTCACTTATTGCATATTCACAGTTTATTTTGTTTTTCAATCTGAATTGGGAAATTTGCCATTCAATGGCCGGAAAAAGACCCAAATGATCTAAGATTCCGGGTCTCAATTCAGTTGCAATTTTCCTGACCGAATCAATTAAGGCTTCTATCATGCTAATCATCCCATTCAACTCGTTCTTGATCAAATCTTCAGATAAATTTGTATTATTAATTAACGATTCCACATCATATTTTAACGCCGTGAGCAAGTGTCCGAGTTCGTCATGAATTTCACGCGCAATACGTATTCTTTCTTCTTCGGTTATGATATCCATCCGTTGTGTCAACTCCCGTAAATGCCTCTGCGAATCAATTAATATTCGTTCTGTTTTTTTCCGTTGAGTTATATCGCGATTACTACCACGCTGACCTATAAACATCCCTTTAGCATTGTAAACCGGCTGACAATTATGCCCTATCCAGCGCTCTTCACCCTCTTTGGTGATAATCCTAAAATCTTTTGAGCAATCATCAACAATTCCTTTTATAGAGTCGGAAGCGTGACTCTCCACCATTTCCCTATCATCAGGATGCGTAATTTCGAAGAACAAGGACGAATTCTTCATAAATTCATCGACTGAATATCCGGTTATTGATTCGCAAGAAGGAGAGACGTATACATATTTCCCATCAGGGCCAAGCCAGGTTTCCCAATCATAATTATAATCAGCCACTGTGCGGTATTTTTCTTCCGTGAGTTTCAGATTTTGCTCCTTCTGCTTGCGGATATTTATTTCCTTTATCAACAAATCGTTCGTAAATTGCAACTCGTGAGTTCTTTCTCTTACAAGCTCTCCAAGATGGTTATGTGATTCACCCAATGCCTTCTCTGCTAATTTGTGAGCTGTCCGCAACCGTATATTTGCAATTCCCAGGGCCAAATCACCAGCAAGTTCCAATAACATTTTAATCTCTACATCTAAAAATGATTCCAGCACTTTTGAATATATGGAAATTGCTCCAAAAACTTCGTCACCAATTGCAAGTGGAAAAACGATGGATGAGGCAAATCCATGTTCTAAAGCCTGTTCACGCCAGGGTTCAAAAGCTGGATCGGTAAACATATTATTGCACATGCTCATTTTGCCTGTTCGAATGGCAGTACCTGTTGGTCCATGTCCAAATTCAGATTCAGCCCAGCTAAGATGTATTTTTTCGACATAATCAGGTCTAAAACCAGCGCTTGCCATTGGACGAATAGTTTTGGCTTCATCATTTTCGGCGTAACCAATCCAGACCATTGAAAAATCTGTATCTTCTACTACAATATTGCATGCTTGTTTCAAATATTCAGTTTCGTCCTCCAACTGAGACATAGCCAGATTAGTTTTGCTTAGAGCAAGCAAAGTCTGATTCAGCTTACGCAACGTTTTCTCTTTAACGATGCGTTCGGTGATATCATGCACCATGCCTATCGACTTAATAATTTTCCCTGACGGATCTTTTATATGTTCGCATTTCTCGTATACATACCTTAGTTCCCCTGTATCTTTACGCACAATCCGATGTTCAATCTCGTAACTGTCATTGCCTTCCTTTATCGAATTGGTAAAAGCAAGATCAACCGCCTCACGATCATCAGGATGCACTGCGTTCAAAAATCCCTCATAAGTGGCAGGAAACTGCTGTAATTCTAACCCAAAAATGCGATATATTTCATCGCTCCAAATTAACTCGTTCGAAATAATGTCAAGTGACCAGGATCCTAAATGAGCAATTTCATGTGCTTTGTTCAAAAGCTCATCTTTTTCCCTTAATGTTTCTTCCACTTGCTTCTGCTGTATTATTGCTTTGGCCAACTTAATATTACTATAACTCAGTTGTGAAATTGAACTGGATAGATTGAGAAAAAATGTTTTCGAGTGATCTATCTTATTCTTACTAAGTCGTGGTACTTTTTGAAGTGCTTTCAGGTATTCTTTTTTATCAAAACCATACTCATCAGCTTGTTTCAGAAACAGAGTATTGTCAATCGGTTCATTATCAAAGAAAAACTGACCCATATACAGATTTCCTTTATGTTCACCACCAATAATAATTGGAGTAGCCATGTCCCACATATTATTTTTGCACTTATATAGCTTAAATTCACCATCAGGGATTCCTTTCGTAAGGTGAATATCGCTCTCAAAACAATTGCTGCATGCTTTTGGATGTACCCTGTGGAATTTTGTACAGATGTCCTGCCAGCCAATGCCTACCAGCACTTTACCTTTTATATCAATAATTGCCATTGGAACTTCTGTAAGTTCGTAGAAACTATCCATAAGTTTCTGAATGGCTGGAGCATCAATAATATCATTCAGTTCCAAATCGGCAATACTTCCATCAGGCGAAAGAATACTCTGAAGTTTAAGCCTTACACTTTCGTCGCTTTCACGCAATGCTTTTTCGGATTTCTTGCGGTCAGTTATATCCTGAATAGTTCCAACCAATGAAATAACATTGTGATTTTCATCGTATCCTATTTTTCCAAGACCATGAACCCATCTTGTTTCTTCATCATTTTTACGAATAATTTTGAATTCATGATTAAATTCTATACCTTTGGATAGAGTCTCATCGGTCATGAACAGTCTGATTTCCATTCTGTCATCAGGATGAATAATATCCAGAAAACTATTGAAATCTTTAAAATAATTTCTTTCAATTCCAAAGATCTGATCCAACACTTCTGACGACTCCCAACTGTTTTTTACAAAATCAGTCTTGTAGGAACCAATAAAACCGGCACGTTGTGATTCACGGAAGAAGTATTCACTTTCGCGCAACGCTTCTTCCAGTTTTTTGCTTTCGGTAATGTCATGAATTATTGAAAAAAGTGCAACTTTTCCATTAAACTCCAACGGACATGAATAGACTTCCACATCGCGGAGTTCTCCTGTTGCCATCCTATGTTTAAAAATGAAATGATTTTGTACTTCATTCTTAGCATTTTGCATGCTTGAAATGACTTTTCCCCGTGGAATCAAATTTATGTCCGAAATATATTTAGTCAGAAACTCATCATTACTCCAACCATAATAATCACAGGCCGCCTGATTCACATCCTTTATCTCGGCTGTATCGGGATCAATAAGCATCATCACCGACAAACTTTTCACAAAGATTGATTTATAACGCTCTTCGCTTTCGCGAAGCAAATCTTCCATTTTTTTCCGATTGGTGATGTCATGAGCCACATGAACACTTCCCATCAATTCACCATTAGGATTCATGAGTGGCGTGGTAGTAACAATAAAATCTCCGTTCAGTTGTTGTTCAAAAATTTCAACTTCGTGCAAGCAACCATCCTGTACCGTTTGTGAATGAGGACAAAATGCCGGAACATGATCCATATTATGAATAGCTTTGAAGCATTCTACTTCGCCACATTTATTTTCATTCAATCCCATGCGCTCAGCCATGGCTTTATTAGCCCTGACAATTTTATGATTCGAATCGATAATAGCAATCAAATCGGGTATGGCATTAAAGGTGCATTCCCATTCTTCTTTGGCCTGAGCCAACGACTCTTCAGTTTTTAACCGTTTGGTAATGTCGGTATTTGTACCAAACCAACGGACAATCTCTCCTTTTTCATTGCGGATAGGAAATGCTCGGGAAAGAAACCATCCGTATTCACCACTAGCACTACGAAGTGGAAATGTGTCTTCCCAAGGTTCCTGATCTTTCAACGCACTAGTCCAACTTTCTATTACATGATCAACATGATCTGGGTGATGAACACTCTTCCATCCCCATCCTTCCATCTGCTCGGGAGTTGTTCCGGTGTAATCATACCAACGTTGATTGTACCAGAAAATATAACCTTCGGCATTTGTCATCCAACACAGTTGCGGGATATTTCCGGCGAGTGTTCTGAAAAGTTCTTCGCTTTCAGACAGTTTTTTTTCAGCTTTCTTTCGTTCGGAAATATCGGTAACAAATCCAAGAAATAAATTGTTTGAAAGTTTAACTGCATCAACCGACCAATGCCCTTTTGAATTATCTTTTCTAGTGAATGAAAGTTCATCACTAGCGTAACCTTCGCTTACCACTTTATTGAAATGATTTAATGCACCTTCAATTGATTCCTCTGGCACGGTATCCATTATCTTCATGGATAATAGTTCTTCTTTGCTAAATCCTGTTATCGTACTTGCCGCAGCATTTACTTCAACATATTCTCCGTTTTCGTTGGCAACAAAAACTCCATGCGGTGCAAAATCAATATATTTCCTGAATTTTAATTCACTTTCTTTCAATGCGTCATTAGCGCATTCACGTTCTAAATTATATTTATTTTCAGGTCGGATAACAAGAAAATATACAACAGGGAACAGAATGATCATTAAACTGAAGCTATCGATTAGGGATTTTGTTATTAAAGGCAAAGGAGGGAGAAAATCCATTGCAAGCATTGTGCAAAATTCGAGAAAAAAAACTCCAATTATAAAATGGATTAGATGTTTATGTTTTGAATAGAGTGTTATTTTGTTAATTTCATTTGGTGTATTCATTTTATCATATTTTAGTCAATTAAAATATATCGTAAGTTTGAAATACAAGAGTGTTAAATAGCAACAAAAATATTTAATATTTAACAATAAGACACAAAGATATAAATAAATAAATGAAATTTAAGAGAGTGTTGTGTTAAATTGCATATTCATACAGAATATTTAATTCTCAACACTATTTAATGCTCAATTAGTT
The DNA here is from genome assembly GCA_010365115.1 of Paludibacter sp. Classification (GTDB taxonomy): domain Bacteria; phylum Bacteroidota; class Bacteroidia; order Bacteroidales; family Paludibacteraceae; genus Paludibacter. Next base: position 9,254 of record JAAFGX010000063.1, read on the forward strand.
ATGAAATAATTACAATATTGGTTTCTTGTAAAATAAAAAAGAGTTTCGGATGATTAGAAATTAATAGATCATCTCATGAGAAAGTCATTGATTAACATTAGGTAAGAGAATGTTATTGGAGAGAAAATAAATTTGGAGAGAAAAATCAGATAAGGAAGAACTACGAATTACTGGAGGGGAAAATGGAACGCTAAATAGGAATGGAATAATCGAAATCAATATTTTAATAAAGGCTGTATCAAAAGGTTTTTTTGATACAGCCTTGTAAACACTACTTCAGATTAACTTTTCTAGGGTAAACATTTTTATCAGAAATTATACTTACAATATAACAGCCAGCGGGTTTGTCAACCATGCTTATCATTGGTGTTTCAGTTACATCATTAACTGTTTTGACGAGAATTCCAGCAGCATTATAAATATTTATTTGCTTTATCGTTTCAGAACTAAGTACATAAATATTTTTTTCAAACGAGTATACGTTCAGTTTAGTGTTATCGTCTTTCAATCCAGAAGTTATACTAACCGACATGGTAATTGGATTAGAAGTTGCAGGATTACCAGTCAAACACGATGATGCATTTGATGTCATAATTGCATATACAATGTCTCCATCAGCAGGAATATATGAATATGTGTTGAGTACCCCAACAGAAACAGAATTTTTAAACCATTCGTATGTTGGAGTAGTTCCGCCGCCAACAGGTACAGGAGTAAAGATAACGGAAGCTCCATTATGAACCGGATTTGCACTTGCTACGATTTCAACACCTACACTTATTGAAGGAATTTCGGTAATCACAGCATTTCCTGTCATGACAATTGTATTTTCAGAATTAGTAGCAGTCACAGTATAAGTACCTACTTCATGATTCCCAAATGATAAAGCTAAACCGGTACCCATAAGTTCTTCATGATACTCATTATTTTTCAATAATATGTATTTAACTCCTACTTCTGAACTTGACAAACCAAGTGCAACACGGGCAATCTGACAACCCGCACCACCACCGGTGACTGTGTAAACCACAGGCAGCGCATTTACAGACAACTGTGTAAGGTTTTCGGCACGAGCAGTAATAAAGTAAAAAGCAATGATAATTAATGCAATAATCCTAATTAATCCTGAGGTAGATGTTTTCATAGTCATAAGTTTTAAATGTTTATATTAAATTATATTTTATAAAATTTCAAATGCCGTTAGAAAATTCATTTATTAATTTGCACAATAATTAATGGAATATTTAATTATTGTAAAATTACAGTTATCCTTCAACGGATAAAGCATTTAAAAGGACTAAATTAGATTAAAAAAAGGAGTAAATATTATCAACAAAAAAGAGGGTTGAATATCAGTCAAAAGGAGTAGCTATTTTTTGTGGACTTTTTATTATTGACAAATACAAGTGCAATAATAAATTGAAAAAAGGTATGAAATCCAGAAAAGGAATGAAAACTACCCCTAAATCCTCTAATGGGGACTTGAAGAGTGGTATGCTAAGCTTTTCTATTTCTACAGTCGCTTTAGAGCTGTAAGTAATTCAAAAGTCCACTTCAGGGAATCCAACGGTCAGCGACCATAGGGAGATAATTAGTGGCGGATAAAAGAAAAAAATGCGAAATTATAATGTTCTTATTTCTTAATGCCTATGGCATTAAGATTTTCTATTTTGGAAAAGGAGACCTATGCAGTCGTAATAATGGGAAGAAATTGTATTATTCGAAGGATAAAAAAAAACGGGATATCTACGGTACGATGACTATTGCGTTGGGATTTAAACCCACATTTTGAATTTTGTACCGCAATTTTCCTTTTCGGTTAAAACAAAGCAAATCTCCTTTCACCGTATAACTACGTGCATCTGTCAGATACACATTACCATTTGTTGGATGTGCATAAATGCCAAACGGGCGTTCAATTTTAGTATCATCAGTAATAAAGTTATCGGAAATCAATCCTTCTGTTTTACAATCGAATGTTTTCACCCAGTAGGAATTTTTTACAAAATCAAAATTATACAAATAAGCGGTGTCGTTTTGAATGCAGAAATTGATAGCGGCCAAATTTTCGAAAGTTTGAGTCACTTCGTCGGTAACGCTATTTATACGGCTCCAACTGGCTTTAATATCGGCATTGTTGCCGCGTGAAACAACATACACATCACCCTGGCTGTCGGTTTCGAGTTTAAAAGGATTCAAGCCAACTGTTATTTTCTTGAGTTCAGTAAAGGTAGTCAAATCGATAACAGAAACGGTGTTATCATAATTCGGATTATCCAAACCACCAGAATTTGAAACATACAATTTCCCATTGGCAACGGTTATACCATCGGGGTTTCGTCCACATTGAACCACTCCATCAATTGCCAATGTAGTAATGTCAATGCGCGTTACCGTTCCGTCAAAAGAGCAAACGTATGCTTTATTTTCATAGAAAGTGATAAACCGGGGTTGTCGGGCTTTTTTATTTTGGTCGAAAAATTCAATTCGACGAATGGTAATTCCTGTATTCAAATCAATCACTTCCACTTGCGAAGACACAGTAACTACCACCCATAATTTGTTGCTGTAAATTTTCAAATCATTTGCCGTATCGCCCAAACCCCGACCATTGATTGTGGTAAAATAATCGAATTGTATCGTTTTTTTTTCGAAATCAATCAGCCCCATCGTGCTGTTATTCATATTAAAAAGTCCTTCGGATAAAAGATACAACCGACCCCTTTCGCTTGGAGTTTCAGGCAAATTAATCAAAGTGGGCATATCCTTCATATCATCGCACGACGAAAAAACAGCCATAAGTATTAACAGGAAGATACGAGTTATGTAGATTTTCATTTTTAAAATTATTTCAATAAAAAAAGTCGTACAAAAGTACAACTTTTCATTTGCACACAATTCTATTTTTGAAAAAAGAAACCCAATTCCGAACAACCGCTTAAAGCGGTTTGTCGGATGTGATCCTTAATTCCGTTCAACCGCTTTAAGCGGTTTGTCGGATACAATGTGATACACCCGTCGAACCACTTTAAGCGGTTTGTCGGATGTGATGTGATACACCCGTCGAACCGCTTGGAGCGGTATGACGGCTATGCGGTTTGACGGACATAGGAAATTACTTTTTCTTTGCCACCAATATAAACTGTTCGTAATCTGTGAAGATTCCCGGAGCACTTTCTCTGGTTATTGTATTGTACGAATGTGCCGAAAGCACTTCGAAACCGGCATCCTTGAATTGATGAGACAAAATGTGAATATCAAATCCCTTGTGTGGAATGGGTTCAAAACGATGAAAAGAACCATCTTCAATCATCAGGTCACTGATGACTATAAATCCATCCGGCTTGGTAATTGTCATCAAATGGGCTAATGTTTTTTCAATATCCGGTATATGATGAAAAGCCATAAAAGAGAAAATAAAATCAATATCCTGATTCTTATAATCAAATATTTCACCATGTAGAATTTCCGCATTATTGTTTTTTTGGAGCTTCCTTTTCAACACCTCCAACATGGCAGCAGAAGTATCTTCATAAACAACCGTTTGAACCAATGGCGCAATTTGCAAACCGACCAATCCTGTCCCTGCTCCTATTTCTATGGCTTTCCATTGGGGTTTAAGTGAAATCTGTAGCAACATTTCAGTCACAAACTTTTTGGTCATTTCAGTTTTTTCAGAACTGTCCCATTCAGCCGCCTTTTCTGCAAAATTATCTTTTATCATTCGTTCAATATTTTAAATATTCAAATACAAACTTATAACTATTTTCTGATATAATTTGTTTCCTGTCGGTTCAATCATTTTTCAATTTGCATTTCAATTGTATAATGATACAAAAAAGCTTATATTTGCACTACGCATTTAATTCACTTTTCAAATTTCAAAACCACACTTTTATAAAATCAATCCATTTAAATTCAATTGCTTATTTTCAAATGAAAACAATACTAAAAACTACATTTATGGCTTTAGCCGTTTTGACCACTTCGTGTGCTCCAAAAGATGAAACGCCGGTTATCGGCAAACAAAATCCCAACATTGAGAATGGGCGAATGACTCCCGAAGTGCTCTGGTCGTTTGGTCGTATAGGTGGAACTCAGGTATCGAGCGACGGAACAAAAATTCTTTACAGTGTATCATATTACAGCATCCCCGAAAACAAATCAAATTCTGAACTTTTTGTGATGAATGCCGATGGTTCGGACAAAAAACAAATTACCAAAACCGCCACACGGGAAGCTGCTGCGAAATGGATGAAAGATGGTGAGCACCTTGCATTTTTATCGTCGGAAAGCGGAACGATGCAACTTTGGATGATGAAAGCTGATGGAACCGACCGCCAACAAATTACAGAACGCGAAGGTGGCATAAATGATTTTTCATTCTCGCCCAACGAATCGAAACTGCTTTTTGTAGCCGATGTAAAATACGGCGAACGTACCGTGGACAAATATCCCGACCTACCAAAAGCCAGTGGAATAATTGTAAATGACTTGATGCACAAGCATTGGGACGAATGGGTAAAAACTGTTCCGCATCCTTTTATTGCAGATTTTAAAAACAATAAAATGGAAAATGAAACAGATATTTTAGAAGGCGAACCATACGAAAGTCCAATGAAACCATTTGGCGGCATCGAACAATTGGCCTGGAGTCCTGATGGAAAAACGGTAGCGTATACTTGTCGCAAAAAAACGGGGAAAGAATATGCGCTGTCCACCAATTCGGATATTTATTTCTACTCTATCGAAACCGGAAAAACCGAAAACAAAACAGAAGGGATGATGGGATACGACCAAAATCCGACCTTTTCGCCCGATGGAAAATGGCTGGCATGGGAAAGCATGGAGCGGGAAGGCTGTGAGTCGGATAAAAAAAGGTTGTTTTTTATGAATGTTGCCACCGGCGAAAAAACAGATTTGTCGGCTGATTTCGATCAAAATTCCGAAGCGTTGGTTTGGACTTCGGATAGCAAATCAATCTATTTTGTGAGTTGTTGGCATGCCGTTACGCAGATTTATCGTGCGGATATTGCAGACAAAAAAATTACGCAACTTACCAAAGGCGTTCACGATTATGCATCAGTTGCCGAAGCAAAAGGCAAACTCATTGGCGTGAAACATTCGATGAGCGTACCCGACGAAATTTATGCGATTGATTCGAAAACAGGAACTGAAACTGAACTTTCGTTCGAAAACAAAGAAATTTTGGCTCAACTGGAAATGGGCAAAGTGGAAGAGCGTTGGGTTACCACCACCGACAATAAACAAATGTTGGTTTGGGTCATTTATCCTCCAAAATTTGATCCGAATAAAAAATATCCGACTTTGCTTTATTGTCAGGGCGGACCGCAATCGCCAGTCAGCCAGTTTTGGTCGTATCGTTGGAATTTTCAGATAATGGCTGCCAACGATTATATTATTGTGGCGCCAAACCGTCGCGGATTGCCTGGTTTTGGTCAGGAATGGCTCGATCAGATAAGTGGTGATTACGGCGGACAAAACATGAAAGATTATCTTTCGGCAATTGATGCATTAGCAGAAGAACCTTTTGTAAACAAAGACAAACTCGGTTGCGTGGGAGCCAGTTACGGCGGATTTTCGGTTTATTGGCTGGCCGGTCATCACCAAAAACGCTTCAAAGCATTTATTGCACATGATGGCATGTTCAACCTGCCGCAACAATACCTTGAAACCGAAGAAATGTGGTTTGTAAACTGGGATTTAGGTGGACCGTATTGGGATAAATCGAATGCAGTAGCACAAAAATCGTATGCAAACTCACCACACTTATTTGTAGATAAATGGGACACTCCGATTTTAGTAATTCACGGCGAAAAAGATTACCGTATTTTGGCGTCGCAAGGCATGGCGGCATTTAATGCAGCTATTTTACGCGGCGTTCCGGCAGAAATGCTTATTTTTCCTGATGAAAACCATTGGGTACTTCAACCGCAAAACGGCATTTTATGGCAACGAACTTATTTTGAATGGCTGGATAAGTGGTTGAAATAGACATTCAAAACAAAGATAAAAGCTTCCTTTAAAAATTAAAGGAAGCTTTGTTTTTAAATGACTATCGGCTTAAATATTTTATTCGATTATTAAATGGATTTGCTAATTTTGCGATCTGGTTAGTAAGAAAGAGAATCGTTGGCTCAATGCAACGTTTTATCACCATTTTTCATCTTGAAATTAGAATATGGAATTGAATACGCCTAGTACTGACGAACAAGAATTGATTGCCGGATGCAAAGAAGGGAAGCCGTGGGCTCAGAAAGCTGTCTATGAGCAGTATGCGCCGGGTATGCTTTCCGTCTGTTTCAGGTACGTAAACGACCGTGAGACTGCTCGTGATCTACTACAAGATGGATTCGTTAAACTGTTCACAAAAATTGATTCCTATTCAGGAGCAGGAGCATTTGCAGGTTGGATCAGACGTATTTTTGTGACAACTGCACTGGAATATCTCCGACAAACAAATGCACTAAAACTGAGCAGTAGTATTGATGAATATGAACATTTTATTGAAGATGCAGACGTTCCGATTATAGATAAAATCTCTGCTGATGACTTAATGAAATGTGTGGGCGAACTGCCGAATGGGTATCGTACTGTTTTTAATTTATACGCCATCGAAGGTTACTCGCATCAGGAAATTGCCAATATTCTATCCATCAGCGAAAACACATCGCGAACACAGTTTATGCGAGCACGGAAATTGCTCCAGAAAAATGTAAAATCGCTATTCAATTCTTAATTCTCACACAGAACACAAACATGCAAAACGAAATAGAAAATACAAAACAACCTGATGCTTTCAGCGAAAGTATAAGGACGAAACTGGAAAACCACTCCTTGCCGCTTGATCCAAATGGTTGGAGCGATTTGCAAGCCCGCATGAATGCTGGTAAAACAAAAAAAATGATTCCTTTCTGGTTCTGGTTTTCGGGAGGAGCAGCTGTAGCGGTGATTGCCCTATTATTTATCCTTCGTCCGTTTTCGAAACAGAGCGAACTTGTAAGCAAGTTTGAATCTCCAAAACAAGAAGTTCAACATGAAGTTATACTTCCCGGCGATTCAGCAAAAGAAGTAACAATTATAAAAGGCAAAGAAGATTCTAGTTCTGAAAAGTTGGTTCCACACTCAAAATCAATAAAAATACTGGAAACTGAAATTGCCGAATCGACATCGGTACCAAAGGGAAATCACCTAAAAAACAAAACTTTAAAGACTCAATTTAATACTTTAAAAGCAACTCCAATTTACGACGATAACAACGTAAATATACAACCAGAAGCAACTGATTTGGTTGAAAATTCGAAAACCGATGAAAATAACGGGAATTTAGCCGAGACAGTCAATGTTGAGACCCAAAAATCCAATGTGAACTCTTCAACTCCAACTGAAAGGATATTGCCAAACAGTTTGCTGAATGAACCAGTAAAAGACGAACCTATAGTAAAAAATAAAATTAAAAATGAATTGCTGTTGGCAGCCGCTTTTGGTTCGGGCGGAAGCACTTCAGTGAGTGGTGGTGGCCCTAACGAATTTTTAGCATTGGAAGTTAGCAAAAGACAACTTACAAAAGCGGAAACAAATTATACCAGCATACTTACTCCCAACGATTTTTCTCAACAAACCTTTTTGGCACCTTTGTCGTTCGGATTAGTGGTGAGAAAAAATATTGGCAACAGCATTGGAATTGAAACCGGCTTGGTTTACACCTATTTGCTTTCAACATTCGAAGAACACACTCATTCAAATTATGATGCGCAATTGACGTTGCATTATTTGGGAATTCCGTTAAATCTTATTGTTCCTTTGTGGAAAGATCAACAATGGGAAGTGTATTTATCAGGTGGTGGAATGGTGGAAAAAGGACTGCGATCTATTTACATTCAAAATCAATATTTTGGGAATCAAATCATCACTACCGATGCACGCACAAAAATTGAAGGACTACAATGGTCGGCAAATGCAGCCATGGGGATTACATACAAATTACAGAGAAACATCGGGATCTATTTTGAACCAAAATTTTCGTATTTCTTTGAAAACAAGCAACCGGTAAGTGCCCGAACCGATCAACCGATAGTTGTTGGGTTGACGGCTGGATTGCGATATAAGTTTTAAATATAAATTAGGGGTTTTAGTGGCAAAGCCCCTGTTAGTTTGGTTTAAGTCACTTTGTGGATAATCATAAAAATAATCCTTTTCAAAATGAAAAATACAGTTTACACTCTGATATTTATCTTTCCATTTATGATGGGTTGCACCGATATAAATGATAGTACAATAGTTCAGGTTAGCTACGGAACTTCGTTTGGAATGTGTGTTGGATATTGCAAGCACGACATGGTTTTACTTCCGAATCAGGTGACGTATACTTGCTCCAGTTGGAATAATTCGTTGGAACCTGTTACTCAAACAGAATCGTTAAGTGCTACAAGTTGGAATTCAATAAAAACAGATTTTAATGAGAATGCATTTTTCGATCTTCCCGAAACCATTGGGTGTCCGGATTGTGCTGATGGTGGAGCGGAATGGCTTGAAATAAAATTGGTGAACGGAAAAATCCATAAAGTTACTTTTGAATACAACAACGAACCTGAAGTTCTGAAAAACAAAATTGTACAACTGAGAAGTTTGTTGAGAAGTAAAACATGCAATTAATATTTTACGACTATGAAAACAACCAAATTATTCATTATTACACTGATTTCCGTTTTTGCACTTGGATGTAAAACGGAAGAAATGAGTTTGAAACCGCTTGATGAAATTCCAACAACCAAATACTATTCATCCGACATACTACCAAGCCAGTCTCAATTAATATATGGCGTTTGGAAAGTGTCCAGTACTTCGGGTGGTTTCTCGGGAAAAGGATATACCAAAGATTTCGATTACCTGCTTTTAAAAAGGAATGGAATTTTTGGCATTATGCGAAATGATTCGTTAATCGGTTATGGGAAACTTACACTATTATCAGACATGACCATGAGTCCGGTTTACAAGCTATTTTGCAAGTTCGATTTTGATAAGAATGCTGCTATTGAATTATACAATGACTCGGAAAAATATTTTCAATTGGCAGGCAAAGACACCTTGAACCTGATAGCACCTTGTTGCGACAGATACAATATTCATTTAATTCGTCAAAGCAGTTCGCCGGGAATTCTAAAAGGAAAAGTCAGTATCGGGCCATTATGTCCGGTGGAAACCATTCCGCCACGCCCCGAATGTTTACCAACAGCAGAAACGTACAAGAACTGGCAAACGGCAGTTTGGAATACGAGTAAAACAAAAAAGATTAGCAATATCAATCCCGGTCTGGATGGAAATTTTGAACTATCACTTCCGGCGGGCGACTACAAAATTGATTTCGAAACGCCACGAACCAACAGCATTGGCGGAAATAATTTACCCTTGGACATAACCATTAAAAGGAATGAAACCAGCACTCAGTATATAACTATTGATACCGGAATAAGATAAATTCTAAACATAAATCTATTATGAAACGAGCATTAAAACTGGTATTTAAACCAAAGGTCATGATTATGCGAGTTCCATTTTTCCTTAATTAATAAAATAAAATATAATCACATGAAAACAACAGTCTATTTATTATTAGTCGGCTTATTTACTTTCGGTTGCACTACACAAAACGACCCGCTACATCCCGGAGAAGATGCAAAACCAATTATTTTGAAAGCAAGCCAACAGCAACGTGTGGCACAGGACAACGAATTTGCATTGGATTTACTCAAAAAAACAATTGCAGACTCCAAGGAAACCAATGTTTTTGTTTCGCCTCTGAGCGTAAGCATTGCGTTGGGAATGGCTTGGAACGGCGCCAACGGCGAAACCAAAACCCAAATGGAAACCGCTTTAAAAATGAGCGGACTATCTGTTGAAGACATCAACGATTATTACAAAGTGATGCAAACTACTTTGCCAACTATCGACCCAACCACGAAGTTGAGCATTGCCAACTCTTTGTGGTATCGTACCGGATTTCCAGTGAAAACCGATTTTCTGAAAGTGAATTCCGATTATTTCAATACGGAAGTACGCGAACTAGATTTTAATCAGGCTTGGGCAGTGGATACCATCAACAATTGGTGCTCGCGAAAAACGAATAAGCTGATACCAACCATTATTGATGATATTTCTTCGGATGCGATGTTGTATTTAATCAATGCAGTTTATTTCAAAGGAATATGGCGAAATAAATTCGACAAAAAACAAACGGCAGAAAGCAATTTTACCAATGATGCAAATAAGTCTGTACTGGTAAATATGATGTATCAAAAAGATACATTCAAGTACACTTCTGATGCCGATGCCCAATACCTTGACATGCCCTACGGCAATAAAGCATTCAGCATGACAGTGATTTTGCCCACCGAAACTAAAACTACAGCAGATATATTAAATTCTCTGACTGTTGAAAAATGGAATAGCACACTGACCAACATGACCGAACAGCAGGTTTTTGTTAGATTACCACGATTTAAGGTGGAAAATAAATTTGTTTTAAATGATGTTCTCAAAACGATGGGAATGCCCCTGGCATTTTCGGCTGATGATGCTGATTTTTCAAAAATCTCAACTATCAAATTATTTATTTCCGCTGTTATTCACAAAACGTATGTAACTGTTGACGAAGAAGGAACCGAAGCAGCCGCAGTTACTGCCATAGAATTAATAAACACATCTGTGCCAAATTATCCAGTGTTTACAGTGAACAAACCATTTGTATTTGTCATTCGCGAACAAAGCACCGGCGTAATTCTCTTTATCGGCAAAATAGGGAATGTGGAAAAATACTAATTTTTGTTCTAGAAAAATCAATCTCATGAAAAACATATCGTATTTATTCAGCCTGCTGGTTCTTACTTTATTTGGCTGTGCCGATCAGGTATCCGAAATGGTTACTTATACAATAAATGAACCTGTATTTATGACTTCCGAAACGTTCCGGAAGTCAGTAAAGGTTACCAGCGAACCAAAAACAATAGATGTACTTGGCAAAATATGCTTTTATGAAGGTTATTTGTATGTTTCCGAACCGGAAAAAGGAATACATATTATCGATAACCGCCAACCGTCAACTCCTCAGATGATCGGATTTATCGAATTGCTTGGAAACGCCGATTTATCCATTCGAAATGGATTACTTTATGCCGACTCGTTTGTGGATTTGGTATGGTTTGATGTTTCAAATCCTGCACTGCCGGAATTAAAAGGACGGTTGGAAAACGTTTTTAAAATGGCATTGCCTCGCATCGAAAATACATATGGTGTTGATTACAATATGGCTTATAATGCCGATTCAACTGGCGTGGTGGTAGGTTGGGAACTAAAAGAAAGAACCGAAGATGTGAACAAATATTCCGGTGGATGGTATGGGGGCTGGGGTCGTCCCGAACTTTTTGCAATGACAGATGGAATAGCCATAAACTCTACAAAAGCAGGTGGCATAAACGGCATTACCGGCTCCATGTCACGCTTCTCTATTTACGATGGTTATTTATACACTGTAATTAATAATGCCATGAATATTTTTAGTTTGGATGGCGTTAAACCCACAAAAGCAACCGAAGATATTTATATAGGTTCGAATGTGGAAACAATTTTCAGTTATGAGGACAATTTGTTTATGGGAACGCCTACCGGTATGTTGATTTATTCGGTAAAAGATCCGCTGAAACCTGAATATCAATCGTCGTTGCAACATGTTTTTGGGTGCGATCCGGTGGTGGTGGAAAACGATATCGCTTATGTCACCATTCATTCGGGGAATAATTGCGGACAAGAAAACAACGAATTAATCATTGTGGATGTGAGCAATGTGAAACTTCCTAAGCAAATTGTTTCGTACACCATGACCAATCCGAAAGGGCTGGGCATTGATAACGGAAAACTTTTTTTGTGCGACGACGGACTGAAAATATACAATGCCGCAGACCCTAAAAAAATAATGGCCAACGAACTGGCACATTACAGGGGCATGATTGGCTTTGATGTTATTCCATATAATAATACATTAATGATGATTGCCGAAGACGGTTTGTATCAGTATGATTACAGTGTGTTGAGTAACATCCGGCAAATAAGTAAAATTGCCATTGGAGAGTGAGAATCAAGAGCCAATGGAGTACTAGACATCCCGCCCAAGTGGGAGAGCCAAGATGAGACAAAAGATAAACAATTCAGGTATAGATTACTGCATTACAACACCTAAAATAGAATACCACAGAGTGGCTTCATGAAAATAACCCCGGCGAATTAAATCATCGGGGTTTATTCTGGTAGTATTGAACAAAATAATATCGTTTGATTGTTATAGAAGTAATAGGAAACAAATAATGTCGTATAATTCTATTCTTATTTATAAATACGACATTAGATTCTGTTCACTACTAAATTAAAAAAGGACACCAATAATCAATATCATGAAAACACTGCACATCAAGCTATCAAAACTGCTCTTCCTGATTATGTTTACGTTTTTAGGCAGCAGTTGTCACTTGTTGTATTTACCGAATCAAATAAATGCGCCTGTTCTAACCGAAAAAGGAGACTTTAGCGGGAGTATTTCAACCGGATTGTCAAACTTCAATTTTCAAACAGCTTATTCTCCGGCACAAAACGTAGGTATAATGCTGAACTATGCGGGTGGAAAGACTTCCAGCTTCGAAAATTCCACAAAAACAAATATTTACAATTTTCTGGAAGGAGGATTAGGATATTATTTACCACTAACTTCAAATATTTTGTTTGATATTTATACAGGCTTTGGGCGTGGTGAGGCATATACGTATGATGAATCATTTGACACGCCAACTTCGGTCAATGGGAAATATAGCCGATTGTTTATACAACCTTCCATAACCATTTCGTCCAGAGATGCATTTGATGCTAACTTTGCGGTTAGACCAGTATTGATTTTTATGAATAAAACAACCAATTACAATACTATTAGTCATAGCACTACTCTGTTTTTCGAACCCGTTATCACTCTTAAATATGGATGGAAATACATCAAAATCATTAATCAATTGGGTCTTTCTATTCCTGGAACTACGATAGATTATGGTATGAATCCATTTATATTAAGTGTTGGTTTAAACTTTCAACTCAAATCGAAGTGGAGAACAAGAATGTAAAATAAGGGACTTATGCAATTGATAATGCATACTGCATAATTAAAAATGGTTCTACCACAAATGGTGTGGGTGATTATTTCGGTGTAAAATAAATAAGGTCTGGTTTACAGAGGTGTATTCTTTCTACTAAGCTAAAAAAAGTAGAAAAATAAGGTTTCTAAAAATTAATATGAGTATCCGCACAACATGTAGTCTTGTTATTTAACTTTTATGGCTCTTTTCTAAGATACAGTTGAAAGTTTATTAATAGGTTTAGAGACTGTTCGTTGTGAAAAAGCAAAAAGAGAAGAGAATAGAACGCTAAAGTGCTTTTTTAGAATACACAAACTATCAACAAGTTTTAGAATAGAGCCACTTTTATTTATATTGTATCAATGTCGTTGAGATAAGGAATTAGCACACGGAACACACGGAAAAACGGAATATCACCTTTCGCAAACAACTATGTGAACAAAATCAGTTCATCATAAACCGTGTTTATCAGTATGCTCCGTTTATTCTGTGTGC
>JAAFGX010000206.1 GCA_010365115.1 Paludibacter sp.
CTAGTGTGTTTTTAGAATTATTTCTACACCCTGTCATACAAGCACCACAAAAGTTGCAACCAGTTCTGCTAGGTCCCATGCCATCAAAATAAGGATCCTCTTTTGTAACATTCTCTTCTCCAAAATAGACAGCAACAGTGGTAGCATCAAATTTATCTTCCATGCCTAATTTTTGAGCTACTTTTTTGAGCCCAATATCTCCGTCAAACAATTTGGGGTTCTTAGCTGCACCAAGCATTCTTAGTGCTTCCTGATAATAAGGAGCTAGTTCCGTTTCCCAGTCGTGTAGTTTACTCCAAGTTCCGGTGGTAAAAAAAGTAGATTTAGGAATAGGTAATGTATTGGCATATACCAAAGAACCGCCACCTACACCAGTTCCAGAAAGAACTGCAACATGCTTAAAAATGGTTAATTTCATTATCCCAAAGAAACGAAGACTTGGCATCCAAAGCCATTTTCTAAAATTCCAGTTAGTTTTAGGGAAATCTTCAGCCTTGAACCATTTTCCTTTTTCAATTACCAAAACGGTATAGCCTTTTTTCGATAATCTTAAGGCACTAACCGAACCACCAAAACCACTTCCTATTATAATATAATCGTACTCCATTCTTTGTAATCAATTATTATTTACCGTAACATGTTGTCGCTGATCAAAGCTATTTTTTTTCGCTTAGAAAAAACCGAAGTTATGAAAATTAATGTTCGTATTTACCACAGAATCTGCAAACAGTTTTTATAATTCATTTTTTATTTCAGTTCTCCTTTTTCAATAAGAAAGGAGAATATTTTTTTATCAACTTCAGAAATAATATCAAGGTCGTTGTAAGTCAACCATTTTATTTCCTCAATTTCACTGTTTGCTTTTAAAGTTCCAGAATATTTTGCTTTGTAGCAAGTCATGATAACATTTACCCCTTTTTTGGCTCCGTCAGATTGTGCTGAAAATGTTCCAATATATTCAGCTGTATTTGGGATTATAGTAACGCTTAATTCTTCTGCTACTTCTCGTATTAGCGTTTGTTCATCACTTTCCCCGCTTTCACGTTTTCCTCCAGGAATGTAATATTTAGTTTTTCCTATAGATTTTGTACTCAATATTTTTCCTTTTTGGATTTCAATAAAAGCTATTTTGTCGATTGTGGTCATAGTTTAGATAGTGTTTGGTCAAGCGCATTACGCTGATATCTATAGTACTTAACCATTATCTTTCGATTTAGATAGACGTATGAAGACTAATATAAAGAAGATGAAAAATACCCAGTCATTGATTCCATAAATCGAGTAAAATACTCCGGCCATTAGGTCTTTTTCATAAACCGCAGCAATATCATTACTTAGCATCCAATTTATCCAAACAAGCCCGTAAATTAATTTTTCAATGGCGAATATTCCAACAAGCCATCGAACTTCATGATACTTTTTTGCAACAGATATATAGGCTAGTCCCCATATTAGAATCATTAATAACCCAAAATTTGACATTACCGTGGGATCAAATTCAGGAATTGTGGCATTAGTAAATAATCTTGAAAAAATTAAAACTGATGCGTTCATTAATCCAGAAATAATAAATCCTTTAGTAATTGCTGTACTTTTTATTGACATATTTCTATTAATTTATTACTTAGATTTGTTGGCTTGCTACATACTTTTGAGGGTTTAGCGCATTTCGCAAAATTCGAGATACAATAACACTATAGGTCGAATTATCGATAGCGTTAAATAGTTTCAATAAATTTTAAAAAGACTTTTTTATGAAGTTCAAGATTCATAGTAGCAGAAAGCGATGCACGCACTATGTAATCTTTGTTTCCTTCTTTAGTCGTTCCTTGAGTAGAGGTTGCAGGGATTGTCCAGTAACATCCTTTTAACTGACCATAGCTCACACAAAACTTGCTTTCATTAGGAATTTCTGTAATCATTAAATTGATTAATTTAAGATTTAAGTCTCTCTTATGTGCTTCTTTTTCCTCAGCAGTATTCCCTTTAGTAGGTAGGTCTAATGAAAACACAGATGGGGTAAATCCTTGTTTTGCCAGTTCTTCAGAAACAAAATTGATTTTTGCTTCTGGTAAAGTATCGTGGATGAAATTTACAAAATCACGTGTGTTTTTATAAGCGTCAATAATTCTTTGATTCATTGAAGGCAATTGTTTGGCTAATATTTCATATTGGAGAGCTGTAGCCTCATTATCGCAAAGTTGTAGATGCATGGCTATTTTTTCCATCAAAGCTTCCGTTTTTTTATTTCCTACACAGTAGCCCGCAGTACATTGACCACCACTTGGAAATTTCGAGCCACTAGCAAATGAAATCGTTCTAACCGTTGCAAGTATGTCCTCTTTGCCTAAAAAATGCACATTAGGGCAAAAGGTTTGATCTAAAATAAAAACAGGATCTATCGCCATTGCACCCGTTGTAGTTTTACGTTGTTTACTTAAAACATTTTTTAAATCTATCAGATTTGGAACTTCAACTCTTGGGTTGGTTGGAATCTCAGCAATGATATAAGGAA
>JAAFGX010000207.1 GCA_010365115.1 Paludibacter sp.
GAGAAATGGAAAATCTTTGAATTGACCCTTAACGGGCCGTCAATTGATAATCCATTTACAGATGTAAAATTATCCGGCAAGTTTATTAACGATAATGATACTATCTCAGTTCAAGGTTTTTATGATGGTGAAGGTATCTATAAGATCAGATTTATGCCTCAAAAGGAAGGGAAATGGATTTACATAACAACCTGCAATGTCAGGGGACTGAATAATAAAAAAGGTAGTTTTGTTTGTACTCCAGCTCAGAAGGATAATCATGGGGCTGTATCGGTAAAGGATACATTTTATTTTGCTTATGCCGACGGGACCCCACACAACTCATTTGGTACAACCTGTTATGGTTGGGTACATCAGGGCGACAGCCTTGCCGATGTAACCATTAAAACATTATCAAAAGGTTATTTTAATAAAATGCGTATGTGCATTTTCCCTAAAAGTTACGACTGGAACAATAACGAACCTTTACTCTATCCTTTTGAAGGGACATCGCTAAAAAACTGGAACTTTAGCAAATTAAATCCTGCTTACTTTAGAAATATCGAAAAAAGAATACAACAACTTGATTCACTTGGCATTCAGGCAGATTTGATTGTCTTTCATCCTTATGACAGATGGGGTTTTAGCACATTGGACAGGACTACCGAGAACCTGTATATTGATTATATCATTGCAAGATTTGCTGCCTATAAAAACGTTTGGTGGAGCATGGCCAACGAGTGGGATTTCATGAGAGCAAAAACACTAAGTGACTGGGATTATTATATCGAACAATTTGCAAAAAAAGATAAATTTCACCACCTCATAAGTATTCATAACGGAGGAAAATTTTATGATCATACAAACCCGTTGATTACTCATGCGAGCATTCAAAGTGAAGATACCTATAAAGCAAAAGAATACAGGGAAAAATATAAAAAACCCATTGTTTTTGATGAATGCAGATATGAAGGAAACATACACTGGCCATGGGGTAATTTAACAGCGAAATCAATGACTGAGAAATTCTGGAGAGGTTTTGTAAACGGAGGATATGTCGGGCATGGTGAAACTTACGAAACTGAAAACCCTCTTACTTTTCCAGATAAATCATCTGATATCTTGTGGTGGTCAAAAGGTGGCGATTTAAAAGGGGAAAGCCCTGAAAGAATTAAATTTCTTCGTAAAATAATTGAAACTGCCCCTGCCTATTTGAAGCCGGTTCCTTTACTTGAATGGTGGATGCCTTTTGCTACAATAGGAATAGAGAATGAATACTATCTGGTCTATTTTAATGATGATCAACCTGGAAGTGCAATAATTGACCTTCCTGAAAACTCTGTTTTCAGTGTTGAAATAATTGATACCTGGGACATGACGGTAACCCCAATAGAAAAGAAATTTTCAGGACATAGTTTAATCGAATTACCAGCAAAACCATATATAGCATTAAGAATTGTGAAACAAAAATAGTATGATAAATCTACTACTGCCAACACGACGCTATAAAATAATTGCCGGTTCATTAGGTATTTCACGGGTTGTGGCACGCATTGGCTGTGGAGCAGCCCGAAAGCGCAGTATCCCGCAATCGGCAACTATTTATAGCGCTACACGTTACCGCCAAGTTTAGGGGGCCGCACAAAACTAAATTTGTTTCCTAATAAAGAAACATTTATATTTGCATAAACTTTATAATATGACAGCGAAATTTCGGGTTGAGTTATTAGTTGACGCAGCTGAATTTATTGACAAGCTCGACGAAAAAACCAGAGACAAAGTAATTTACAATATTCAAAAAGCTAGAGTCTCGAATGACAAGGAGCTATTTAGAAAGCTGAAAGGTGAAATTTGGGAGTTTAGAACTTTATATAACAAAACCCATTACCGGCTTTTTGCCTTTTGGGACAAGACAGACAATACTGAAACAGTTGTAATTTCTACGCATGGGTTAATCAAAAAGACAGATAAAACGCCTCAAGGAGAAATCGATAAAGCGGAGAATATAAGGAGACAATATTTCAATTTAAAAATCAATCACAATGAAAAATAAGCCATTAAAAACAATCAGTTTAGAGGAAATCACGGACAAGTATATCGGAGAAATTGGAACACCAAAACGTGACGCATTTGAAAACGAATTACGACTTGACTTACTTGGAGAAGCAATCAAACAAGCACGTAAAGACCGGAACTTGACACAAGAACAACTTGGACAGCTTGTTGGCGTTAAAAAAGCACAAATTTCCAAATTGGAGAACAGCTTGACAGATGCACGGTTTGAGACAATAATCAAAGTTTTTAAAGCTTTAAATGCTAAAGTTAATTTCAATGTTGAGTTACTTAATCAGACTGTAAAACTGGCTTGACAAAATGAAAACCTGGCGGTAACAGCAAAATACCCGGCAAGTCGGGTTTCACTGCTTCGTGGACAAGTAATTAGTATTCGAAATGCAAATCATCGTAGGAAGTTCATCGGTTTACTCCCGCCCTGCGTGTAGTGTGCCGAGAAGCAGAACATCGGTAAATTT
>JAAFGX010000005.1 GCA_010365115.1 Paludibacter sp.
TTCGATTTACTAATAAAAAAGATGGTCGTGGGTGAACCTAAAAGATTAATTAAAAAGAAGTTAACAACAGCGGTCTAAACGCCTATACCAAAATTTCTTATCATAAATTTCCTTCAGTTTTTCACTTTTATCTGGATTGTTTTCAATCATTACCACTTCTAAACCTTTGACCAACAGATTGTCCAATACTCGTTTTCCTGTTTTCCCATAACCACAAATAATGAAATGATCTTTCATTTTGTCTAAAGTTTTGTTCATTTTTCTTTGTTTTAATAAAGTTGATAATTCGCCTTCGGCAAAGAAAGCAGTAATTTTTCCAATAGAGTATAAACCGAGTGAAAATCCTGATAATATAATAATAATGGTAAAAATCCTCCCTATATCTGTAATTGGTACAACATCGCCATAGCCAATCATTGTAAAAGTGGTGACAAGCATATAAAGGGTTGTCAATGGGCTAAATCCTTCTATGAAAATGAATCCCAGAAAGCTAATTATCAATATTGTAAAAATTGCTACCAACGGAGCAAGCAATTCCTTAAGTATTAATTCTCTAAATCTCGATTTATAATTCATTATAATAAGTTTCTTATATGTGATTCGAAAGACTTTGTTTTTTTAACAAAAATAGTTTTAAGTCAGCAAAATAATAATTAAACAATTCTTACAAAATACAATATCTAAAATTTATTGTAAAGAGATGCATATTAATCACATAGAGCATATAAATCTCCTCGTGGATTAACTAATAAAACCGGGATTGGAGATTTTTTCACTACATGATATTCTTTCGGTCCAAATATTATATCATCCAAGCCATAATCGCGCGATGCGGAAACAATAATAATTCCAGCATGAATATTCGCAGCCACCTGAATGGCTTCCTTTTCCACTTTAAAACTATCTTTCGATGCTTTATGTATTGTAAATTTGAATTCAAATTTATCAAAAAGAAGTGACATTCTTTCAGCGTTTGTTGCTGCTTTCGTGCCATAATCGTTGGCTAATAACATTTTGACTTCCGAACCGCAAAATCTGCCAAAAGCTGAGGCAAATTGCGCTTTTTCCATTTCTTCTTCCAAAAAACCTATTGGAAGTATTACTTTGGTCATATCCAATTGTGTAAACGAATCTTTAAATAAAATGTAAGGAATTCGTAAATCCATACAGACATTTAAACCACTTCTAATTGACTTAGAGTTAGAATCTGAAAGTTGAATAAACAGAAATAAAGCCTCCAGTTCCTCGCAAACATCAGAAACAGTGTTATTTTTTGAATGACGAACAAAAATTTTTGCAGCAGGCAAATTAAGTCCAGAAAAAAAAGCCTTCAACTCATTTTCTCGTACAAGGATAAGTTCGTCATTATCTACAAAACTCAATACTCCAAATGATTTTTGAAGTTGTGTAGCTAGGCTTGAAGCACTTTGTATAAGAATTTGAGATGTACTAATTTGCTGAATATGAACTAGAATCATAAGAAGGTTTGATGTTTGAAAGGTTTGATGTCCCGCAAAAGCAGGATGTTCGCTTCGTTACATTTGAAAGGTTTGAGGTTTGAAAAAATCGAAACTGCGTCTTTAAGTTTCCATTCATTGGATATTAGGGGGCTTCTACTCCTGAAAATAAACCCTTTTTACTCTTCTGGAAACACTTGTAAGTATTTCATAAGGTATGGTTTTCAACCATGAAGCAACTTCCGAAATAGTGAGATTATCGCCAAATATTTCAACGATATCGCCTTCATTAGCTTCAATATCAGTTACATCTATCATAACCAAGTCCATACACACATTACCAACTACTTTGGCTCGTTGTCCATTTATTAACACCTCTCCTACTCCATTTCCCAACTTGCGGTCGAATCCGTCGGCATAACCAATTGGAATAACAGCAATGCGTTTATCACTTTTGATAATTCCTTTCCGGCTGTAACCAACCGTTTCGCCTGTTTTTACATTTTTTATTTGCAGAATAACTGTTTTTAAAGCGCAAACTTGCTTCAGTTTTGTTTCGGGCAACGAACTTATGCCGTAATGTCCAATTCCAAGTCGTACCATATCCAACTGAAATTCTGGAAAACGCTCGATGCCAGCAGAATTAAGAATATGACGCATAATATAATGCGAAAAAGTAGCAGAAAACTGGTCGGCACAGACGGTGAAAGTGTTCATTTGCTGTCTGGTAAATGCATCAAATTGCATTTCATCTGAACCTGATAAATGTGAGAAAATTGATCGCACTTTCACTTGATTCTGACCTTTTAGTCGGCTAAGCAATTGTTCTATTTCATGAGGCTCAAAACCCAACCGGTGCATACCGCTATCTATCTTGATATGAATTGGATAATCAATCAATCCAAGTTTTTCAGCTGAAGTTATAAACAAATCGAGCAAACGAAAACTATAGATTTCGGGTTCCAACTTATTGTCGAAAATCATTCCAAAACTGCCTTTTTCGGGATTCATCACCACAATAGGAATACGAATGCCTTCTCTTCGAAGCTCAGCGCCTTCATCGGCCACTGCCACTGCCAAATAATCGGTGTGATGATGCTGAAGTGTTCTTGCCACTTCTACCGATCCGCTTCCGTAGGCAAATGCTTTCACCATGCACATAATTTTGGTTTCGGGACGAAGTTTTGAACTGAAATAATTCAGATTTTCAACCAATGCATTCAAGTTGACTTCCAAAATGGTTTCGTGTGTAATCAATTCCAATTTTTCCGATATATCTTCGAAATGATATTTTCGCGAGCCTTTTAGCAATATTATTTCCTTTTGAAAATCGCGAACAAATGCAGATTTCAAAAAATCCTCTGTTGTCAGGAAAAAATCTTTTTCAATCAATTGAAAAACATCCGCTTGATTGGAAATCTCGGTTCCGATACCAATAATTCGTTGGATATTTTTAGTTTTCAACAGGTCAGCCACTGTTTTATACAATTCCGAAGGTGTTTGTCCACTTTGCAGAATATCAGACAAAATAAGTGTTTTAGAGAGGTTTTTGGCAGTAGCTTGTTGGTTCAAAAAATCGAGCACTATGCTTAACGAATTCAAATCGGAATTATAACTATCGTTTATAATCAGGCAATCACGGACTCCTTCTTTTACTTCCAGTCGCATTGCAACAGCTTCCAACAGCAAAATCCGTTTTGAAATTTCTTCTATTTTGTAACCTAAATGCAAAAGTACAGCCACACATTGCAACGCATTTTCAACAGATGCTTCATCGGTAAAAGGTATGCAAAATTGCATTTCTGCGCCTTCGAATTTCAAATTTATCTTTGTGCAATTTGGATTCTTCTCAACCTTTAATATTCGCATCTTTGCTTTCTCACTTTTTCCCCAAGAAAACAGTTTTCCTTTGAAATCGGATTGAGCAATGGAAATCTCAACTAATTTATTATCAGAACAATATATTAAAATATCAGAATTTGTAAATAGTTGAAGTTTTTCCTCACATTTTTGTTTCAATCCGGTAAAATTCTCCTGATGTGCCTCTCCCAAATTGGTAAAAATCCCAATAGTAGGTTGAATTATTGGTTGTAAACGTTGCATTTCATGCGGTTCGGAAATTCCGGCTTCAAAAATCCCCAATTGTGTGTTTTCGTTCAAAGCCCAAACGGAAAGTGGAACGCCAATTTGAGAATTATAACTTCGCGGCGAACGGGTAATATTAAAATCGGTATGCAATAATTGATATAACCATTCTTTTACCACCGTTTTTCCGTTACTTCCGGTAATTCCGATAACCGGAATCTGAAACGACTCACGATGTTTAGCTGTCAAAACTTGCAATGCTTTCAATGTATCATCAACTTTCAAAAAAACTGCATCAGTCATTTTTTCAAATTCGGGAAGCATTTCACTCACCACAAAATAGCGGAGATTTTGTTGGTAAAGTTCCGAAACGTAATTATGTCCATTATTTCGGGCAGTGTGAATGGCATAAAACAAACTTTCTGCCGGAAAAGACAATGAACGGCTATCGGTCAATAACCAATTAATTTCCAAATCCTGCAAATCAGTATTCTGTGCTCCAATAAGTTGAGCAATTTTTGTAAGTTTCATTTTATCAGTATTTTATTCTTGCTACTACACCATCCGAAGTTGTTAAAATACATTCATTTTTTGAAATAATATTTACTGTATTAATTATCGAGTTTCCAATTTTATAACGCCACAAAACAGCACCCGTTTTAGCATTGATGCCATGAAGTAATCCATTTTTTGTCCCAAAAACTATAATTCCATCTCGTTCTATCAGCATACTTGGATTATGATCGTAGCCATAACCAGCGTTAGTTTTCCAAATTTGTTTCGGATAATCAGTTCGGGCATCTAGCCCAACCACGCTATCATTCATACAACGACTGAAAATTGTATTTCCGTCCTCCGAAATTCCAACTGTTTCACGAACCACATGTTGGTTAGTTCGCCAAATTACTTTTCCTGTTTCGGCATTTAAAGCCGTCCAAAACCTGTCGGGCGCAGTGATAAATACTTTTCCATCCGAATAAACTGGCATAACGGCTGCAGGTGAATAATGAACTCCCAGATTTCCTTCATTCCATTTCCAGGCTAAACTGCCATCGGAGCAGTTTAAAGCATAAAAATAAGTATCCCATGCTCCGAAAAAAACTTTATTTTGAGCAACCAACGGTTTTGTTTCAACATATCCCTTTATATCACAATACTTCCAAAAAAGCGAACCATTATTCAAATTGATTGCCCGAAAACAATCATCACTTCCTCCAATAAATACAGTATCATTATTTATGAGTGGATTACCCATTACTGCTTTTGCGGTTTCAAATTTCCATATTAGTTCACCGGTTTTGGAGATTAAACAATAGATATTTCCATCCGTCGAACCAAAAACTACTTTTCCATTTTTTACAGATGGTGATGATATGATTCGGTTTCCGGTTTTATATTTCCATATCGGTTTTCCATTGGAAATATTGATGGCATTTAGGTACCCGAAATCATCACCGTAAAAAACTAAATTATCCTCAACTGCTGGCATTCCATAAATTCCTATTCGGGTCTCGAGTCGCCATTTTTCTCGAACATTCTTATTCAATTTATTTATTTCGAATGATGGGCGCAATGAGGTATTTGGTGATTCATATATCTTGTTTTCAAAAGGCAAAGTGAGCCATAACCGTTGATTTTGGTCAATTATCTTTTCATATACACGAATTGAATCGGAAATGGAATAGATGGAAAATCCTCCAACCGGATTTTTTGCCCGTAAAGTAGAACGGTTTACAATTCCCGGAATCCCATCGTAATTCAGAATTACATTGCGGTGATAATGACCTCCTAAGACAGCCTGAACATTGAATTGGCGTATTATATCCGTCATTTCGTACCAGTTATCAACATCACCGGTTAACAGCGGATAATGTGTTATTATAAAAACCGGAACTTTATCTCCAGTTTTAATCAATTCGGATTTTACCCAATCGATATCCTGTGGAGCAATATGACCATCGCCCATTTTAATGATTGGTCCGGAGGTAAATCCTATAAACTCGCATCCTTTATGATTAAATGAAAATTTATCGTTTCCAAAAATTTTACCAAAATCCGTTGCGCCTGATTCACTCCATTTGGTTTCGTGATTCCCTGCGGTTATATAATACGGAACATTTAGTTTATCAAGTATGTTTTTAGCTTCGGATAACGACAAACAGTCGCCATTCTCTGAAACATCTCCCGATACAACAACAAAATCAATTTCATGTGTGGCATTCACTTCATTTACTGCATTTTGAAGATCATGCGTAGGAATACTATTAGCAACAGAAATATGCAAATCGGTAAAAAGTGCAAAACTAAAAGGCTCTGTTGAGAATGAAAATGCAGTAAAAAAAAGTTGAATAAGTATTATAAGAAGGTATCTTTTCATATATTTTGGTTTTCAGTTTTTATCGAATGACAAAGATACATTATTTACCTAATTTTTCAAACGTCATTTTGTTTTAATTCTGAAAGATGAAACTTTATTAGAATACAAATTCAGTATGGCTTATAATCAGATAGATATGTGAATGGTTATGCAAAAGTTCTTGTAAAGTCATTGCATTCTTTATTTGCAATAGATTTTTTCATTTTATACAAATTGCAGAAATAATTCAGTCCAATGTCGACTTCGACAAATGGAACATCCCGTGTAACGGGATTGTACTGTTTATTTCTATGCCTTCCGCAAGCGGAATTTGCAATCGGCATTATACTAAAGCCAATTTTGGACTGAAATAATAATTCATTTGGTATTAGTTCATTTTGAAAAATACAGCTTATTCATTTGCGTTATTAACAAAAATGGAGAATTACTGAATTTATTTCAGCAACTCTCCATTTGTATTTAAATTATTCAATTAGTTAATCAATACAATCAGCCAAATGCACCCACGGCATCAAGGATAATTTTGCAAAGGAACAATAACGCAACCACATAAATTGTAATCGAAACTTCCTTAAATTTTCCAGTCATCATTTTGATAAGTGTAAAACTCAAAATACCGAATACAATCCCTTGTGCAATACTATAGGTAAATGGCATAAAAATGATAGTTAGGAATGCTGGGAAACCTTCTGAAATATTATTAAAATCGATTTTTGCAACTGAAGACATCATAAACAATCCGATGATAATCAATGCTGGTGCAGTTGCCGAAGCAGGAACCAACAAAAAGATAGGGGCTAAAAACAATGCAAATGCAAACATTACTGCTGTACTTACTGAAGTTAATCCGGTACGTCCACCGGCTGCCACCCCTGCAGCACTTTCAATATATGCAGTGTTTGGGCTAGTTCCCAATAATGCACCAGCCACTGTTCCTAATGCGTCAGCCATAAGAGCTTTACGGATTTGAGGAAAATCGCCATTTTTATCAGCCATTCCGGTTTTTGAAATTACTCCAATTAACGTACCAACCGAGTCAAACAGATTCACCAACAGAAAGGTAAAAACAACAATCAACATGTCGAAAGTAAAAACGTGAGTCAGCTCAAATTTAAAAAAGAGAGGTGCAATAGAAGGCGGCAAAGAAATCAGACCGCCTTCAGGGATAGCAACATCGCCAAGAAAGAAAGCAAAAGTAGTTGAAGCCAGCATGCCAATTAAAATAGCACCGTGCACTTTTTTTACAAGTAATATTGCAATTATAATTAAACCCAGAAATGCAATCCACACTGAATGATCGGCCATATTACCTAAACTAACCAACGTATTTGGGTTTGCCACAACAATTCCCGCACTTTTAAGTCCGATTAAAGTAATGAAAAGTCCGATACCCACCGGTATAGCATCTTTCAGTGATTTTGGTATATTCTTTATGATTAATTCTCTGATATTGAAGAATGTCAATAACAAAAATATAAAACCGGCAATAATAACAGCAGTAAGCGCAAATTGCCAGGTGTAGCCCATTGTAAGAACAACAGTAAAAGCAAAAAAACTATTTAAGCCCATTCCGGGAGCTTGAGCTATTGGCACATTTGCAAGTAAAGCCATTAAAAGTGTGCCGGCAATGGCAGCTAAAGCGGTGGTAGTAAATAATGCCGATTTATCCATTCCGGCTGCTCCTAAAATGATTGGATTCACGACTAGAATATACGACATTGTAAGAAAAGTAATAATTCCAGCCATGATTTCTCGTCTCGGATTCGTGCTGTTTTGCTTTAATTTAAATAGTTTTTCTAACATAAAAAAGTTGATTAAGTTTAAAATTTATTTTATAAATATTAGTAATTTTTGTTTTGAGCGACAAAAATAAGTAAATCATATCAAATAAAAAAACAGGTTATTGATTGGTCAAAATAGTTTACAACCAATTAATAGACTGTTTATATATAATTTTTTAAGAAAAAATCAAATATCTATTGACGTAATTTCAATCAATAATTCATCTTTCATCACTGATTGACCTTTTTGAACGCGTATTTTTCGTATTACTCCATTACAATTCGCAGAAATCTCATTTTGCATTTTCATAGCTTCCAGACTCATAATTGGCTCACCTTCATTCACTAAATCCCCTTCCGACAAGAAAATATCTACAATTTTACCTGGCATTGGTGCCACTATATTATTTTCATTCAGCTGTTTATCAAGATTATTGATCATTCCACGCCGAATGTATGAAAAAATAGATTCCAAACTATATTTGTATTCAACGCCATTCACCTTTATTATGGCTTTATTTTGATCGCGCGAAACTAATTCACAATGGAATCGTTTCCCGTTCCAATCAAAAGCATAATTAAAATCTTCCTGTTCCACGAAATCAATATCTTTTTCTTCGCTATTGATTACTGGTCTGGATTCTTTTGGAAGATAAATTTTAAATCTTTTTCCGTTTTCCCTTAATGCGATAAACAATCGTGATGCATCGCGTTTATAGATATATGAAGTTCCCATTATAATAATTTAAAATTTATTCAATTTACAATTGAAATTTGATGATAAGTACAAACCAAAGTCCCTCTCTTCAAGGAGATGGATTCAGGGTGAGGTTTAATAATTCAACCTTTTATTCAACACCCAAACATTCAACGAATCGTTTTTATATGCTGGTGTATCCGACGAAAGTTGCAAGTATTCAGCAGCATACATAATTGTTGCTGCTAAAGCCCCTATCATTTCATCTTCTTCATTTTCAAGCATATCAGCGGTAAAAATCTGATCAACCCATCGGGTAGTATAACGTGCTGAAACAAATTCTGGATGTTTTAAAACAGTTCTGCAAAATGGCACGGTTGTTTTCAATCCAATCAGACTGAATTCGTATAAAGCTTCCAAGGTTTTTTCTATAACATCCGTCCTGTCTTTACCATGAACGATAATTTTTGCAATCATTGAATCGAAATATGGTGTAACTATAGATCCGCTCTGAACGCCTGTTTCAATTCGAATATAGTCCTTTAATGGAAAATGTATTTTATCAATAAATCCGGTTTGAGGACTGAAACGGTTTTGAGGATCTTCTGTATTTACCCTACATTCAATTGCCCAACCATTGATCTGAATATCTTCTTGTTTTAATGTCAATTTTTCACCCAAAGCTACTCGTATTTGCCAATCTACCAAATCAACACCGGTAACCATTTCCGTTACTGGATGTTCTACCTGAATACGAGTATTCATTTCCATAAAATAATACGAACCATCTTCATCCATTATAAATTCAATGGTACCTGCAGAATAATATCCAATGGATTTTGCAAAACGAACCGCCATATCGCCCATTTCTTTTCGGATGGCAGGAGTTACACTGGCAGAAGGTGCTTCTTCAAGTATCTTTTGATGTTTTCGTTGTAAGGAACATTCACGCTCACCTAAATGAACAATATTTCCATGTTTGTCACCCAAAATCTGGAATTCCAAATGTTTTGGATTTTGAAGGTATTTTTCGATAAACATATCGCCGTTTCCAAAAGCAGCCAATGCTTCATCCGAAGCCGATTTAAAATGTCGTTCAATGGTTTCTGGCTTTTCTACAATGCGCATTCCCCTTCCACCACCACCGGCCGAGGCTTTCAGAATTACAGGATAGCCAATTTTATCAGAAAATTCTTTAGCAGCTTTTGCATCATTTACCGGTCCATCGCTTCCTGGTACTAAAGGTAATCCTAATTTTATGGCCATGCTTTTTGCCACTGTTTTTAAGCCCATATCACGAATTAATTCTGGCGAAGGGCCTATAAAATTAATCTTGTTTGATACGCATAGCATAGCAAAATCCGGGTTTTCTGACAAAAAACCATATCCTGGATGAAGTAAGTCAATATTATGCTCAACAGCCAATTTTACAATTAAATCTGGATCAAGAAATATTGGTTTTTCATTTCCGGCATCTCTTGCAGGAATAATTTCATCTGCGTATTTTAAATAAAGCGCATCAGGTTCTTTATCGCTCTGAAAAACTACTGCTAACATTCCCAGTTTATGAGCTGCGCGAATAATCCGAATGGCAATTTCGCTACGATTAGCAATTAAAAGTCTTTTTTTCATTTATCTTTTGTTGAATAAGTAGTTTTGAAACAATTAATCAGTTTAATAGTTAATAAAATGATTAATTCACGCAAAATTAACTATTTTAATTAATACGAAATTAGAGTGGAACATTTCCATGCTTTCTAGCCGGTTTCGAATATTGTTTGTTTGATAATATTTCAAATGAAGTTATCAAAATGTCACGAGTATTTGAAGGTGTAATAACTTCATCAATTAATCCAATTTCCTCAGCTTTATAAGGATTTGCCACTTCATTTTTATATTTATCTGATAAGTATTTTTCCAACTCTGCTCTATTTTCAGAAATTGAAAGTTCGTGTTTGTGTACAATTTTAATGGCACCTGCAGGTCCCATTACAGCGATTTCGGCTGTAGGCCATGCAAAATTAAAATCGCCACCGGTATTCTTACTACTCATAACAATGTAAGCACCACCATAAGCTTTGCGCGTTATTACAGTTATTTTTGGTACTGTAGCCTCGCAAAATGCATACAATAATTTTGCTCCATTTCGAATTATCCCATTGTGCTCTTGTTCTATTCCCGGTAAAAAACCAGGAACATCTTCTAAAATTAGCAAGGGAATATTAAATGAATCGCAAAAACGGACAAAACGAGCACCTTTTATACTGGCATTAATATCCAATGTTCCAGCCATAACTTTAGGTTGGTTGGCTACAATTCCAATTGATTTTCCATTTAATCGGGCAAACCCAACCAAGATGTTTTGTGCGAATTTTTCATGCACTTCAAAAAATGAATCTTTATCAACAATAATATTGATAATTTGCTTCATATCGTAAGGTCGGTTGGGATCATCAGGAATAATATTATTTAAAAACTCCTGACGGGTTTTATAATAACTTACCAAATTGGAAACTGGCAAAGATTCATAATTATTTGAGGGAATATATGATAATAATTTGCGAATCAACATAATAGTATGTTCTTCATCATCGGAAACAAAATGAGCTACACCACTTTTAGCTGCGTGAACATTACCACCTCCCAGCCCTTCCATATCAATATCTTCATTAAGCACTTCTTTTACAACATCAGGTCCGGTAACAAACATATATGACGTCTGATTTGTCATGAAAATAAAATCGGTAAGTGCAGGTGAATAAACTGCGCCACCGGCTGCAGGACCTAGAATAGCACTAATTTGAGGAATTATACCCGATGAATTTACATTGTTACGAAAGATAAATGCATATGCTGACAAACTTTTTACTCCTTCTTGTATTCGGGCCCCACCGGAGTCCATCAAACCTACTATTGGAGCACCAAGTTTTAAAGCCATTTCCTGTACTTTGGCAATTTTCATACCGTGAGCATATCCAAGTGAACCACCCAAAACTGTAAAATCCTGAGCATATGCGAATACACTTCGACCCTGAACCAGTCCTCGACCAACTACGACACCATCACCAAAATTGGATTGTTTACTGCTCATTGGGGTTTGCGAAGGAGCTACAAAAGCATCAAATTCAAAAAATGTCCCTTCATCGAAAAGGACATTAATACGTTCACGTGCAGTAAGTTTTCCTTTTAAATGCTGTCTGTGTGCAGCATTGTCTTCCATTTCCTGTAACGCTTTAAGACGTTGTTCAAATACTTCGTTTTTATTCATTCTATCATCAATCACTTGTTTAATACGTTCTAACAATTAAGATTAAATTTCGTTCAATTTTAATTATCACTCAATATATTTTGCACAAATGTAAGTTTTTTGTGCAATCAAACAAGATAATTGAATTTATTTTTCTTTTATTTTTTTAATCTAAATTTTGATACAAACATATATAACAGATTTATAGACATTTAACCAATTCAGATATTACAAACCTATTAAGTTTTAAACAAAAACTATTTATTTAACATGTAACGTTCGATTATATGTTTTATAACATGTAATTTTGCATCGTCAATAGGAAATAAATTACTATGACAAATCTAATACAAAGATTACCCTGTAAAAAATCACATGGGAATTCTTTGTATTTTTATTTAAAATAGGTATAAAAAAGATTGTGTAATTTAAAAATGAAAAAAATTATGAAAAAGATTTTAGTTTTATTAATTGTAGCATTGGCCACTTCAACAAGTAGCTTTGCAAAGAATCATGTTAAATATGAAATGCTTTACAAGTTGAACAACGAAAACACATTTAATTCGATGGTTCGATTATTAAGGGTTAACGATAACCAGAAGGATCAATTGGAGTATGTGTTTTTTAGAACCGAAAAAAAGCTAAAAAAAGCTTTATCAAAAGAAGATCTGGTTGCAGCAGAAAAAGTACTTAAATACAACTTAGACAATACAAAGTATGTATTAACTGATGAACAATTCAAAAAGTACGAAGCAGTAATTAATGTTTCAATATACAATAACGAAATAGAAATGATTGCTGAGAATAATGTTCAATAAATGTTATTCACCTGAAAATAAAGAAGGTATCAACTTATTTTGATACCTTCTTTTTTGTTTAATGTTTTATTTCTAACTCTATAAATTATTTTTTCCTCATTCAACTCTCGTAAAGCGTCTGATGCAATCCAACGTGCTGCTTTCGTATCCTGGTTAGAAATTCTTTTTGCTGCCTCAATGCCTTTCAATCGTAAGATTTCATTTCTCTTCCCAATCTGTCGTAACGCCCAATTCACTGCTTTTCGTACAAAATTCCGATTATCCCAGGCTTCTCGTTCTATAATTTCGAAAAATGGAAAAAACATTTCATCTGTCATTTTTTTGTCATGTACTGCCAATTCACACATCAATGCGAAAGCTGTTCGTTTAACAAACTCCTTCGAATGTATTGAATATTCATCAATCTTTTAAAATACAAAAGGCGTTTTTGCTAGCAGATCTACACAAACATCACACATGTCCCATGAATCAAAATCAGTTACCCAGTCATCAAATTGCTTTTCAGAAACCAACTTTGGATCTTCAATTATTGAAGCCAAAATACGCGCTTCATGTATATTTGTTGCCCAAAGCTGCAAAGCTAATTCGTGATTTTTGCCTATTTTCTTACCCAACAACCTTAAATGAGGCACTTTTACTCCCAACGCTTTCGAATCTTTAATTCCAAAATGCGATAATTTTGCAAAATGTTCGGGTGTAGCCAACGCTTTTAATTCATCCAAAATGACATTAATGTCCATAACTTGTCAAATTATTGAAAAACTTCAAAGTTATTTAAACGTTTTCGGGTTTCTGCATTAAAATATATCAGCGCATTTTTATCCGAATTATTAAATTGGTAATAACTTGAGTCATTAAGGTAGTTATTTGTAGGATATAAATGATACTGATAAACAGAATTTAAAACTCCTTTATGAACATATACAGGCATATAAGTAGTATTTAATATTTTTTTAGATTGACTTCCAATTACAACTTTCAATAATATTCCACCATCTGTAGAAGGTTTTCGCTGATTAGAAATTGAATTTCCCAACGAATAAAAGACGGGAACAGGAATACTGTCATTATTGTACTTTATTTCAGCATTTTGTACTACATGAGGGTGACTTCCAACTACTAAGTTAATACCATTTCTTATAAAAAAATCTGCTATTGACTCTTGAAAGGAATTATTTTTCAATTCATATTCGGTACCCCAATGTACTGTCATTACCATGAAATCTACGTTTTTCGACTTTGCTTTTTGAATATCATACTTTATTTCAATAGTATCAATGTAATTAACTATATTTGGTGATACAACTGAAATTCCATTTGTGCCATAAGTGCAATTAAGAAAAGCAATCTTTATTCCTTTTTTCTCAACAATTAGAGGATATAGGCTATCACGCTGTATTTTATCAATATAACTACCTGCAAAAAGCAAATTTCTACTTTTTATTGTTCTTATTGTTCTTTCCAAACCTTGTTTTCCTCTGTCAACTACGTGATTATTGGCGGTAAGCAAAATATCGTAACCGGCATTTTTAAGTCCATCAAGTAACGCATCCGGACTAGAAAAGTTTGGATAACCACTATAAGGTCGACCTGCCAACGGAACTTCCAGATTAACAATAGCAATATCAGCCGATTCAATATACGACTTAACTCCCTGAAAACAAATGTCGTAATTGTAAGATTTAGTAGTTTGATTATATGCAGCCTGAAATTGAGGAGAATGCCCCATAATATCACCTGCAAAAATGAGTGTCAATGAATCATCTGAGTTCGATTGTATCTGTTTGATATCATTTTTGAATATAAAACTACTAAACAAAAATAAAACTGAAGTTAAAAATAATAATTTTTTCATCGTTTTATAATTTAATTGAACACAATTCCTATTTTAAATTTCTAAAGCGCCTATAATTTCAGAAACGGATTTATAGCCATGTCTATCGCAATAATCGTTTATACCATCAATTACTTTGAGAGACACAGTAGGATCGATAAAATTGGCAGTTCCAATCTGAATTGCAGTTGCACCTGCAAGCATAAACTCAATTGCATCTGCAGCATTCATTATTCCTCCTAAACCAATAACAGGAATCTTTACCGCATTGGCCACTTGCCAAACCATTCGTAATGCAATTGGCTTTACAGCAGGTCCTGAAAGT
This sequence comes from Paludibacter sp., assembly GCA_010365115.1. GTDB lineage: Bacteria > Bacteroidota > Bacteroidia > Bacteroidales > Paludibacteraceae > Paludibacter. The sequence continues at coordinate 14,622 of JAAFGX010000005.1, forward strand.
CCACCGGTAACAGTTGATAATATTGGAATTCGCTTCTCAGCATTAATTGCCATTCCCAGCAATGTGTTAATTAATGAAACTGAATCGGCTCCTTCTGCCTCAACTGCCAATGCAATCTCCGAAATATTGGTCACATTAGGCGAAAGCTTGACAATCAATTCGTTTTTATACACTCTTCGCACCGACTTAACTACTTGAGCAGCAGAAATACAACTAGTTCCAAAAGCCATTCCACCTTCCTTTACATTTGGGCAGGATATATTTAATTCGATTGCAGGTATTCTATCCAGACTATTTAACTTTTCAGCGGTTTCAATATAGTCTTCTAGTGTCGATCCTGATACATTCACAATTATATTTGTATCGATATCCTTTATAGTTGGATAAATACTGTCAATAAAGTAATCAACACCTTTATTTTGCAGTCCCACAGCGTTTAACATGCCAGAAGGAGTCTCTGCCATACGAGGATATGGGTTTCCTTGACGCTCACGAATGGTTGTTCCCTTCACAAATATACCGCCAATTCGCGATATGTCCATGAAGTCTGAATACTCTGTACCATAACCGAAAGTGCCCGATGCAGTCATCACAGGATTTTTCAGTTGTAATTTACCAATATTGATATTTAAATTTGCCATTTCAACTTTGTAATATTAAAAACAGGACCTTCAGTACAAACACAAACATGACCATCAATGGTATCGGTTACACAACATAAACATGCTCCGATTCCACAAGCCATAGTATTTTCTAACGAAACTTCGCAATTTGCCTTTGTTTTGGCAGCATAAGAAGCTACAGCCTTCATCATGGGTGTTGGTCCACAGGTGTAAATATAATCAAAATTTGAGCCGTTTAAAAACGAATGCTGGGTTACAAAACCTTGTTCTCCCATACTTCCATCCTCAGTAGTTATGTAAACCTTTCCGAATCGTAGATATTCACTCTTCTGTAAAATATCCAATTCAGTTCGCGCTCCAAGTAGAAAATTAACATCAAATCCTTCGTTTTTAAGGTGTGCACCTAAATAAAGTAATGGAGCAACACCACATCCGCCACCTACTAAAAGCAATTTTGAGTTTTTTTCTATAGGTTCATTAAAACTATTCCCGAGTGGTAAAATGATATTAACTATTTCGCCAATTCTCAAATCAGCCATACGTTTTGTACCATCACCAATTACTTGTATTAAAAGCCATAATTCATTTGTCTCATAATCAACATAATGAATAGAGATAGGACGTCTCAAAAAAGTAGTCGATGAACCATCAACCCTTACTTCTGCAAATTGACCTGGTAGTATTTCAGGAAGTTTATCAGGAGAAGTCAAAATAAGCAATGCATATTGATTACTCAGCTTTCGGTTTTCCTTTAAAATTAAATCAAGAATGAATTTCTTCATTAATTACAATATATTATGTATCAGTCATTTAAAATGATAATACTGGTGAGAAAATCAAGATATAATTGCTGCAAAATTACACAATTATCTCGATACAGACAAACCTACATTTTTGAATGCTAAAGATTAATCTAATTTAGCTCGGAATTAATGAATGAGGTTCTTTATAAAGCCTTTGGCGAGTCTTGTGTATGTATCATTCAATAAGGAACAAGTAACTAACAAACTTAATAAATGAAGAATTTTAGACACAAATTAGTAAATCAGAAATTTTCGAAATCTTCAGTTGTAGTTTTGATTTTTTCTAAAATATACGAACTTGGACTTCTAGTCTTCCTTCGCGTGATTTAGTGGGCTGCTATCGAGAAAATATCAATTTAGGATCTATTTAGTTTCAAATTCTTGAAAAGTATTATCAGTATAGTACACGATGATCTTTCTAACGCTTTTAGAATTTTGTTCATTAGTTGGAATTAACTTTTGTTTAGCATCTGAAATCATTTGAGTGGCAGAATCTGAGTAATTAACTTTTGTTTGCTGATTGGGTAAAAGTTGTGGTTCGTTTTTTTGCACCACATTTAATGGTGAAGTGACTGATTTATAGTTATTTTCATCAATATTATCAAACAAAGTGGGCGTCTGAGATTGTTTTTCTGAACGATACATTGATCCAATACCCAAAACAAGCCAATCTGAGCTAACTGTTCTGAATCTATTTAAGATTTTTTTCAGCACATCTAAACTTGGATTATTTCGCCCGTTCAAAATATGGGATAGAGTAGAACCCTGAATACCTATTTCTGCTGCAAATATTGCGGCACTCATTTCTTCTTTCAACATAATTTTTTCAATTCTTTCTTTTTCGTCCATAATACATGATATAAATGTGAAGCATTGAAATTAAATTCCGATACAAATATATGTGAATTGTTTCACATATGCAAACAATACACATTTGTGAGTTTTAATACATTTGTGATTACAAAAGTAAAATCTTATTTATGGATCACATTGCTATGTAATATTACTTAAAATACATTATATAAGTATATTATGTAATATAATCAAAGCATAATGGAAGATAAAGTATTTAATTAGATATATTAGCTTATATACATTGATTATTAGATATTTAGATATTATATTTTTATATATTTTAATAAGTTAGGCAATAATAACATATTTGATAACATTTTGATAAATCAATTTATTATATATTTAATGTATTATACTGATTAAGTGCTGTTTAATGCTTTATATTGTATTATATTAATGCATTACATTTGTATATTATATTCTTTGTGAAGCATTCACTTTTAGAAATTAAACGGCATCACATAAGTGAATAAACTAAGATATATTAACATATACATTTGTATTTTGTACAATTGTATACATACAAATGTACCGATACATTTGTAATTTATTAATAAATAATTATTATTGAATAAAATGATTTTGAATTTAAAATCATATTAATTATTGATTGATTGATATTTAAAGTATTATTTACTCCTACTACGATAAAGATTGAACTAAATATTTTTTTTTAATAAAAAACTGTTCAAAAAATATTACATAAATAGGTTTTACTTATTTATACATTATTTAAAGCATTAATATTGTTGATAAACAAGAGATATACAGAACTTTATGCTCATTTACACCTTCTGAGGATTTGATATTCGTAAATATATCAACATAGATACAGCAATTTTTAATTCTGACGCAAAAAAAAGAGCTCGAAAACTTAATTTCGAACTCTTCAATTATTTTGAAAATTATTATCTACTATTCTTCAACTACCGGGGCAACACCTGCTAATTCCTGATCGACCAAAATACGTCCACAATATTCACAAACTATAATTTTTTTACGAAGGCGTATGTCTAATTGACGTTGTGCCGGAATCTTATTAAAGCAACCACCACAAGCATCTCGTTGTACATAAACAACTGCTAAGCCGTTGCGAGCATTTTTACGAATACGTTTAAAAGCTGATAACAAACGTGGTTCTATAAACAATTCGATTTGTTTTGCATGTTCGCGAAGTTTTTCTTCCTCATGTTTTGTTTCCAAAACAATTTCGTTTAACTCACCCTTTTTTTGATCCAGGTCTAATTTTCGCTCTGACAATTGCTCAGCAGTTACTTTTTGATCCGCTTGTTTCGATTCTTGAGCTACAGTAAATTCACGAATACGTTTTTCACATAGTTCAATTTCGAGGGTTTGAAACTCAATTTCTTTAGAAAGATTATCGTATTCGCGGTTATTCCGAACATTATCTTGTTGTTCTTTATATTTTGCAATTTTCATACGAGATTCTTCAATCTCAATTTTCTTGCTTGCGATGATAGAAATAATATCAGCAATTTCTGTTTGGAAATTTTCCATACGAGTGTTTAAGCCGATAATTTCGTCTTCTAAATCCTGAACTTCTAATGGAAGCTCGCCACGTAAAATTTTAATTTCATCTATTTTGGAAACTGCTTTTTGAAGATCATAAAGCGCTTTTAGTTTTTCCTCAACGGTAATTTCTTTTTCTGGTTTTAATTCTGTAGCCATGTTGATTACAAATATTTTATGGGGTTGGTTTTACTGTCTGAAATTTGGACTGCAAATGTAGGTATTTTTTTTGTAATTATCTCATAAAAAATGTCTTTTGTGAACTGCTCACTTTCAAAATGTCCTATATCTGCTATTAAAATGTGGTTTTCTGCTTCAAAAAATTCATGATATTTAAAATCGGCAGAAATGTACACATCTGCATTGGCTTGAATTGCATCTTTCAATAAAAAACTTCCAGATCCTCCACATAAGGCAACATGTTTGATTTTTTTTCCTAACAAGTTGGTATGACGAATGGTTGGATTTATGAATATTGTTTTTAGTCGATTTAAGAAATTCATTTCATCTTCAGCTTCATCCAATTCTCCTATTACCCCAGCTCCTACTTGATCCCATGAATTTTCAAGGGAAATAAAGTCATAGGCTGGTTGTTCGTAAGGATGAGCTTTTATTAAAGCGTGAAGTATTTTCAATTTCAGAAAATCCGGAAGTATAACTTCTATTCTGGTTTCAGGTTCTGAATGCAAATCATCAATTTTGCCTACAAACGGATGAGCATTTTCATTTGCCCGAAATGTTCCAATACCTTCTGAATTATAACTGCAAGAATCATAATTTCCTATCTGACCGGCTCCTGCATTAAAAAGTGCTTCACGTATTCCATAAGAATGAATTTTTGGAGCAAAAGTCACTAATTTTAATAAAGAATTCTGTTTAGGTTGAAGAATACGGACATTTTTAAGTCCTAGTTTCTCTGCCATTTTTCCGCTAACACCTGTCAGTACATTGTCAAGATTAGTATGTGCTGCGTATATTGCAATATTATTTTTTATTGCATTTATCACACATCTTTGTACTTGATTATGACCGGTTAGTTTTTTTAACCCACTAAAAATAAGCGGATGATGCGAAATAATCAAATTACATTTCTTTCGAATGGCTTCAATAATGACTTCCTCGGTAATATCTATGCAAAGAAGAACTGATGTAACCTCCATTTGTGAGTCACCCACTAAAAGTCCAGCATTGTCATAGCTTTCCTGCAATGCCAAAGGTGCAACTTCTTCGATTAGTTCACAAATATATTTTACGTTCATCTTATTGATTTACCCTTAGCTTAAAACTAATTCACTTTTTGATTTTAATAATTCAAATACAGAGAAAATGAGTCATCTCTTATTCCCCTTTAGGGGTTAGAGGTTCTTCAACTTCTTCTTTTTCAACTGTTATAAAATCGGTTATTTCAGCTTTAATTAGAATGTTATACCACACCAATAATTTCCGAATATCACTTGGATAAACTCGTTCGCGATCATATTCAGGAAGAATTTCCGACATATAGTTACGGAGTTTGTCGTTATCAACTTTGGGATCAATAGAGCAAGCAGCACCATTTTCTTTCACCTTTAACGCTTCAAGCACTTCACCTAAAGGAACTTCTGCAGTTTCAGTAAAAATTGCAATATCACCTAACGATACAACTTTATCCTTTGTATAAGCCGGAATTCGTTTCCCATCAATCAACGACTCAACAATCAACATGTTTTTACCTTGCGATACTAATTTAAAAAGTCCGGGCTTGCCGGTTAATGATAAGATTTCTTTCAACATAATTTGTTCAGTTCATAATTAAAAATTCACAATTCATAATAAACTCAATGTTCAATAATGATTTCTGAATTATATTTTTTATTTAATTTTCAATACTGCAAATATAATATCAATTCTTCAATTTCCACGACAAATTGTGAATTATGAATTATGAATTATAAATAGTCCAAGTTCTTGCAACGTTATTCTACCTTCATAAATAGCTTTACCTGTAATTACTGCAGGAATTGCCGAGTCATGAAGTAATTCAATATCACGCATTGAGCTAACACCGCCGCTGGCAATCAAATACATATCAGGATTTGCAGTAAGCATTTTTTTATAAAGTTCAATTGCCGGGCCTTGTAACATTCCATCTTTACTGATATCAGTACAAATTACTTTGTTGATCCCTTGTTTTAAATAGTTACTAATGAATGGAATAAGTTCTAACTCTGTAGTTTCTAACCAACCCCCAACCGCAATTTTTTCATCCTTTACATCAGCGCCGAGTATGATTTTTTCAGCACCAAATTTTGAAATCCAAGAAGAAAAAACGGCAGGATTTTTAACAGCTATACTTCCACCTGTCACCATGCTGGCACCACATTCAAAAGCAATTCGTAAATCATCATCCGACTTAAGTCCACCTCCAAAATCAACAATTAAATCTGTATTAGAACAAATACTTTCCAACACTTTATGATTTACAATATGATGCGCTTTTGCTCCATCCAAATCAACCAAATGCAAACGTTGAATTCCGGCATCAGCAAACATTTTTGCCACTTCAAGTGGATTCTCGTTATAAATAATTTTTTGAGAATAATCACCTTGCGAAAGGCGAACACATTTTCCATCAATTAAGTCGATGGCAGGAATAATTTCAATCACTTTTTTGTTATTTGTTTCAGATTTATTCTAATTTAAAAAAGAGTAACAAAAGTACTAAAAATAGGAGGATTCGACAAACTGAAACAAAATATATATTTTATTCAAAAAGCGCAATAGTTTCTTTTATAATTTCCACACAGTCAATTAGTTGCAATTCAGTAATGACTAATGGTGGAGCAAAACGAATAATATTGGTATGAGTTGGTTTAGCAAGTAAGCCATTTTCAAGAAGTTTCACACATATATCCCAAGCCAAATTTTCGTGATCTGCGTTATTAATTACAAGAGCATTTAACAATCCCTTTCCACGAACTGACATCGCAATTTTCGATTTTTCACAAAGTTTTTTCATTTCATTTCTGAAAATTTCACCTAAAATATATGATTTCTCGGCCAAATTTTCATCTCTAATCACTTCCAAAGCTGAGATGGCAACTGCTGCTGCAAGTGGATTTCCACCAAAAGTAGAACCATGCTGTCCAGGATGCAAAACCTCCATTATATCATTGCTTGTCAAAACCGCTGAAACCGGATAAACACCACCAGACAAAGCTTTTCCAAGAATTAAAATATCGGGATGAACTTCCTCATAATCGCAAGCCAGTAATTTGCCGGTGCGTGCGATTCCAGTTTGAACCTCGTCGGCAATAAACAACACATTATATTGCTTACAGATGTCATAGCATTTTTTCAAATATCCCTCATCAGGGACATAAGCTCCTGCTTCGCCCTGAATTGGCTCAAGCAAAAATCCGGCAATATTTGGATTTTCTTTTATTGTTTTTTCAAGTGCATCAACATCATTGTAAGGAATCACAATAAATCCTGGTGTAAAAGGTCCATAATTATTGTATGCATCTCGATCTATTGAAAAAGAAACAATGGTGGTGGTTCGTCCATGAAAATTATTTTCGCAAACCACAATTTGTGCAGAGTTTTCAGGTAATCCTTTCTTTTCGTATGACCATTTCCTGCATAGTTTGATGGCAGTTTCCACAGCTTCGGCACCTGTATTCATTGGTAATACTTTATCATATCCAAAATATTGAGTAATAAATTCTTCGTATTTACCTAATTGACTGTTGAAAAAAGCCCGAGAAGTAAGTGTGAGTTTGTGTGCTTGCTCCACCAATGTATTAATAATTTTAGGATGACAATGTCCTTGATTAACAGCCGAATATGCTGAAAGAAAATCAAAATACTTTTTCCCATCCACATCCCACACAAAAACTCCTTCACCTTTTTCGAGAACTACTGGAAGTGGATGATAATTGTGAGCACCATATTTTTTTTCAAGTTCCATAAGCTCTGAAGCAGTAAGTTTCGATTTAATCATAACATTTATATTTTAAAAATTATCTAATTTAATTGCCTTGAATTGAGTTTAATTCAACTTCATTAACTTCAAAATATCTCGGCCATCATACACCGGACACTTCCTCCTCCGATTTTTTCAATTGTGGGAATAGCGATAACAATTAAGTCATTATATGATGCAAGTCGTTCGAGTTGGTCATTTGACATTACATCGTAAGCAGATTGGGACATCACCAAAAATAGGAGTCCTTTATCGTTTTCAACCTGTAACATGTTGCCCGCAAAATGATGCATTTGTTTTTCAGTTATGATAATAATCTCTTTTCCGCAATTTTTCAATTCATCAATTACAGTATTTCTTTCTTTTTCATCATCTATACTATCTGTGCATATCACCGCATATTCATTAGCCAATGACATCATCACATTGGTATGATATATTGGAAGGCGCTTACTTTCCATAGTTTGATTTGCATTAAAATATATAGGTTTGAATTCAAAAACTTTACAAAATTGCAAAAACAAAGCTTTATCAGTTCGTTCGGACAAGGCCGCATAAGCAATTCTGTTTACTCTATCTAACACCATGCTTCCTGTACCTTCTAGAAAAAGATCTTGATCTTCCCAAAATGTAAAATCATCAATATTTTTAATAGAACAATTTTGTTCGTTTAGAAAGTCAAAAATCTCTTTTCGTCTTTCTTTTCGTCGGTTTTCGGCAAACATTGGATACAAAACCACTTGACCTTCGCCATGAAATGAAATCCAGTTGTTCGGAAATATTGAATCAGGAGTCTGTGGTTCGAATGTATCTTTCACAATTATAATATTTAACCCATTCGCACGCAATACGTCTACCATATTATTAAATTCATTTAATGCATGTTGCTGAATATCTGAACCTAAACTCAATTGTTCATGTTGGAAATAGTTATTCACAGCAGTTTGTTCATTAAACCCAAAAGCTACTGGTTCAATCATCAAAATTGTGTTTGTAATTTGTTTTTTCATAAAATGATCTCCTATAAAATATTTTTTTTATGGCTTAATATATTTCCCAAAAACAATAAATTAAGTCACATATTAAGACTTATTTGCTAATTTATGTTCGTAGTTAAAAATTACTATTTTAAATGCAAATCAAGGATTTTCTCTCACTAGTGGTAATGTGGAACAACGTAATAATCCACCCATTTTTGATATTTCGAAATAAGGTATCCTTTCAACTTTTAACCCCCAGGCATTTTCCAAATGTTCATTTAATCGAATAAAACGTTTTTCGGAAACTACTACCGAAGGCGAAATTGAAAAAACATTTGCATTCATATTATACATTTCTTCCTGTGTGATTTCGAATAAATTCTCTTTACCAAACATCTCCAACAATATATAATAATCTTTTTTGTTTGAAAATCCATCTTTATAAATGATTGCTTTATCATTATCCACCGGCATAAAAGCACAATCTAAATGCAGAACTCCTTTTCGGGGATCGGTATCGTGTTTTCTCATTTCCAGGGGAATTAGTGTTTTTTCGGGATTTATTTCCTTTAAAAAATTGAAAGCATATAAGTTGGTACGTGCTGTTTTCAACTGAGAATAATCTGGTTGAGTATAAAGCCCAACAAATACAATATCATTATACAAAATCACATCGCCCCCTTCCACATGGGCTTTTTCGGGCAGATTATAAATTTTATTATACGAAATCTGATCATATATCACCTCATAAGCCTCTTTTTCATCTTCACGGTCGGGAATGATATTGGAATTAATTATTTTATCTCCAATTACAAATCCAACATCGCGGGCGAAAACCTGGTTGCAATTTTCCAGCGTCCAAGGGCGAAAAACCTGCACATTATACTTCAGCAATACTTCTTCAAAAGCGCTCATTTCTTTATAAATTGAAGCTTCGGACGGATAAACTCCATTTATAATAGATTCGTAGGATTTAGCATCGAAGGTTTTATTCAGCGATGGAACATTTCCAGTGGAACCGGGCTGACCTAATACAACCGCTTTAAGAGTAGAAGTTTCGTTTTTTATGTTTAAATGCATACATTGGAATTTTGACAAAGATACAAATCAATGTTTAATTTTAGAACACAAAGAAACAATAAATGTTTAATTATTGTATAATTATTCTTTTTAATCATCCTGTTTTCTTAATTTTTACTTTAGAACAAATGATAGATTTAAAAAAATATGTTGTATTCGGATATTTTAAAATTATTATAAAATATGAAGTACATTTGTCGTTCTTTTATAAGTTAAATAGATATTTGAATAATACTCACAAATCAACTAATCATAACAATGAGTTTTCAAAATAGTATTGGACTATATTTATCAAACGACTCGAATAAAAATTATATTCTGGATCAAATAATGAAAAATCATTTTTTGAAAAATTTTATGGATTTAAGTTCATTACATGGAGCATTACATTCGGTTATTACTCTTCAACGTTTTGTTGAAGAGGAGTTACGTCATGACCGTTTTTTAGTTAAAACAACTGCAAATTCTAGTTTGGGTTCTATGTCCAGCGGACAGCAAAAAAAGACGTTGCTGGATTATATTATTTCGCAAAAACCTGATTATCTGCTTCTTGACGATGTGTACAGTAATGTCGACAAAGCCACCCAAGCATCAATTAAAATGACATTAACGAAATTAGCGGAATCTACACTTCTGATTCAGGTTTTTTTTCGGAAACAAGACATGTTACCTTGTATTGATAAAGTACTTACAATCGACAAAAACAACACTATCGTTAAGCAAGAAAATGCTGATTTGTTTCTTAATACAGAGACTATTGAAAAGTCACAGGTTCATAAATTCAGGCTTCAAAAAGAATATGATGAAGATCATATTGACATTAATCCACTTATTCAGCTCAATGAAGTTTCAGTTCGGTATATTGATAAACCGGTACTAAATAAAATAAACTGGACAATTCAAAAAGGAGAATTCTGGCAACTGGTTGGTCCAAATGGTTCAGGTAAAAGTACATTGCTCTCAATTATTATAGGGGATAATCCTCGTGGGTATGGTCAGGACATGGTGCTTTTCGGTCGAAAAAAAGGAACAGGGGAATCAATTTGGGATATCAAACGGCAAATAGGTTACTTTACTCCCACTATGATTCAGCAATTTACGCGCGACGACACAGTGGAAAACATGATTATTTCGGGCTTAATGGATTCGGTCGGATTATACAGCAAACCAACCGACTTACAACGTGACATTGCTAACAATTGGATTGATATGCTTGGTGTGCAGTATCGCAAAAAATCATTTCAAAACCTGTCTATTGGACAACAACGAATGATAATGTTAGCAAGGGCAATGGTGAAACATCCGCCTCTTTTAATTCTGGACGAGCCTACCATAGAACTCGACGATGAGAACTGCAGGCTCTTTATTGAAATGGTGAATGCTATTGCCGCCGAAAAAAAAATTGCAATTCTCTACGTTTCACATCGCGATGAACCGGATTTAAAACCTGATAAGATTTTTGAATTGATAGCTGGTGAAAACGGTTCATTAGGAATTGTGAAATAAAAATTGTGAAATATACCGAACAGCATTCATGAAAGTTTTGAGTGCTGTTTTTTTAATGTAGAGAATTAAATTAAATTTTATATTTTTGAACCTTTTTATATTAATAATCGTTTCAGATTTATTATTTAAATTTTATTATAAAATCTGTTTCAATATATGGTATCAGTAGAATGTTTTAAAGGATTACCTCTTGAATATGAATCATTTCTGATTGAGAAATATGATTCATTCGTTACAACTTGTAGATACATAGAGATTTTTCATTCAGCTACAGATTTAAATCACATGCTTGTACATGATAATGACAATCTTATTGAAGTCTTAATATTTGATAATAAAGGAGATACAACTTTTTTCCTTAATTCACTTTCATTCATTAAACAGGAGTTAATTGAGATTTTTAAGAACTATTTGTTTACGAATTTTCCACAAATTAATAAAATAGAATTATCATCTTCGTATATGGATTACTCGCTGGAAAAATCTATTTTAACCATTCGATCGGATGATTTTATTATAACTCTGCCTTCAACAATGGATGGTTACTATCTACAATTAGGTTCAAGCACCAGAAGTAATGTTAGAAAGCATAAGAATAAATTTTTGAGAGATTATCCGCAATCCATTTTCATAATAAAAATCGGAACTGAAATTGAAGAAAGTATTGTAGATAAAATTATACGGTTAAATTTTGATAGAATAAAATCAAAAAGAGAAGTTCCTCACGCAAATCATAATGATACAATTAATCATTTCAAATACTCTCAACACTATGGTTGCGTAGCTTACATTGAAGTAGATGGAGAAATAATAGCAGGATGCATTGCATATATATTAAACGGAAGCATGTATTCCTATTTTCTTTCACACGATAATAACTACTCTAACTATAATGCCGGCCAATTATGTTTGCTTTATTTAATTGAAATCGCTATAGAAAAAGGATTTTCAGACTTCCATTTATTGTGGGGAAAATGCGATTATAAAACAAGATTTCTTGCAAAACCACGACCAATGTATTCTTATACAATATTGAATTATAGAGGCTTATATTATTTAATTTTAAAATTAAAAGAATCTATTTCAAGAATCTTATACAAGTTCAAAAAAACAAAATATTCCATACCAGTAAGAAATGCGATTAAATATATCCAAAAAAAAAGCACAAAAGATTTAAGCAAATTCAAATACATATTTCTTTGAATAAATTAAAAATTCTATTAACCAAACTAATACTCTCTTCAATTATTTTAATCGTTATTTGTAAAGCTTTCTTCACCAACTAATAATTTTTCGAAAGGAATTGGAATTCGATTATTTGGTTTTTCCTTAGATTATAAATCTGTAAAGCCAGAAAGCTTATCAAATCCTACTTCCAACTTTGCATTAACCTTAGGGTTTAAAGCAAACTTAGATGGACAAATGTTTAGATTTTAAATAACTTCCAATAAAAAAAGCAGCATTCAGAGAAATTTGAATGCTGTTTTTTGTTTGGAGTTCTTAATTAAAAGTCTTGTAATACCGATTGCACAAACAATATAGTCCAATGTCAACTATGTCTAATTGTACTATTTGTTTGAAAGCCTTCCGCAGGCGGAATTTGCAATCGGCATTAACAACAGTAGACATTTAAAACAGATTTGACTGTTTTAAATGTACAGTTGGTATAACTAGTCACTAAATTCTTGTAACTTTTTAATTTATGCTACTTCTTCTAACTCAGGTAAAAACAATTTCATGTCTTCATCTACGCTACCGATTGGTGCAATTCCGAATGCATTCACCAATACATTAGCCACATTTGGGGAAAGGAAAGCAGGCAATGTTGGTCCGAGATGTATGTTTTTCACACCTAAATGAAGTAAAGCCAACAATACGATTACAGCTTTTTGCTCGTACCATGCAATGTTATAAGCAATTGGCAGGTCGTTAATGTCATTCAATTCGAATACTTCTTTCAATTTTAAAGCAATCATTACCAACGAATAACTGTCGTTACATTGTCCTGCATCCAATACACGTGGAATTCCACCAATATCGCCAAGAGGCAATTTATTGTAACGGTATTTTGCGCAACCCGCCGTAAGAATAACGGTATCCGTTGGAAGTTTTTCAGCAAATTCTGTATAGTAATTACGATCTTTCATACGACCATCACAACCTGCCATAACGAAGAATTTACGGATAGCTCCAGATTTTACTGCATCAACTACTTTGTCGGCCAAAGCAAATACCTGAGCGTGAGCAAATCCGCCTACAATCTCGCCAGTTTCAATTTCGGTTGGAGCAGCAAATGTTTTAGCATGAGCTATCATTGCCGAGAAATCTTTAGACTGCCCATCAGTTCGGTCGGCAATATGTTTGAATTCAGGAAAACCTGAAGCTCCGGTAGTATAAACACGGTCAACATAAGTAGCGCTTTTGCGAGGAGGCACAATACAGTTTGTAGTAAATAAAACCACACCGTTAAAGGTTTCGAAATCAGTAACCTGACTCCACCATGCACCTCCATAGTTTCCTACAAAATGTTTGTATTTTTTAAAAGCTGGATAGTAGTTGGCAGGAAGCATTTCGCTGTGAGTATATACGTCAACACCTGAACCTTCGGTTTGTTTTAGCAACTCTTCCATATCTTTCAAGTCGTGACCAGAAATCAAGATACCCGGATTGTTGCGAACGCCTAAGTTTACTTTCGTAATTTCAGGATTACCATAAGAAGTTGTATTTGCTTTATCAAGCAATGCCATTACGTCAACACCTGTTTTACCAGTTTCAAGAACCAATGCTGTTAGTTCATCAGCGCTAAGACTATCATCGGTAGTTGCAACTAATGCTTTTTGAACAAATGCATGTACAGAATCATCACCGTAACCTAAATTAGAAGCATGTTCCAAATAAGCAGCAATACCTTTAATACCATAAATTACCAATTCGCGTAACGAACGTACATCTTCGTTTTCGGTAGCAAGAACGCCCACAGAAGCAGCTTTTGTTTCCATTTCTTCTACAGTAAGTGCTGTAAATGTAAGCATATCAAGGTTTTCGTCAGGAATATCAATTTTATTTTCTAATACACTCTTTTTTAGAGAGCTACGCAATTTAAAACCATTGCGAATAGTGTCAACGAATCTTTTACCATCAAAGTTCGCATTAGTAATAGTCATAAATAAGCCATCATAAACGAATTTATTGGCTTCTGGATTTTCGATATTTTTTTCGCGTAAGAGGGAGGTGTAATAGGAAATCCCTTTTAATTGGTAAAGTAATAAATCTTGTAAAGCTGATACTTCGGGAGTTTTTCCACAAACTCCCTTAACCTCGCATCCCGACCCTTTGGCTGCCTCTTGGCATTGAAAACAAAACATGTTCATAATATTTACTATTTTGTTATTTACCATTTACTATTTTTGATAATGGCAAATATTGTTATTATTTTTGACTTTTTTTTCATTTACCATTTACTGTTTTTTGTATGGTAAATTTTGTTATTTTTATTGACTCTTTTTTCATTTACTAATTCCTAAAAATCTTAAATGGTAAATAGTAAATGAAAAAATGGAAAATTATTTAGAACCACTCTTCTTTTAAAACATCACCCCTCACTCCTACTACAATATGTTTTACTGGAATTTTGCGTCCGGCTTCTGAAACGGCTTTTTGTGCCAACCTAAGTAAACCTCCACAACATGGAACTTCCATGACTACAACTGTCAATGTATTGATATTGGAATTGCTAATCATATTTTTGATTTTCTCCAGATATGATTCCTGATTTGAATCTAATTTGGGACATGCAATGGCCAGAGTTTTCCCTACTAAAAAGCGATCGTGAAAATCGGCAATACTAAAGGCCACACAGTCTGCAGCCAAAACTACATCTGCATTTTTAAAATAAACTGCTTCTGGATTCAACAAATGTAGTTGAACTGGCCATTGACGCAACTGAGAAGCTGTTCCAGCATTTGCTGCTGGTGTTGGTGCTACCATTTTAAATCTGGGTGTTGCTGCCGGAGCAAAACTCATCTCTCGACTTCCAGGACATCCACCACCGTTGCTTTGTGCTTGTGCTGTTGCAACTGGTTTTGTTGCACATCCACCACCTCCGTGGTTATGCACCTGAGCAAAATCAACCTGAATACTGTTATTTCGTAAATATCCAACAGCTTGTTTCAAATAATCAACTTCACCATGATCTTTCAAGTGTTTCAGATGAGCAATGATTGTTTTTTCACCTTTTGGAATCATACGTTCGATCGTCGCAATTTCATCATAAGGTTCTGCTTCGCGCTCTTCAAGTGTGATAGCTCCAACCGGACAATCACCAATGCAAGCACCTAAACCGTCACAAAACAATTCACTCACCATACGTGCTTTACCATCTATCATTTGAAGTGCTCCTTCATGGCAACCACTTACACAGGCTTCGCAACCATTACAAAGTTCTTCGTCTATTTTTATTATTGTTCGTTTCATAATGACCCCTAAAGGGGAATTAAGTTAGTATTATTATATGTTTTAAATTCATCTATGAGAAAATGCCTCTTTTATTCCCCTTTAGGGGTTAGGGGTCATTACCCTTTAATCATTGTTAGTAACATTTTGAATTTTTCTAACGCATTTACAGCATGACGAATATTTGCCGGCATGATAATGCTGTCACCAACATTTAATTCAAATGATTTACCATCAATAACTACTTCTCCTTTTCCATCCAAAACCTGAACAATAGCATCATAAGGAGCAGTATGTTCGCTTAGAAATTCGCCTTTATCAAAAGCAAAAAGGGTTATATTTCCTTTTTCGTTTCGAATTATAATTTTACTCACAACCGAACCCTCGGCATAAGTTACTTTGTCAATCAAACTGAATTTTTCAGCAGTTGGAAATGCTTTATTCTCGGCTTTTGGGGCCATTTTGAATTCACTCATATAGTTTCGTTTTAAGTTGTTTTCTTTTATGCTGCAAAAGTATTGCTATTAAAACAATAAAAGTGTAACATTTGTTACACTCATAAAAAAAGATTGTACTTTTGTGGAATAAATATGGAAATTATGAAAAAAGTAGATTTGTCGGCATGTCCGGTTTGCAGCAAAATAAATATTGATGACGAAGGTGCGTTTTTAGATGATTTAAAATGCACTATATTGTCTTATAAAAAGAATGAATTGATAATTCGTCAGGGAGAAATATGTGACGCCTTGTATATGCTTACAATTGGGTCAGTAAAAACGGAAATGATAACAG
Organism: Paludibacter sp.; assembly: GCA_010365115.1. Lineage (GTDB taxonomy): Bacteria > Bacteroidota > Bacteroidia > Bacteroidales > Paludibacteraceae > Paludibacter. Next base: position 31,207 of record JAAFGX010000005.1, read on the forward strand.
AAAACGGGAATATATTGGGAATAGAAATTATAAATGCTCCACGACCTTTGGCTCCGGCATTTGTATTTTCAGATAATAACCGTTTTCCTGTAGATGTTACAGCATTGGAAGAAGTGGAAATTATGAAAATTCCTAAAGAGGAGATTATGAGACTAATGGTTACAAATCCGGACTTTATGAGCAGTTTTATGACACATAACGCCAACCGCACACAATTTCTGACCAGCCGTTTACAATTGCTTTCTATCAAGACAATAAAAGGAAAGTTGGCACATTTTCTATTGGAAAATTCAAAAGGAGAAGGAAAAGCATTCGAAATCAAAAGAAATCAGACCGAGTTAGCTGACTTTTTTGGAGTTGCCCGTCCTTCACTGGCAAGAAGTCTGTCGGAAATGGTACAAGAAGGAATTATCAGTATCAATAAAAAAGAATATACAATAGTTAACTCCAAAGGATTGAGGGAGTTGTTGGTTTAAATAGATTTTCAGCATATTATATTTCCAAGAAAAGATTTCCCGCAGATTACGTTAATTTTCGCTGATTATATTCCCATAAACTGGAAAGTAATATCTGCGTTATTCTGCGGGAAATTATTTTTAAAGCTGTACTTATATCAAAAAATCTTCACGAATGGGGCTAAATGTATCAATCAAGACTCCACCTTCTATACACTTAACACCATGAATAACATTAGGTTCCATATATAGTCCGTCCCCAGAATTGACAATTTTAGTTATTTCTCCAACTTGAAATTCGAAAATTCCGCTAACAACATATGTACACTGACGGTGAATATGTGTATGGGCATAACCAATTCCTCCTGTTTTAAATTCAATTTTCACAAGCATCATTTGTTCATCAAATCCTAATATTTGTCGACGCATGCTGTCATTAATCTGAACCCATTCAGCCTTTTCTCCAAAAATAAAATTATCGCTTGTTCCCATACAAATATTAATTGTAATTTAATTCTGATCTCTTCCTTCGTAATAGTTTATAAATGCTTCATTCACCAATTTATTTCCTCCTGGAGTAGGATAATCGCCAGTAAAATACCAGTCCCCGGCATGATTTGGACATGCTTCGTGCAACCCTTCAATAGTTTGGTAAACCAACTCTACCGGGCAATCAACATCAGCTGGAGTAAGCATTTTAGCTATCATTTTCGAAACTTCTTGCTGTGTAAACGACTTGTAAATTTCGGTTACATGGTTAATTATTTCTTCTTTCGGTAAGCCTACTTGTGCTTTTGATTTTCTATAAACTTCGTCAATAATATCTTGCTTACCAGTTTCTTTAAGTAATGCTATGGCAGCTCTAAATGCACAAAATTCATTCATACGAGGCATATCTATTCCATAATAATCGGGAAATCTAACTTGGGGCGAAGACGATACAATAACAATTTTCTTTGGTTCCAGTCGATTCAATATTTTTAAAATACTTTGTTTCAATGTTGTACCACGAACAATAGAATCGTCAATAGCTACCAGATTATCTACTTTTCCGCGACGAATAGAACCATAAGTTACATCGTACACGTGAGTTGCCAAATCGTTCCGTTCATCATTATTAGAGATGAATGTGCGTAACTTTATATCTTTTATTAATACTTTTTCAACCCGAATTGCCTGATTGTTAAGTGCTTTAATACCATCTTTCATCCCATAAAAAGCAACTTCGGCTGTATTTGGAATAAATGAGAAAACGGTATTATCTACCTCATTGTTAATGGCTTTCAAAATTGGAAGAGCCAATGATTCGCCGAGTTTTTTTCGTTCTTTGTAAATGTCGATATCGCTGCCACGTGAAAAATAGATACGTTCGAAAGAACATTTTTTCAAATCTTTAGCTGCAGGACGTATGGTTTCAAATTTAATAGTTCCATTCTTTTTGATAATCATTGCTTCACCAGGTTGCAATTCGATAATATCTTCCTCTTTCACATTCATAGCCGTCTGAATAACAGGACGTTCAGAAGCTGATACTACTATTTCATCATTAATATAATAGAAAGCTGGACGTATTCCTTTCGAATCGCGAAAAATAAACGAATCGCCATGACCCAACATGCCACAAATAACATAACCACCATCCCACATTTTTTCCGATTTGCGGATAAATGAAGCTATATCAAGATTCTCCTCTATTTTTTGTGTAATGGCTAAATCATTGGTATAACGTTGCTTTATTTTGTCATATTCCTTTTGTACTTCCTGATCCAATTGAAAACCAAGTGATTCCAACATCAGGAATGTATCACCTTTATCTCGGGGGTGTTGACCTTTCAGCGTTAAATGATCGAATAATTCATCTACATTGGTCAAATTGAAGTTTCCGGCAAGAACCATTGTCCTGTTCTTCCAGTTATGACGACGTAAAAAAGGATGAACATAAGATAATCCACTTTTTCCGGTGGTACTGTAGCGCAAATGTCCTAAATATAATTCACCAGCAAAAGGCAATTCAGATTTTGCTTTTATCGCATTGGTATATACCTCATTAGGAGTATCTGCCAGTTTTTTATTGATAGTAGCGAATATTCCCTGTATGGCATTTTTACCTTCCACTCTATCGCGCCAGATATATTCTTCACCCGCAGGCATATCCAGTTTTACAGTTGCCAATCCGGCACCTTCCTGACCGCGGTTATGTTGTTTTTCCATAAGCAGATACATCTTTTGCAAGCCATATTGCCATGTTCCGTACTTTTCCTGATAAAATTCCAAAGGCTTCAAAAGCCTTACCATTGCTATTCCGCACATATTATTTTTTTCAATTAATAATTAATAATTGATAATTAATAATTATTTAAAACCTAAAAACTAACAATTTAATAAAATTTTGATTTGTAAAATGGTATAACAAACAAAAAACCCCAACGTTTGCAGCAGGGGTTATTTTTTACATTATTCAACAGTTACCGATTTGGCCAAATTCCTTGGCTGATCTACATTACATCCTTTTACTACAGCTATATGATATGCAAATAATTGTAACGGAATGGCTGCCAACAAAGGCACAAGACATTCTTCGGTATCGGGAATACAGATACTATAATCAGACAAATTACTTACTTCTACATCACCTTCTGTAACAATTGAAATGATTTTACCTCTGCGAGCCTTAATTTCCTGGATGTTACTAACAACTTTTTCATACATTCCAGCACTTGGAGCAATAACAACAACAGGCATTTCCTGACTGATAAGTGCAATTGGTCCGTGTTTCATTTCAGCTGCCGGATAGCCTTCGGCGTGGATATAGGATATTTCTTTCAGTTTTAATGCACCTTCCAAAGCTACCGGGAAATTATAACCACGTCCCAAATAAATGAAGTTTTGAGCATAGGTGAACGTTTTGGCAAATTCTGCAATTTTATCATTCTGCTTTAAAATCTCTTTAATTTTTTCAGGGATTCTTCCTAACTCATAAACAATTTTAAGGTATTGTTCATTTTCTAAAGTGCATTTTTCTTTGCCAATCATCATGGCAAGCATTGTAAGAACAGTTACCTGAGCAGTAAATGCTTTTGTTGAAGCAACACCAATTTCGGGTCCGGCATGAGTATAACATCCTGAATGTGTGGTACGTGGGATAGATGCTCCTACAACATTGCAAATTCCAAAAATAAATGCTCCTTTTGATTTTGCCAATTCAACTGCTGCGAGCGTATCGGCAGTTTCGCCAGATTGTGAAATGGCAATGACCAGATCATCGGGATTTATTACCGGTTTTCGATAGCGAAATTCGGAAGAGTATTCAACCTCAACAGGTATGCGGGCAAATTCTTCAATGGCATATTTACCAATTAATCCGGCGTGCCAAGAAGTTCCACAAGCAATTATAATTATTCGTTTCGCATTCAGAAATTTTTCTTTATTATCAATAAAACCAGCCAATGTAATGTTATTTTCATCTACATTCACACGTCCCCGCATACTGTCACTCAATGTTTTAGGCTGTTCGAAAATTTCTTTGATCATGAAATGAGGATAACCGCCTTTTTCCAATTGACTTAACGTCATTTCGAGTTTTTTAATCTCAGGAGTTTTTTCAACATTTCCGATAGTTTTGATTTTTAATTCTTTACCACGTTCTAATGTAACAATTTCTTCTTCACCAATATAAACTACTTTGTCAGTGAATTCAACAATTGGAGTTGCATCAGAAGCCAGAAAAAACTCATCATCACCAATCCCCACAACCAATGGACTTCCTTTACGTGCAGCCACAATTACATCGGGTTGCCCTTTTTCAATTACAGCAATTGCATATGCACCAACCACCTGATTAAGTGCTAATTGAACAGCAGTTGTTAAGTCTACATTATTTGACTTTTTCACATATTCAATCAACTGAATTAACACTTCAGTATCTGTTTGACTGTAAAAAGTAAATCCTTGAGCTTTTAAACCTTCTTTTAAGATTGCATAATTCTCAATTATACCATTATGAATCATTGCCAATTCCTCTGATTGAGAGTAATGCGGATGCGCATTTACCTGATTAGGCTCACCATGAGTTGCCCAACGAGTATGTGCAATCCCTACTGTACCTTGTATATCTTTTTTTTCTGCAAAATGTATCAAGTCCGAAACTTTTCCTTTTGCTTTGTACACGTTTAGATTTCCATCATTCAGCAAGGCAATGCCTGCACTATCATATCCTCTATATTCAAGACGTTGCAAACCTTTTATCAGAATGGGATAAGCCTGTTTGTTTCCAATATAACCTACAATACCACACATATATATATTTTAATTTAATTATTTCGAAGATTTTTAAAAAAATAAAATTGAATTCAATACTTATCCCTTTCGAAGTCTTTCCATAGCTTCGATTGTTTCCTCTCTACTCCCAAAACCTGTAAAACGCATATATCCTTCGCCGGTTGCACCAAAAACTACACCTGGAGTTCCAACAATTTTATATTCATACATAAGTTGATGAAAGAACTTCCACGAAGATTGGTTGTCGGAAGTTTTAAACCAAACATAAGGAGAACTTATTCCGCCATAAACTTCAAAACCCATAGCTATAAGTTCTTTCCTGATTATAGATGCATTTTTCAAGTAGTAATTTACTAACTCGATGGTTTCCAATTTCCCTTTTCGGGAATAAACTGCTTCTGCTCCTCGTTGAGCTATATACGAAACACCATTTGTATATTGATTTTTTCTTCTGCTCCATAGTTCTTTTAATGGAACTTGATCTCCCATTCGGGTGTATACCATTAATTCTGGTGGAAAAACGGTATAACCGCATCGCAAACCTGTAAACCCAGCTGTTTTTGAATAAGTACGTATTTCTATAGCAACTTTTTTAGCACCTTTAATTTCGTAAATACTACGGGGAACATCCGGTTCATTCACATACGCCTGATAAGCACCATCGTATATTATAATGCTCTGATGTTCAATAGCATAATCTACCCATTTTTTCAATTCGGTTTTATTTAAAACAATTCCGGTAGGATTATTAGGATTACATAAATAAATAATATCTACTTTTTCGTTTGGTAATTCGGGCAGAAAATTTGTTTTAGCGGTACATTGCAGATAAACAATATTGCTCCACTTCTGATCTTCATCATTCAAAGTACCGGCACGGCCACTCATTATTGTTGCATTTTCATATACAGGATAGACAGGATCGGCAATTGCAATAATATTATCCCGCCCTAATACATGACCAATGTTACCAATATCCGACTTGGCACCATCACTCACAAAAATGCTTTCTTTATCTAAAGAGACGCCTACAGTCCTATATTCTTTTAAAATTTTATCAATTAAAAAATCGTAACCTTGAGGTGGTCCATATCCTTTAAAAGTTTCAACATGAGCCAGTTCATCCACTGCACGATGCATTGCCAATATAACTTCGGGGGGTAAAGGTTGAGTTACATCACCTAAACCTAAGCGGATTAATTTCGAATTGGGATGTGTAATTTTATAGGCGTTAACGCGCTTTTCAATCTCATCAAAATAAGATATTTCTGGAGTTTTTAAATAATTCTCGTTCGCTAATGCCATTAGAAGTAAAGATATTTATAAAAAGAAAATGATTTTCCAATGAAGATGCAAAATTGCGTTTTTTTTTTGATTAAATAAAGGGTTTTAATCAAAAATATTTATCAATAATCCAATTTAGAATCTAAAATGTGTGGTTCTATAACTTCATTTATTAAAAAAAAAACGAAAATGAAATTTAATAGATTCGTTGATATCACTCAGGAAAAAACATTATTTCCTATTTCAGCATATTAATAATAGTTCTGCCTTTCAATTTGCCTTGTAAAATTTGATGTATAGCATTTTCAATTTCATCTATTGAAATTTCAGTATACAATTCCATTAAATTTTCAGGTTTCCATTCGTTACTTAGCTTCAGCCATATGGATTTACGCAAGTGCAATGGATAATTTTGAGATGAAACACCAATCAGTGAAATTCCACGTAAAATAAATGGAAAAACAGTAAGATTAAGTTGTGTAGAAGAAACACTTCCACATGTTGTTACTGCACCTAATGGCTGTAACGACTTAATTATATTATCTAAAATCGGTCCTCCTACAGTGTCAATTGCACCTGCAAATTTTGCAGAAAGAATTGGTTTTTTATCAACCATTTCAAATTCTGAACGAGACAGTATTTCAGTTGCTCCAATACTTTTCAAAAATGGATATTCGTTTTCTTTACCGGAAATTGCTGTGGTTTGGTATCCTAATTGATTTAAAAGTGATACCGCCACTGACCCAACCCCACCTGTAGCTCCTGAAACTACTATTTTACCATCTGTTGGTTTTACCAATTCTGTTAAACGAGAAAGAGAAATTCCTGCAGTAAAACCTGCTGTTCCAATTATCATGGATTCTTTCAAACTTAAACCTTCGGGCAATTTAACCACCCACTCTGCCGGAACCCGAATATATTGTCCAAATCCTCCAGAAGTATTCATTCCTAAATCATTACCGGTCACAATCACTTTATCACCAACTTTGAAATTCTCACTCTCCGAAGATACTACTTCGCCTGCTGCATCTATTCCCGGTGTATGAGGATATTTTTTTGTAACTCCTTTATTTCCAATTGCAGAAAGCCCATCTTTATAATTCAACGATGAATAATTAACTCTTATTAAGATATTTCCAACAGGTAAATCGTCAGTTTGAAGATTTTTTATAGATGGAATAAATTTCCCCTCTATCTCTTCAACAACAAAAGCTTTATATTCAATATTTTCCATTCTTAATTTTATTAAAATGAGAAACAAAAACGTTGAAGTATTTGATTACCTCAACGTTAAAACAGTTTAATTTTGTGAACAAGAAAACAAGAAATAAAATTGAAATCTTATTTTCATTTTAAATTTATTTATCAGAAGCAATGTTTACATTTTGCTCGCGCATTGAGCATGTACCTTCGAAAATAGCATTTGGTTCAACCATCAGCACTTTTGTTTTCACGTCGCCTTTTATTACAGCAGTAGCTCGCAACGATAAGGTTTCACTTACAACTATATCTCCTTCTACCGTTCCTATAACTTCAGCATTAACACATGAAATCGAACCTTTGAGAAAACCTTTTTGACCAATTACCACTTTACCGTTACAATTTATAGTTCCCTCAACTTCACCATCGATACGGAAATCGCTGTCGGCAAAAATTTTACCAACTATTTTGCTGCCATTGGTAAGTGCGTTATACATTGCACCCGGATTTGTTACAATTTCTTTAGCCATATTATTGTGTTACTTTATTTTCAGAGTTCAAAATTACAGTATTCTTTCTTAAAAAAAAAATAAATCTTTAAAATTTCATAACATTCCATTTTCTATAGTATAAAAAAACGCATTTTTGACACCACATTAACAACCGAATTATGATGATTAATAGCAAAATTCTATTACTTTTGTTTTGATATATTTAAGAGCCTTAACATGCAACTAAAACATTTACGAAACTCTAGCATTGACTTTATTCGTTGGGATAAATGTATTTTGGAATCGCTACATCCATTGTCCTATGCATTTTCGTGGTATTTAGATATTGTTTCGCCGGGTTGGGAAGCACTCATCAGTGAAGATTATGAGTATGTTATGCCATTGCCTGCAAAAAGTAAATTTAAGATCCCTTATTTGGTGCAGCCAATACTAACTCAACAATTAGGTATTTTCTCGAAACTTGAAATAAACGAATCCACTGTAGAAGAGTTTATTAAGGAAATTCCATATTACAGTTACGAACTAAATCTTAACGAAAAAAATTTCCATTCAAAAGCCTTTATTTATCCGAATTATTTATTGAATTTAAATAAATCCTATGAAAAAATTGCTTCACAGTATTCAAAAAATACACAACGGAATATTGACAAAGCTACTAAACTGAATTTAATTATAAAGGAAAACATCTCTGTTGAAGAATTCCTGACCTTTTATTATTTTGTTGATAAAAAATTTCTTTCCGTTCAAAAACCGGTACTTGAACAATTAATTGTAAAAGGAATTTCAGAAAAATCAATCACTTTATATGGAGTGCTTTCAAATCAAAACAATTTGATAGCTACGTTATGTTTACTGCACTCAACCAATAGGTTAACTTACTTATTACCTGTTTCAAACGCTGAAGGGAAATCATCTTCAGCAATGTTCTTTTTAATCGATTTTTTAATAAAAGAAGAAAGTGGGAAAGATACTTTTTTTGACTTTGAAGGTTCCGGAATTGAAGGTATTGCCAGATTTTACAAAGGTTTTGGTGCCAAAAATCAGCCCTATTATATACTAAAACGGTTTCGACCTGCGTTTTTAATAAAAAAATAAATAATGAAATGGGTGATAAAATTGTATTTATAAATACCGGACACAGATCGATGGATGATCGTGTTTTTTATCATCAGGCTAAAAGCCTTTTAAACAAAGGATACAATATTGAAATTATCTCGACAAAAGAAAACCTCATAAAATATATTGATGGTATTAAAATTAATTCATACGACGATAAGTCTCTAAATAAAAAACAAAAAATCAGCCAAATAGTAAAATATCTAACCGAATCACAACCACAAATCATTCTAGCTGATACTCCTTTAGCTGTAATAGCCTCAAGTATATATAAAAAAAACAAGAAGACTAAAATTGTTTATGACATTACAGAATGGTATCCTTCTAAAAAGAATTTGATTGATAATAAAGGGATTATCAAATTTTTCAAAGTTATTTCATTATCAATTTTAAACATTTTTGCAGGCTTTAAATCCGATTTCTTCATTTTTGGAGAACATTTCAAATCTATTCCATTCCGTTTTTTGTTTTTCTGGAAACCATACATTTACCTTCCATATTTCCCCGATTTAGATTACATTGTTCCTTTTCCGATTGAAAGCATTGATAAAAATGTACATCTTACTTACAGCGGCATTTTTAATGAAGAAAAAGGAATAGTATCAGTAATCAAATCAATTGCAGATGCTGCAAAAAAAAGGAACGAAAAGACTTTCTATCTAAAACTGATTGGGGACTTTCACACCAATATTGATCAAAAATTGTATAACCAGCTAATTTCCGACTTACCACAAAATATGATTATTCAACAAGAAAATTTTAAACCATTTTCTGACTTTTGCAAAACAATTGGCAACACCCATATTTTCCTCGACCTTAGAAAAAAAGATATCGAAAATAACTATTGTTTACCAATAAAACTTTTTTACTATTTGGCTTGTGGTCGCCCGATTATCTATTCTAATCTGAATTCGATAAAAAAAACCATACCCGAAATGAATGTTGGGTTTTTATGCGAACCTGCTGATATTGAAAGTATATCGAACAGCCTAATTGAATACATCGACAATAGTGAGCTATATGTATCTCATTGCGAAAACGCATTAAGTATATCAAAATTAAAATTCAACTGGAAATTGATTGAAAATGATTTTTTAGAATTTATTTTAATGGTTAATAAATAATACAAAACAGTATCTCCTAAATGTCTAACTTGAGAAACAATTATAGTCAAATTAAAACCACATTCTCAAATAATATTAAAATTATTGAGAATTATTTTTTTATGACGACTCTTCAGATAGTCAATGCATTATTCGGAATTTTAATATATCCATATTTGATAAGGGTTTTAGGAGCAGATAGTTATGGTTTGTATATATTTGCTTTTACTTTTTCATTATATTTTGTCAGCTTAATTTCATTTGGGTTTAACTTACCAGCGATGAGAATGATTGTACAGAATGTTTACGATATAAAACAAAAAAATGACATAATCTCCGGAATCTTTACTGCAAAAATTCTTTTGGCAATTATTTCAATATTATTATTTATAATTCTTACACTTTTTATTCCAATTATTAAACAGAATTTATTAATTTTTGTCATTAGTTTCTGTCAGATTATTGGTGAAGTTTTGTTTCCCGTATGGTATTTTCAGGCTATTCAAAAAATGAAAATCGTAACTTATATTCAATTATTTTTTAGAATAATTTCTTTACCCTTTATTTTTATATTAATTAAGAGTCCAGCAGATAATTGGATTTATGCTCTAATAACCAGTTCTTCGATAATTTTAGGTGGCATATATTCAGTACTCTATTTAAGATGGAAAGAAAATATTTATTACAAAACTGTTCCTTTAAGCCAATTAAAAAAATATTTTAAGGATTCAATGCCATTTTTTTGGAATACATTTACAAGTACTATCAAACAAGAAAGTGTTACAATTTTGATTGGTTCGTTCTTTGGAATGAAGGATGTTGCTTTATTTGATTTAGCAAATAAAATTATATTGCTTCCTCGTATGTTGACAACAAGCATTAATGGAGCACTTTTCCCTAAAATAATTGAAAATGTGCAACAGAAAGTTGTTAAGAAAGTGATTAAATACGAAACTTGGGTAGGATTGGGAGTTATAGTTGGTGTCATATTTTTTGGAAAATGGATTATTTTGATTCTTGGTGGAAGACTCATGTTAGATTCTTATCCATTAGCCATAATTTTAAGCGGAACAGTTTTAGTTTGGTTAGTTGTGGGATCGTATGTGAACTTTATTTTTATTCCCAACAACAAATATTATTATGTAACACGAAATCAAATTGTTGCATTTATCACGTTTTTTTTATTTTGTATACCTGGAATTTTAATTTTCCAAAATATCATGTCTATAGTCGCAGCATTAACGTTATCAGGTTTTAGTGAAATATTATATTGCAAATACTTGATAAAAAAACACAACCTTCTATGACTCCTAAAGTTTCAATATTAGTGCCGATTTATAACGTATCATCTTATATAAAGCGATGTGCCATTAGTTTATTTGAACAGACATTGGAAGATATTGAATATATTTTTATTGATGATGCAAGCCCAGATGATAGCATAAATATATTAGAACAATTAATCGAAAAATATCCTAATCGAAAGAATCAGGTTAAAATTATTCGACATGCAAAAAACAGAGGATTGGCTGCAACAAGGAATACAGCTATTAATGCATCCTCAGGTGAATACATTGCAGTGATTGACAGTGATGATTACATAGAATTAAATATGATTGAAAAACTATATAAAAAAGCAATAACTGAAAATGCAGATATAGTCGTTTCTGATTATTATATGGAATATCAACACACAACTGTGAAAAAATATGATTATGTTTCTGAAGTAAAAGAAGAAAATTTTAAAAATATAATTATTTATGACAAAACCTGTACAATGCTTTGGAATAAACTTGTTATCAGATCTTTATATGAAAGAGCGGACTGTCGAGTTCCTGAGAATCTGAATTATTATGAGGACAGATATGTGATGACCCGACTTTACTATTTTGCTTCAAAAATTGTAAAAATTAATGAAGCCTTCTATCATTATACTCAATATAATATTCATGCCATCACAAAAACAAATAATAAAATGCATTTTGAAAATGTATTGCAGTTTTGGAGCGAATTTGATCAATTCCTGAAAAGTAAAAAATTATATGAGAAATATAAACAAACTATGGAATTACCAAAAGTTCAGAGTAAAGTCCGATTAATTATTGATACACGTTCATACCAATTGCGAAAAAAATTCGGGGATATTTTCAAAGAAGAAGAAAAAAACTGTTTAAAATATTTCAGTTTTGGAGAAAAACTTATGCTAATACTTGTTCGATATAAAATGTACGTATTAGCTCATTTATTTCACAATTATCTTTTTATCAAAAGCAAAATATTAAAAAAATGCGAAAAATACTTCTAATAATGCTATTGGGGTCAACTTCAATTTCACTTTTTTCTCAAAATACCGTTTCATTTTCCGATCAAATGAATGAGCTTTTCAAGCCATTATTAAACATTATGGATCAGATTTTATTCTGGGATCCGTTTCAGGCAATGGGAATTGAATTGGGTGCAAAAGTTCCGATCATTATTCTTTGGTTGATTTTTGGTGCTACTTTTTTTACTATTTATTTCCGGTTTATTAATTTCAGAGGATTAAAACATGCTATTCAGCTTGTGTTAGGTCATTTCGACAAAGATGGACACGAGGGCGAAATATCTCATTTTCAGGCAATTTCAACGGCGTGTGCTTCAACAGTAGGTTTGGGAAATATTGCCGGGGTGGCAGTAGCTATTTCGCTTGGTGGACCCGGTGCAACATTTTGGATGATTATTGCAGGTTTGATAGGTATGTCATCTAAATTTACAGAATGTACTTTGGGTGTGAAATATAGAAAAATTAATGCGGATGATAGTGTTTCGGGCGGTCCAATGTATTATTTACGCGATGGATTTGCCAAAAAAGGATGGAAACGAACTGGAAAATTTCTAGCTATTCTTTTTGCAATTCTGGCTTCGTTTGGGGCTTTAGGAATTGGTAATATGTTTCAATCCAATCAAGTTGCTTCACAAGCTGTTGCTACTTTTCCGGTATTAGCAAATTTCGAACTATTAATTGGCATAATCATAGCTGTTTTAGTAGGAATAGTCATAATTGGTGGAATTAAAGGCATTGCGCGTGTCAACGACAAACTTTTTCCAATAATGGCAATTCTGTATATAACATCCTGTTTGGTAGTAATTGGAATTAATATTAATCAATTCGGTGAAGCAGTTTCATTAATTTTCGAAGGTGCTTTTAACGCAGATGCAGCAAAAGGTGGATTTGTAGGTGTGATGATTATGGGATTTCGCCGTGCTGCATTTTCCAACGAAGCCGGTATTGGTTCCGCTGCTATCGCCCACTCTACCGTAAAAACACAACGTCCTGTGACTGAAGGTTATGTATCATTACTCGAACCATTTATCGATACGGTTGTGATTTGTACCATGACGGCGTTGGTTATTATATTCACCGGATTATATCAAAACCCCGACAACTTAGCGGGTGCTCAATTAACCTCAGCAGCATTTTCTACTGTATCTCCTTGGTTTCCATATCTCTTGTTGCCTACTATTTTTCTTTTTGCTTATACTACTATTATTTCGTGGTCGTATTATGGTGTGAAAAGTTTCGATTTTCTAGTGGGTGATGCTTGTGAAAAATACTTTGGTAAAAGAATTTATGCAACCCGTTTTTATCAATTCTTCTTTTTGATAGTTACAGCATTAGGTTCAATTTTAAGTTTAAGTGCCGTTGTTGACTTTTCGGATATGTTAGTATTGGCTATGGCAGTTCCGAATATTATCGGACTGTTGGTGTTAGCTCCCGAAGTTAGAACAGAATTACGAGAATATAATATCTGGATTAAAACTCAAATTAGAAATCCTAAAAACTAAATTATCAATCATTTATGTCAACAAAAACTTTTACTCAATCAATAATTGTAAACGAAAATCAAACCGCAATGCAATATGGTTCGGGATTACTTCCAGTCTTAGCAACTCCTGCATTAATTGGTCTTATGGAGAATACAGCCATGCAATTAATCGAACTTCCCGAAGGCAGTTCCAGCGTCGGGATTTCCATTAACATGCAACATTTAAAAGCCAACCTGGTGGGATCCACTGTTCATTGCAATGCTACAATAACAAATATTGAAGGAAAAAAATACAGTTTTTATATTACAGCAACCGATGATAATGGTGATCTAGTTGGTGAATGTATTCACGAAAGAGTAGTGATTAACGTCGAAAAATTCATGAGTAAATTAGCAAAATAAAAATATCTAATGCTTTAAATTACTTAAACGAAAAATAGAATATTCAACAATATTATCAACAATTTAATTTTTAATTCGTTTAATGTAAAAGGTTCAAATTTTAAATCATAAAATCATAAAACTATGGCATTACAAGTAGGCGACAAAGCTCCAGCTGTTTTAGGAATAAATCAAGAAGGAAAAGAAATTAAACTGGCGGATTTTAACGGAAAAAAAGTGGTTTTATACTTCTATCCAAAAGATAACACTCCTGGGTGTACAGCTCAGGCGTGCAGTTTGAGTGACGGTTATGACGATTTGCGAAAAGCAGGTTATGAAGTAATTGGTGTAAGCACCGATAGTGCTGCTTCGCACCAAAAGTTTATTACAAAACAAAATTTACCGTTTAATCTGATAGCAGATACCGATAAAAAACTGTCGGAAGAATTTGGGACTTGGGGAGAAAAATCGATGTATGGAAAAAAATACATGGGTACTTTCCGTACTACTTTCATTATCGATGAAACCGGAACCATTATCCGCATTTTTTTACCAAAAGAAGTAAATACAAAAGATCACGCTGCACAAATACTATAGTTTAATATTTAATTTAGAGGGTCTTACAAATAATGTAGGACTCTCGTTTTATGTTTAGCTCCACTCCAAATAAATAAAAATGTACCTTTATAAAAAATTGAACATGCAAAACAGTCAAACAAAAATATTCTTCGATAAACTTCAATCAAATATTGAAATAAAAGAACTGATAAAATTGACTCTTACAGGCAAAAGAGAAAAATCTTCTGACCTGAAAAAGTTGATAATTACTGCGGTGGAATTAAAAAAAGGATATTGTCTGAATTTTATTTATCGTCATAACACAAAGGACATTACAAAAAACTTTGAAATCTTCGAAGGAATTCAATTCATTGAAAAGGCGCTTGAGGAGGAATTCCTGAACGCCGAAATGTTTTCTAAAAACGAAAATCTCAACCTGTTCATTTTGCCAAATGGGAAAGTGAAGTTGAAATCTACCAAACCAGTTCTGGAAGCGCCGCTAACCTACTTGCATAACAAAGTCAAAGAACGATTGATTCATCCGCACGAAAATATTTATCTGCGTGAATTAGGCATTACCAATGTCAACTGGGAAATTCGCCGTGAAATGAGCGATAAATTCAAACAAATCAATCAATACATTGAATTATTAGCTCCAAATCTGAAAGAATTAACGGTTACTGACAATTTACACATTGTGGATATGGGCTCGGGTAAAGGATATCTTACTTTTGCTTTGTATGATTACTTATCCAATTATTTGAAAATAAATATCCAAATGACCGGGGTAGAATATCGAGAAGAATTAGTGAAGACATGTAATACCATTGCTGAAATGGCTGATTTCGGTTCACTTAATTTTGTGCAGGGAACAATCGAAAAAACAGATCTCGATAAAATTGATATTCTAATAGCGCTTCATGCCTGCGATACGGCCACTGATGAAGCCATTTATCGTGGAATTACCTCAGGAGCGGAATTAATTGTATGTGCACCTTGTTGCCATAAACAAATCAGAAAAGCAATGAATGTAAGTAATGAACTTATTAACGTTACACGATTTGGCATTCTGAAAGAACGTCAGGCTGAGATAATTACTGATACGATAAGAGCAATGATTCTAGAGGCATACGGTTATAAAACCAATGTTTTTGAATTTATATCGTTGGAACATACTCCTAAAAATGTAATGATAGTTGGCAAAAAAACGACAACTAAGGTTCCAAATAAAATTGAGATATTTAACAAAATATCTGCAATAAAACAACTTTATGGAATTGAAAAACATTACCTCGAAACTTTATTGGAACTATAAACCATGGATTCTCAAAAACCAATAATATATTTAGTTCCACGATGGGCTGGGAATATTCATTCCGATTGGTACGATTGGTTGGTATTGGAAATTAGTAACACCTATCAAATTGATATTCAATGTCTCGAAATGCCAAATTGGAATGAACCTGATCTTGACAAGTCATTAAATTTCCTGACAAATAGAATTTCAGAACTCAATAACAATACTTATTTTATCGGACACAGTGTTGGTTGTCAGGCTATTTTACGATTCCTTGATGAAAGATTAAAGCAAAATCACAGCCTGAAAATTGGGGGATTTTTATTTGTAGCAGCATGGTTTAGTGTAGACAAACCGTGGATTTCCTTGAAACCCTGGACAAATTGCAACAAGTTGAATTATGAACTGTTATCTAAAGCTACCACCTACAAAAAAGTTATTCTTTCAGATAACGACCCTTTTACAACCGACTATCTAGAAAATAAAAAACAGTGGATATCCCGTTTTGGAGCTGAAGTGATGATTAATCCAGGACAACTTCATTTTAATAGACTTATGGAAAAAGAGATTTTAAAAGAAGTAGAAAAAATGATTTCGCTTATCTCAAAAAATAAGAATTGATTCATTACAACCCTTTACTTAGAACTTTTTTGCTCTTCATAATTCCTTCTTTTTCTTCATAATTCTTGATTCATCTGTTTTGCAACCCGCCAAAAAAGACTATCTTTGCACTAAAATTAAGAGTACTGGTAATTCATTTAAAAACAACAGTAAATTATTAGTATACTGCAACTTCTGAAACTTCAAAATAAATTATGATACTATTTTTCCGAACTCCCGCCCAACACATTTATGCCGTACAATCCGCTCAACCACTCAAAGTTGAAGATGTTCATAAGTTGGAATGGCTTTTCAGCGAAGCTATATTACTTGAGTCCTCGAATGTCGAAGGAAATTACGTCGGACCGCGCCGCGAAATGATTACTCCTTGGAGCACAAATGCCGTTGAAATTACTCAAAACATGGGAATTTCCGGCATTATTCGTATTGAAGAATATAACCTAGTACCCAATACACCTTCTGTAAAAGGTGGTTTGGAGTACGATCCTATGCTTCAACGGATATACACAGGATTGGGACAAGATATTTTCACCGTAAATAAACAACCAGAGCCGATTTTAGAAATTGATGATATTGCTGCTTACAGCGCTCAAGAAGGATTAGCATTGAGTCCGGATGAAGTTGACTATCTGAATGGAATAAGCCAGAAAATTGATCGTAAACTAACAGATAGTGAGGTTTTCGGGTTCTCTCAGGTAAATTCGGAACACTGTCGTCACAAAATTTTCAACGGTCAATTTGTAATTGATGGCGAAGAAAAAGAGTTGACATTGTTTAAAATGATTCGCAAAACCTCGGAAGAAAACCCAAACAAACTCGTTTCAGCATATAAAGATAATGTAGCTTTCAATGCCGGTCCGAAAATCGAACAATTTGCACCTGCAAGTGGCGACAAGCCTGATTATTTTGAAATAAAAGAAATTGAGTCGGTTATTTCGTTGAAAGCCGAAACACATAACTTCCCAACAACTGTTGAGCCATTCAACGGCGCTGCTACCGGTGCAGGTGGTGAAATTCGCGACCGTCTTGGCGGAGGAAAGGCAAGTTTGCCAATTGCAGGAACAGCAGTTTATATGACTTCGTATGCCCGCAACGATAATTCACGCAATTGGGAGAATGCAATAAATCCTCGCAAATGGTTATACCAAACCCCTGAACAAATTCTGATTAAGGCTTCAAATGGAGCATCCGATTTTGGAAATAAGTTTGGACAGCCACTTATTTGTGGTTCGTTGCTGACTTTCGAACACGAAGAAAACAACAAAAAATACGGCTACGACAAAGTAATTATGTTGGCCGGTGGTGTTGGTTTCGGAACCATGCGCGACGCTCTTAAAGGCAATGTTGAGGCAGGTGAAAAAGTAGTGGTAATGGGGGGCGACAATTACCGAATCGGTATGGGTGGCGCTGCTGTATCGTCAGTACAAACCGGAGAATATAATAATGCCATTGAATTGAATGCGGTTCAACGTGCAAATCCTGAAATGCAGAAACGTGTTTCAAATGTGATTCGTACACTTGCTGAAGCTGATGTAAATCCGATTGTTTCTATTCACGATCACGGTGCAGGCGGACACTTAAACTGTTTATCGGAATTGGTGGAAACAACAGGTGGGAAAATTGATTTGTCGGCTCTTCCGGTAGGCGATCCTACATTGAGTGCCAAGGAAATTGTAGGGAACGAGAGTCAGGAACGAATGGGAATGGTCATTCCTGAAGCAGCAATCGAAGCCGTTCGCCGCATTGCCGAACGCGAACGCGCTCCAATGTATGTGGTGGGCGAAACAACGGGTGACATGAGATTGACTTTTTACATGCCCCCTAACCCCCAGAAGGGGGAACAAAAAGCAGGAATGCAAACAGCTTATCCATCAATGTACTCGCGTTTAAAAGAATTAGCTGTTAAACACAGATATAATCCTACTCCAGCAGAAGAATTTCTTTGGCAACAACTAAAAGGAAAAAATCTTGACAATTGCAAATTTAGAAGACAACATATTATCGGTGATTGTATTGCAGATTTTATTTGTTTACAAAAAAAAATAGTAATAGAAGTAGATGGAAAATACCACGATACAATTGAAATGAAAGAATACGATGAACTTCGAACTCAACTATTTCAAGAATATGGTTTGAAAGTTATTCGTTTTACAAATGAAGAAGTATTAAATGAAATAGATAAGGTTCTAATAAATATAAAAACTGAACTATCTAATCTTACTCCCCTTTTAGGGGGTTGGGGGGCAGCTCCAATTGACCTTCAATTGGAATATATGATTGGTAAACCGCCGCGTACTATAATGACTGACAGCACAATTGTTGAGAATTTTGCTGCTGTTGAAATAAATGAAGAAAAATTATTTGAATATATTCAAAACGTACTGCAAGTAGAATCGGTAGCTTGTAAAGACTGGTTGACAAACAAAGTAGACCGTTCAATCACGGGTAAAATTGCCCGCCAACAATGTGCAGGTGAAATTCAGTTGCCGTTGAACGACCTTGGTGTTGTGGCACTGGATTTCCGTGGAAATGTGGGTATTGCCACTTCTATCGGACATGCACCGCTTGCTGCGCTTGTTAATCCCGAAGCTGGTTCAGTATTGGCAGTGGCCGAAGCATTGACCAATATCGTTTGGGCACCAATGACTGATGGACTGGATAGTGTTTCGTTGAGCGCCAACTGGATGTGGCCTTGTAATAATCCGGGTGAAGATGCCCGCCTTTATAAAGCTGTTGAGGCATGTAGCGATTTCTGCTGTTCATTAGGCATCAATATTCCTACAGGAAAAGATTCGCTTTCGATGACCCAAAAATATGGTAACGAGAAAGTATTCTCTCCCGGAACAGTCATTATTTCAGCCGGAGCGGAAGTTTCTGACGTGAAGAAAACGGTTAGTCCGGTATTGGTAAACGACCCTAAGTCAGCAGTATATTATATCGATTTTTCATTCGACAATCACAAATTAGGCGGTTCTGTTTTGGCACAAACACTTAATAAACTGGGTGATGAAGTTCCAACTGTACAAGATGCCGAATATTTTAAAGCGGCATTCGAAAGCATTCAGGAATTAATTAGCAAAGACTTGATTCTGGCAGGGCATGACATTTCCGAAGGCGGCATGTTGACAGCCTTATTAGAAATGTGTTTTGCTAATGCAAGCGGCGGTTTAGACGTAAGACTTGATCAAATTGCTGAAAGCTCGCTTGTAAATATACTATTTGCTGAAAATCCGGGCGTTCTTATACAGGTAAAAGATAAACGTGCCGTTGAGAAAATACTTGAAGGTAACGGCATCGGTTTTGCCCGCATTGCTACTCCTATTGCGGAACGACGAATGGAAATCATCAAAAAAACAGCTTCCTATTCATTCTCTATTAACGAACTTCGCGATATTTGGTACCGTTCTTCGTATTTGCTTGATCGCAAACAAAGTGGTGAAATTTGCGCACAGGCTCGTTTTAATAATTATAAGAATCAACCGTTGGAATTTGCTTTTAACAAAAATTTTAATGGAAAATTCTCGCAATTTAATCTTTCTCAAAATCATGCACCAAGTGGCGTAAAAGCAGCAATCATCAGAGAAAAAGGAACAAATGGCGACCGTGAAATGGCTTACGCCCTTTACTTAGCAGGTTTTGATGTAAAAGATGTGCACATGACCGACTTGTCGACAGGACGTGAAACGTTGGAAGATGTTAATATGATTGTATTCTGCGGTGGATTTTCAAACTCCGATGTTCTTGGTTCTGCCAAAGGGTGGGCAGGTGGCTTCCTGTTCAATGAAAAAGCAAAACTAGCATTGGATAACTTTTACAAACGCAATGACACGTTGAGTTTGGGAATTTGTAACGGTTGTCAGTTAATGATTGAACTCGGACTGGTCAACCCCGATCACGATGTGAAAGCAAGTATGAAGCACAACGACTCGCATAAATTCGAATCCGGGTTTGTTGGATTAACAATTCCTGAAAACAACTCGGTAATGTTAGGTTCATTATCAAATAGTAAACTCGGTGTTTGGGTGGCTCACGGCGAAGGAAAATTCTATTTGCCAAAAGCAGAAAACGAATACAATATCATTGCTAAATATTCCTACGCAAGCTACCCTGCTAATCCAAACGGATCAGATTATAACGTAGCCGGTGTATGTTCAACAGATGGTCGTCATCTTGCCATGATGCCTCACCCCGAACGGGCCGTATTCCCATGGCAATGGGCTAACTATCCTGCCGACCGCAAAGCAAACGACCAAATCACTCCATGGGTGGAAGCGTTTGTAAATGCACGGAAATGGGTGGAAAAGAATAAATAAAACCTCACCTCCAACAGTAGAGGGTAGAAATAGAAATCCCGCCTTCACGCAAGTGAAGGTGGGATTTTTTCAATTCCAATAGCGTTAGAATATTTAACGGTAATATATCATTCGGAAAAATAAAGCAGCCTGATTAGCAATTCTTTAATTATATACTCTCAAAAAAAATAATTTTTTAGTACTTTTGCATTCGATTTTCGTATTTATAAATAAAGCTGCCATGAAAAAACTTATTTCCATTCCACTTTCATTCATAGTGTATGTGCTGGTCCTTTTCATATTATGTATATTTCATATTATCCAGTTTGTAAGTTTACATCTCTTTGGATACGAAGCACATAAACGGAGTGTCGATTGGATGGGTTTTTTTCTTATAAAAGCCTTACTTGTTAATTTAACTACAGCCAAAGTTGAATTCAAGGCTGATTTGCCCGAAGGAAAACCAATTATATTTGTAGCCAACCATCAGGGCGTTTATGATATTATTGGTATCGGTTGGTTTTTGCGGAAATATCATCCAAAATATGTGAGTAAAATTGAGTTGGGAAAAGGGATTCCCAGCATTTCGTACAATTTAAATCATGGCGGGTCGGTGCTCATCGACCGAAACGATCCAAAACAAGCCCTGCCGGCTTTAAAAAAAATGGCAGAATATATTCAGGCAAACAACAGATCGACAGTTATTTATCCTGAAGGTACCCGTTCACGTGATGGAAAACCGGGACATTTTGCATCGAATGGCGTAAAAATATTGTGTAAATATGCACCAGATGCTTTGGTAGTTCCCATAACCATTAATAATTCCTGGAAAATCTTCCAATACGGAGTTTTTCCATTAGGCTTAGGCACACGCCTAAGATTCACAGTTCATTCCGCAATAGCAGTAAAAGAATTTGATTTTAACACCCTTTTCGAGATGACAGAGAAAGCTATCATTGGAGATATTGAAAACTAACACCAAAATAGTTGAGGTAAAATCATTTTTAAGTAATTTACAAGTAATTTATAAGTAATAATGCACAAATAATAATTAAATATAAGACTGTTAATCAATGATTTGTTGATTAAAATGGCAACATTATATTCTTCCAACTACTAATTAATGCGGTATAACTCTTAATTAAATTATGAAAATTGGTTATTATTTGTCTTAAAGTTCTACATAATTTTTTATTCAGCCAAAAAAATGGTAATTTTGTGTTCTTTTGAAGCTGTGAAAGTAGGAAAATTTGAATAGTGAATGAGTAATAAATGATCAGCAATTGAATAAAAATATGAAGAAAATCTTACTATTCTTATTGCTGATATTGACTTCTACTATAGGTTCATTAGCTTCAACAAGCGATTCAATATCCACAACCTACAGCGATGGCGTATTTACAAGCCAGTATCGTTGTAAAGTTTTTGCCTCCGAAAAAACAATAGATGAGGTATCTGACAAATTAGTGAGTGATTTTCAAAATTCAACAACCAGCCTTTTCGATTGGGCATTAAAGGATTTAGGACTTCAAAACGAAGGTAATGAATTGATTATCATTATAAAATCATCAAACCACGATGTGAAAACCGGAATTACTCATGGCTTATTTGATATTGTGGTTCCATATTTCAAAACTTTTAGCAATGTCAAAGTAGATGCCATTGTTTCAAAAACTAAGAATAACCATGGAGTAACAAAAGTCTCAGCAAATATTATATATTCAAGTTTATTATTGAAAAATGGTTTAGCAGTACTATATATAATACCTCAAAAAAACAACGAAATGTTTTTTTATTCAAATGTAAGTATTCGATTCGGTTGGTTCTTTAATATTTTTATTACTAAAAAACGCTATAAAAGCATTGTAGAATGGAGAATTAAAAAATTCACTGAAAACATGAGACTTGAATGTATTAAAACGGAAAAAATGGCATCAAAAAAATAAATACAAAATAAAACCGGTTTGATAATTTCAATTTGTATCAATTATTAATTTTTTCAATGACTAGACATATTTTACTAATTATTATATCCTTAACGGTTTTTTTTTCGATTAAGGCTTCTTCATTTGATTCAATATCTTCAGTATATAAAAATGGTGAATTTGTGACTTATTGCCAATTAAGCGTAAATGCGTCAGACAGCATATGTAGTGAAGTAATAAACAAGTTCGTTTATCAAATGTGTTATGATTTAGACGGGCTTTTTACATGGGGTTTAAAAGGTATGAGTCTGGCGAACAACAAAGATGAATTATTGAAATTTGATTTCAAAACTACAAAATTTGACAAAAAAACCAATATACTAAGAGGCATAGGCGATGTTATTGTGCCCGGAGTTACCACATTTCCAAACCTTTATATCGACAGCAAAGTAACACAATTAAAATATACAAACGGACGAAGAGATATCAGACTTGATCTGGTTACTGAAAATCCGTTTATAAAAAACATGGTTGGTGTTTATAAGTTCATTCCCAAAAACCGAAATAATATGAGTTATTATTATTTGGAAACCCATATTAAATTCGGTTGGTATTTCGATATTTTCATAACTCAGAACAGGTATAAAAAAATCATGGAATGGAGAATAAAACAATTAGTCCGAAACATGAAAGAAGAATCTGAGAAAAGAGAAAAACTAAAATAACTTTTATAAATTTCTATTCTCAGAAATTACATTTAGAAAAATCAACAATTACACGATTCTACATAAAAAATGGCTGAAAAAACACTTTTAGAAAAATTAGAAGGATTACAACATAAGTTCGAAGAGATTTCGACCTTGATAACGGACCCTGCGGTGATCGGAGACATGAAGCGTTACGTGAAACTCAACAAAGAGTATCGCGAACTGGAACGAATCATGGAAGCTCAACAGGAATATCGCACTGCATTGTCACATTTATTGGAATCTAAAGAGCTGATGAACACAGAATCTGATCCAGAAATGCGCGAAATGGCGAAAGCTGAAATTGACGAAATTGAACCTAAAATTCCTATAATGGAAGAAAACATCAAGTTGTTGTTGATTCCAGTCGATCCTGAAGATAATAAAAATGCTATTGTCGAAATTCGTGGTGGAACCGGTGGTGATGAAGCTGCTATTTTCGCTGGAGACCTTTTCAGAATGTATGTAAAATACTGTGAAACAAAAGGTTGGAAAGTGGAAATTACAAACATTAGCGATGGAACTTCAGGTGGTTATAAAGAAGTGATTTTTACTGTTTCGGGTGAAAATGTGTATGGAACACTGAAATATGAATCGGGAGTACACCGCGTGCAACGTGTACCGCAAACTGAAACTCAGGGACGTGTTCATACATCGGCTGCAACGGTGGCAGTACTCCCGGAAATGGAAGAATTTGATTATGAACTGAAAGAATCGGATGTTCGTGTAGATACTTTCTGTTCATCAGGTGCCGGCGGACAGTCGGTAAATACAACTTACTCGGCCATTCGGTTGGTGCATATTCCCACAGGTACAACTGTGCAGTGTCAGGACGAAAAATCGCAACACAAAAACAAAGCAAAAGCTATGAATGAACTTCGCTCCCGTTTATATGCCATCGAACATCAAAAATACCTGGACGAAATTGGTTCTAAACGTAAAACTATGGTTTCAACCGGTGACCGTTCGGCAAAAATACGTACTTATAACTATCCACAAGGACGTATCACCGATCATCGCATTAACTTCACCATTTACAACCTTTCTGCTTTTATGGGAGGCGATGTACAGGGTGTGATCGATCAGTTGATTGTAGCTGAAAATGCTGAACGATTGAAAGAAAGCGAATTATAACAACCCCCTAAATCCCCCAAGGGGGACTTTCGGAGTTTTCTATAAAAAAATTATACTAACAATAACATACTAATCAATAAATCCCCAGGGGGATTTAGGGGGCTAATAAGATGACCAAACAAGAATTATTTGAAAACATACAACGCAAGAAATCATTTCTTTGCGTGGGATTGGACACTGATGTGAATAAAATTCCCGAACATTTGTTCGACGAATCGGAAGATCCAATTTTCGAGTTCAACAAAGCAATTATCGATGCAACAGCTGATCTTTGCGTAGCTTACAAACCCAATTTGGCATTTTACGAAAGTCTTGGATTGGAGGGTTGGGAAGTATTGGAACGCACAGTTGACTATATCCGCGAAAATTATCCCGATCAATTTATTATTGCCGATGCAAAACGTGGCGATATTGGAAATACATCGGCCATGTATGCCCGTACATTCTTTGGCAATATGGAATTCGATTCGGTAACCGTTGCTCCATATATGGGCGAAGATTCTGTAACTCCATTCCTCACTTACGAAGGAAAATGGGTGACATTACTGGCTTTAACTTCAAACAAAGGTGCTGACGATTTTCAGTTTATGAAAGATGAAGAAACTGGAGAAAAATTATTTGAAAAAGTACTAAAGACCTCATTAAAGTGGGGATCGGATGAAAATATGATGTATGTGGTTGGTGCCACAAAAGCAGAAATGCTAACCGACGTACGAGCAATTGTTCCTGAACATTTCTTATTAGTTCCCGGAGTTGGAGCGCAAGGCGGAAGTTTGGCAGAAGTTGCCAAATATGGTTTAAATAACACATGTGGATTATTAGTAAACTCTTCGCGCCAGATAATTTATGCTTCTTCTGAAAATGATTATGCAAAAGCTGCGCGAATAGAAGCCGAAAAAGTACAAATAGAAATGGAATTTCTCCTTAAACAAGCTGAGTTAATTTAATTTTTAGATACATATATTAAACAAAAGAAAAGCTCTTAATCATCTGATTAAGAGCTTTTCTTTTGTTATACGGTTTTTAATTACATTGCATCAATTTCTGTCTTAATAGCTTCGAATTCTTTATCCATTTTCAATCGATAGTACAATGTTTTTAATGTTTTTTTGTACTCAATTTCAGTAGGTTTAAGTTCGGCTGCTTTCTTGAAGTAAGGTACTGACTCTTTAAAAACATTTTCTGCTTTTAATTGTGCAGCATTATACAGTTTGATATCTTTAATGTTATTGGCATCTTCAAGCATTTTCACTGCTTTATTATAATACAAACGACCTTTTCCTGCATAAGCATCTGCCATTGTTGGATCAACTTCAATAGCTTTATCAAACGAAGCAAGTGCATCATCAATTTTTCCTAACGATTCATCCAAATTTCCTTTTACATAGCGGTATTGTGCCATATTAGGCTCACGCTCAATTGCTGTATTCAAATAAATTAAGGCTTCAGGAATTTTTGAAGAATAAATAAAATAGTTAATTAAATTCTGCAAAAACCAAGCTTCAGATGGGAATTTTTCAAATCCTTCTTTCAATGTTTTTACAAAGTTTACTGTATCTTTCTTACCTACATACTCTTCATATAATAGTTGATATACAGCCAAAGTTTCATATTTTTTATCTTTCAGATTTTCATATAAACTTATAGCTTTATCATGCATTTTAGCGTTTGTTGAAGCTATTGCTGTATAATACATGATCATATTATACGTAGAGTCCATCGGAATTTCATTTTCCATCATCGGTAATTTAGGAATTTCAAGAAAAACTTCAAATGCTTTTACCGCTTCCTCATATTTTTTCTTTTCGAACAAATAAGCACCGTAAGCAATTAAATTTTGCTGTGTGGTATAATATTCCTTGATTTTAGTCTTGATGTCTTTATTGTATCTAGGTTTTACTCTGCCTTTAGCATCTGGCAACTGATCAAGTTTGTAAGCTTCTAAAAAATAATTATAAGATTCAATGATCGCTTGTCCTTTTACATCGGCATCAAAAGGCTGATTCAAAATTGCCTTCCCATACAATACATCATTTTCTTTGTTACCAATTAAACCGCCGACATACCAGGTGTAAGCTTCTTTATTTGTTGTTGAATCCTGTAACGCTAATTTAATAGCTTCACGAGCACCTGCAAAATCTGGATTTTCCATTAAAGCTTTATTCTTTGCTTTCGAAACGTTAGCTTTTTGAGCAAAAGAAAAAGTAAAGCTCGCTACTAAAAATAGTGATAAAATAATTTTTTTCATGACGAGTATTTTTAAAATTTTAGTTTTTAATGAGTGAACTGATTTCATATAATCAGTTCACTCAAATGATAATTAATTTTCTGTATTTTCTGTTTCAGTAACTATATCTTCAGACGGGTTTTCGACAATCTGATCTTCGTCCATTGATATTTCTTCCAACGCTTCTTCTGATACTTCCTCTACAACTTCAGAAAGAACTTTACAAACCGAAGCTATCTCATCGTTGCGTTTTTCAAGGTTTATAAGACGAACTCCCTGAGTTGCACGCCCCATAATTCTAAAATTAGCTACTTTTATACGAATGGTGATTCCAGATTTATTGATAATCATCAAGTCATTATCATCAGTAACACTTTTGATAGTAACCAACTTACCTGTTTTTTCGGTGATGTTTATTGTTTTAACACCTTTACCACCACGGTTTGTAACACGATACACCGGAATTGTCTCACCTTTTTCATCCAAAAGCAATTTGCCCTCTTCATCAACTTCGTCAAGCAAAGTACGTTTACCATAACCTAACTGTGAAACAACCATGATGTTTTTGTTGTCTTCCTTGTTTACACAAATCATGCCAACCACTTCATCCTGTCCATCATCATCAAGTGTCATACCACGTACACCTGTTGCTGTACGGCCCATTTTACGTACCTTAGATTCATTGAAACGAATAGCGCGACCATTACGGTTGGCCATCAATACTTCAGAATTGCCATCGGTTAAACGAACTTGTATTACCTGGTCATCTTCACGAATAGTAATCGCATTTACACCATTCTGACGAGGACGTGAATAGGCTTCGAGAGAAGTTTTCTTGATAACACCATTTTTAGTTCCGAAAACCAGATAATGCGATTTTGTATATTCCGGATCGTTCAATCCTTTTACACGAATAAAGGCATTTACTTTATCGGAACCATCAATGTTGAGCATGTTTTGAATAGCACGACCTTTGGAATTTTTACTTCCTTCAGGAATATCGTATACTTTCAACCAATAGCATTTACCCTTTTGTGTAAAGAACAACATGGTATTGTGCATTGATGCCGGATAAATATATTCAATAAAGTCAGCATCGCGCGAATCGCTTCCTTTTGAACCAACGCCACCACGTCCCTGAGCTCTAAACTCGGTCAAAGCCGTACGTTTAATATAACCAAGATGCGAAATGGTAATAATCATTTCATCATCTGCATAAAAATCTTCAGGATTGAATTCTTCAGAAGAATAAACAATTTGGGTACGACGGGCATCACCATATTTAGCTCTCACTTCCATCAATTCATCTTTGATGATTTGCATACGCAATTCTACTTTTTCTAGAATTTCTTTTAATCCTGCAATCAAGTTCAAGACTTCTTCATATTCTGCACGAAGTTTATCTTGTTCCAGTCCGGTAAGTTGACGCAAACGCATTTCTACAATAGCGCGCGATTGAATATCGGACAGACCAAAGCGTTCCATTAAGCGTTTACGAGCTTCTTCCGGAGTTTTAGAATCACGAATAATTTGAATTGCTTCGTCCAAATTATCCAAAATAATCATAAATCCTTCCAATAAATGAGCGCGTTTTTCAGCCTCACCTAATTCGAATTTAGTACGACGAATAACCACATCATGACGATGTTCAACGAAATAATGAATCAAATCTTTCACGTTCAACATACGTGGGCGACCATGAACCAATGCAATGTTATTTACACTGAATGAAGTCTGTAGCGATGTATATTTGAACAATTTATTTAATACAACACTTGAGTTGGCATCACGTTTTATATCAATAACGATACGCATACCTTCGCGGTCGGATTCGTCGTTAATATGTGAAATACCTTCTACTTTTTTATCTTCAACCAAAGCAACAACTGCTTTGATTAATTCCACTTTATTTACCTGATAAGGAATTTCATTGACAATGATTTTTTCACGTCCCTGTGCATCAGTTTCAATTTCTACTTTCGATCGAACCACAATGCGTCCACGACCAGTTTCAAATGCTTCTTTTACACCGGCATAACCGTAAATAATACCACCGGTAGGAAAATCGGGAGCTTTAATATACTTCAGAATTTCTGAAATTTCAATATTATTATCGTCGATATAAGCAATAGTGGCATCAACTACTTCTGTCAAGTTATGCGGCGCCATATTGGTAGCCATACCAACGGCAATACCTGACGAACCATTAACCAATAAGTTTGGGATACGACTTGGCAAAACAGTTGGTTCTTTTAACGTATCATCAAAGTTCAATTGAAAATCAACTGTATCTTTGTTGATGTCAATCAACATATCTTCTGATAATTTACGCAAACGAGCTTCGGTATAACGCATTGCAGCAGGGCTGTCACCGTCAATTGAACCAAAGTTACCCTGACCATCCACCAATGGATAACGCATCGACCAGTGTTGAGCCATACGAACCAGCGTACCATAAATGGAAGAGTCACCATGCGGGTGATACTTACCCATTACTTCCCCAACGATTCTGGCAGATTTTTTATACGGTTTATCCGAATTGTTTCCCAATTCATTCATCCCAAATAATACCCTGCGGTGTACGGGTTTAAAACCATCGCGCACATCGGGCAACGCACGCGAAACAATCACCGACATTGAATAATCGATGTACGAAGACTTCATTTCTTCGTCAATGTTTACCTTAATAATTCTGTCTTGATCTATCATCTACTTTTTAATTTTATTTCTATCTAAAAAATCGCACTAAAGTACTGCTTTTTCTTGGATTAGACAAGGAAAAAAACAAAAAATTATGAATTGTAAATATCGTTAAATTAAGGTATGTTTATATTTTAAATAATATCGGAATTATGAAATTATATATAAGTTCAATTTGCTGATTTAATGAGAATTAAATAGAAATTGACAACGATCAATTTCTTATCTATTTTTTTAAAAGTCTTTATTAAACTTGTTTTCCATTAGTAAGTTTACAATTTTTACAATATTTCTCACAAAATAATCCAAACACGTTGTCAAGTGAATATTTTCCGGGACCCAGAATAGCCAAAACAACATATAACGATAAATAAAGACTGGAAAGTTCTACCTTAGAGAAAGGATTACCTGCATGAATTACAAAAGCAGCTACTATCATTCCAATAATCAACGGAATAGTAGCTACACGGGTAAATAAGCCTATAATTAGCAGTAGCGAGCAACCAAATTCAGCGAAAATGATTAAAACCAGAGAAGCTGAAGAGCCAACCCCAATCGGATCGGGGAAGCCTGCACTCATTAATTGAAAATTTTCTATTTTATGCCAACCATGCGTGAGCATGAAAAAGCCTAAAGTCAAGCGAAATAACAATAAACCTATATTGTGGAGTATATTTTCATCCAACCAACCACACCATTTACAATTCTTTTTCATTTTAAAATTGTTTAAATAATTTACTTTTAAACAAGATTAAATAAATGATTGTTCAGATTACAAAAAATTGAATGGAAAAATAGAAAAGAAATTTTATAGTCAATCAAGAAATCCTCCTGCAACAAAACTCTCTTCAAACAAATCATTTTTCTCGGGCATTTCATTAAAAATCCCATATACCGAAGAACCTGAACCGGACATGGATGCATACATCGCTCCCATTTCGTATAAATCGTTTTTAATTTTTTCAATGGCGGGATATTTAGCAAAAACGGATTTTTCGAAATCATTTTTAATAGCTGTCTTCCATTCAGAAATTGGATTTGTAATTAATTCTGACAACGAAAATTCTGGCTTTTGTGGAACAACAAGAGAATATGCTTCGGGAGTAGAAACATGAATATCGGGTTTTACCAACAAAAGAAACTTTCCTTTCAACGATAACTGAATGGGTGTGAACACATTGCCTATTCCGGTTGCGAATACAGGTCTATTCTTAATGAAAACAGGGCAATCGGCTCCAAGTTTGACCGCTAATTTTTCGAGTCGGCTTGGCGTTATTTTTAATTTAAACAGTTCATTAAGAGTCTTTAGCATAAATGCAGCATCAGACGATCCACCACCTAAACCTGCCCCAAAAGGAATTTGCTTAATAAGTGTAATGTCAACAGCAGGAAACTGATATCCTGAACGCAATAAATGATATGCTTTTATTATTAAATTATTTTCAGGATCACCTTCAAGAACAATCCCTGAAGAAGAAAAACTATAATCAGAACATGATTCGGAAACCTCTACTTCAAGCACATCGGTTAAACCAATTGGATAAAAAATGGTTTCGATATTATGATAACCATCGGGACGTTTTTCAACAACATTTAGTCCAAGATTTATTTTAGCATTTGGAAAAACAATCATAAATACTTTTTTTTTTAGATTCCAAAAGTAATGCTTTTTTTTGAATTCAAAAATCTTAAAATATAGTCTCGAATCAAATATTTGAACAAGTTATCAACAATTTGCTGTTTATAAATTCACCTTTAGTATGTCGAAATTCTTTTGTACTTTTGAAACCCGCAATTAGAAATATCTAATTGTGAAATAACAACAATATTTTAAATGGCTGAGAAACGCAATTATAACAAAAAAACTACAGGTCCCGCTCCTATTTCTGCAAACGAATTTGGCAAACTTCCACCGCAAGCTCCTGAATTGGAAGAAGCTGTATTGGGAGCAATTATGATAGAAAAAGACGCATATTCGCTTATTTCTGAAATTCTAAAACCAGAATGTTTCTACAAAGTGGCACATCAAAAGATATTTGAAGCTATCATGTTGCTGGCAATGCATCAGGAACCCGTGGATATGCATACCGTTACCGAACAATTGCGAAAAAGCGGTACTATCGACGATGTGGGTGGACCTTATTATATCACTTTATTAACTGCAAAAGTTTCTTCGGCAGCCCATTTGGAATATCATGCCCGGATTATTGTTCAAAAATTCCTGGCGCGGGAATTAATACGAATTTCAACAGAAATTCAGACCAAAGCTTTCGATGACAAATCTGATGTGGACGATTTAATGCAGGAAGCTGAAGGTTTGCTTTTTGAGGTTTCACAACGTAACCTTAAAAAAGACGTTACTCAAATCAATCCGATAATTGACGAAGCCATTCAACGTATGCAAATAGCTGCTAATAAGCAAGGTGCAAGTGGTGTGGCGACCGGTTTTCATAGTTTGGACAAGATTACTTCGGGCTGGCAAAAATCCGATTTGATTATTATTGCAGCTCGTCCCGCCATGGGAAAAACAGCTTTTGTGCTTTCGATGGCGAAAAATATGGGAGTAGATTACAATCAACCAGTTGCTATTTTCTCGCTAGAGATGTCCAACGTTCAGTTGGTGAATCGTTTAATAATGAATGTTTGCGAGTTGGAAGGTGAAAAAGTAAAAAACGGTCAGTTAAACGCCGAAGAATGGAACAAACTGGATAAAGATATTAAGGAATTAATTGATGCGCCAATCTATGTGGATGACACACCAAGTTTGTCGGTTTTTGAGCTAAGAAGTAAAGCGCGTCGTTTGGTGAAAGAACACAAGGTTCAATGTTTAATTATTGACTACCTTCAATTGATGAATGCAAGCGGTATGAGTTTTGGAAGCCGCGAACAAGAAGTAAGTATCATTTCCCGCTCATTAAAAGGATTAGCGAAAGAACTCGACATTCCGATTATTGCACTATCACAATTGAATCGTGGCGTGGAAGGTCGCTCGGGGTTAGAAGGAAAACGTCCACAACTTTCAGATTTACGTGAATCGGGAGCTATTGAGCAGGATGCGGATATGGTTTGCTTCATTCACCGACCCGAATATTATCATCTGACAGAAGATGCACAGGGCAATTCATTGCTTGGAATTGCCGAAATTATTATTGCAAAACATCGAAATGGTGCAACCGGCGATGTACAGTTGAAATTTAGAGCCACTTATGCAAAATTCTTGAATAAAGATGATCGAGATAAAGATGATAATCCTTTTAACCCAGGTTATCAGATTATCTCTTCGAAAATGAATGATACAGATGGTGACTTTTATAAAGATAATGCAGTGCTGAACCCACAAAATGCAAGTCCGTTTCCTGGAGCTGGAAGGAATGATGATGTGCCTTTTTAAGAAGTTTATAGTTAGTAGTATTTGGTTAGTAGTAAAGAAAGATAGCAGAAATTGAAATTCAATTTCTGCTATCTTTCTTTATTTTGGTATCAAAATCAATGACTTACATTTTGTAATTGATTCGGATCGTGTTTGTGTTTGAACAGCACTGC
Source organism: Paludibacter sp. (assembly GCA_010365115.1). Classification (GTDB taxonomy): domain Bacteria; phylum Bacteroidota; class Bacteroidia; order Bacteroidales; family Paludibacteraceae; genus Paludibacter. Next base: position 64,385 of record JAAFGX010000005.1, read on the forward strand.
AAATAGTATGGCAACAACCAATGCATATACTGCAAAAGTAATCCATATATTTTGCCAGTCTTTTATTCCATTATGAGTAAAAAACCTGTCAATCATAAATCCACTAATTATACTTCCGGAAACTGCACCAAAACCATTTGTCATAGTCATAAATAATCCCTGCGCACTCGAACGTATTGAAGTATCAGTAGTAGTTTCGATAAATAACGATCCTGAAATATTGAAAAAATCGAAAGCCATTCCATAAACAATACATGAAACTATTATCATCCACAGTCCGCCTTCGGGATTGCCGAATGCAAATAGTCCGAAGCGAAAAAACCAGGCTATCATACTGATTAACATCACTTTTTTAATGCCGAATTTTTTAAGGAAAAAGGGAATTGCCAAAATAAATATTGTTTCAGAAATCTGAGAAATAGACATGATGATAGTAGAATATTTTACGACAAACGAGTCCGCATATTCCGGTATTTTTTTGAAATCATCCAGAAAAGTATCACCATACATATTGGTCAATTGCAATGCAGCTCCCAACAACATGGAGAAAACAAAGAAAAGTGCCATTTTATAATTAGCAAAAAGTTTGAACGCATTCAATCCTAAGGCTTCCACCCACGAAGTACTTTTGGTTCTGTTTTCCTGAGGGGGGCATTTGGGCAAAGTAAATGAATAAATACCCAAAATTATTGAAGCAATAGCAGAAATATAAAATTGATTTTCAGTTGCTTTACTTCCCGAAAGGTTGGTAAACCACATAGCCACAATAAAACCGATTGTCCCCCAAACTCGAATTGGCGGGAAAACTTTTATCACATCAAAATTATTGGATTTCAGTGCATTGTAAGCAATGGAGTTGGAGAGTGCAATTGTAGGCATATAAAATGACATTGCCAATAGCATCATCCAGAAAAAGGTTTGAGGATCATTTATTTGCGGAAACATCATGAATGTTAATCCGCTCAATATATGCAAAATAGCATACAATTTTTCAGCATTTATCCATCTATCTGCAACAATACCTACTATGGCAGGCATAAAAATCGATGAAATACCCAATGTTGAAAATATCGCCCCGAATTCGGCTCCTCCCCACTGTTTGGTTGCAAACCAATAATTAGCAATTGTAATTAACCAAGCTCCCCAAACAAAAAACTGAAAGAAACTCATTAGCGTAAGACGAAATTTTAATCCCATGATTTTTAATTCATTAAATTGTTATTAATTTGATGGTTACTTATTAAAAACTAATTATTCTGACTTACTTTTTTTCCTTTTTATTGCATCGCGTAAATTCACAGCCAATTCGTATTTTTCTTCAGCAATTGCCATTTCAAGTAAATCACTGAGCTGTTCAACAACAAGCTTATCCAAATCTTCACTTGTGAGGTTTTCAGCATCTACATTTTCATTATCAACTTTTTCAGTCGGCTCTTTCTCAATTACTGTTCCTACGATATCGAGTATATCTGACTTAATATAAATCGGACAATCCGAACGAACAGCTAATGCCACAGCATCTGATGTTCGTGCATCTACTATTAGTATGTTGTCATCTTTCAGAATATGTAATTCCGAAAAAAACACATCATTTATCATATCATATATTAAGACTTTCTGCAGATCGGCATCAAATAGTTGTAATAGTGTTTTAATTAAATCGTGCGTAAGTGGACGAGGTGATTTTTTATTATTCATTTTCAGGGCAATAGACTGAGCTTCTGGTTCGCCAATCATAACCGAAAAGCGACGGTTACCGAATTCTTCACTTAATACCAGACCGTATGTGCCAACTACTGTTTGATTATAAACCAGTCCTGTTATTGTTAGTTTTATTTCTAAATCCATTTTTTTAATATATTATTCGTTTTAAAAACTTATAATTTCTCTACTTCTATGTTTTTTTTTAACGGAGAGCAAATATACTGATAATTTTAAAAGTAAAAATTATTTTTTTAATAAAACTTGAAAATTTACACTCAAAAAGCTCGGCATCAAACAATTTATGCAAACTGCTTTGTCAATCAAAGATTTATTTGTATCTTTGCCCCGCTTTAAGAAAAACTTATTACAAATAACTAAAAAGCTAACAAACAGTATGTTAAACCATTATGAAACCGTTTTCATTTTAACTCCCGTTTTGTCTGATGTACAGATGAAGGAAGCGGTAGAAAAATTCAAGACCATTCTGACAGAGAATGGCGCAACAATTACCAATGAGGAAAATTGGGGATTGCGCAAATTGGCGTATCCAATCCAAAAGAAATCTACAGGTTTTTATTCGTTGCTTCAATTTGATGCTGAGTCAACAATTATCGCTGCTTTGGAAACTCAATTCCGTCGCGATGAACGTGTACTACGTTTCTTATCGTTCCGTTTGGACAAATATGCGTTCGAGTACGCTGAAAAAAGAAAGAGTGTTAAATCTAAAGAAGTAAAGGAGAACTAAAAACATGGCAGCAAACAACGGAGATATCAGATACTTGACTCCACCATCAGTTGATGTAAAAAAGAAAAAATACTGTCGTTTCAAAAAAAGCGGTATTCGTTTCATCGATTACAAAGATCCTGAATTTTTGAAAAAATTCTTAAATGAACAAGGAAAAATTCTTCCACGTCGCCTTACAGGTACATCGTTGAAATTTCAACGTAAAGTAGCTCAGGCAGTGAAAAGATCACGCCACATTGCGTTGCTTCCTTATGTAACGGACATGATGAAATAATAAACAAGGAGGAAAAAGTATGGAAATTATATTAAAAGAAGATGTAATCAACTTAGGTTACAAAGGCGATATCCTTAAAGTGAAGGACGGTTACGGACGTAACTTTCTGATTCCAACAAGAAAAGCAATTTTAGCTACAACATCAGCTAAAAAAATGTTGGCAGAAGATTTAAAACAACGTGCTCATAAACTAGAACGTCTTAGAAACGAAAGCCAGGATTTGGCTGACAAATTAAAAGACATCGTTTTAACTGTAGGTGCAAAAACGAGTACTACAGGTAAGATATTTGGTGCAGTTGGTCCTATTCAAATTGCAGATGCATTTGAAAAAGCTGGATTTACAGTTGATCGTAAAGTGATTCTATTAAAAGAAGCCGTTAAAGAAATTGGTTCATATAAAGCTATTTTGAAACTACACAAAGAAGTAACTATTGAAGTGGCTTTTGAAGTGGTTGCCGAATAAGTTTTCAGTTCAAAATCAAGTTAAAGCCGATATGCATTTTGTATATCGGTTTTTTTTATTTCAAAATATAACTTTATTGAATGAAGTTTGTTTTAAACATATTGGAACTAAAATCAATTAAAATAAAAAATTATGAGTAAAATTTCAGATGTAGTTAAACCGGGTGTTGTTACAGGAAAAGATCTGCAGTATGTTTTTAAAGTGGCCAAAGAGAATGGATTTGCCATTCCGGCAGTAAATGTGGTTGGGTCATCAACAGTAAATGCTGTAATGGAAGCAGCAAAAAATGCGAATGCACCAATAATGATTCAGTTTTCGAATGGTGGTGCTGCATTTAATGCTGGTAAAGGATTAAAAATGGAAGGACAACAGGCTGCCGTTTTAGGTGCAATTGCCGGAGCAAAACACATTCATATTCTTTCAGAAGCGTATGGAGTTCGTGTAGTTTTACATACCGATCATGCAGCTAAAAAATTACTTCCATGGATTGACGGATTGCTGGATGCTGGGGAAAAACACTTTGCTCAATATGGGAAACCACTTTTCAGTTCACATATGCTCGACCTTTCAGAAGAACCGATTGAAGAAAATATTGCCATTTGCAAAAAATACCTTGAACGAATGAGCAAAATAGGTATGACACTTGAGATTGAACTTGGAATTACCGGCGGAGAAGAAGATGGAGTTGATAACAGCGGAGTTGATAACAGCTTGCTTTACTCACAACCATCAGATGTTTTGTATGCCTATCAGGAATTGAGTAAAATTTCACCAAACTTTACTATTGCTGCTTCCTTTGGAAATGTGCATGGAGTTTACAAACCAGGGAATGTGAAACTTATGCCGATTATTCTTAAGAATTCTCAGGTTTATATTAAAGAAAAATTAGGATTGAAAGAAGATCATCCTGTTAACTTCGTATTTCATGGTGGATCAGGTTCGACTCACGAGGAAATTCGGGAAGCAATAGGTTATGGTGTTATAAAAATGAATATCGATACAGATACACAATGGGCTTATTGGGATGGAATTCGTGCTTTCGAAACTGCAAACCGTGGTTACTTGCAAGGTCAGATTGGAAATCCTGATGGAGCAGAAAAACCAAATAAAAAATACTATGATCCACGCGTTTGGTTACGTAAAGGTGAAGAGTCATTAATTGCTCGATTGAAAGTAGCATTTGAAGATTTGAATGCAATTGATAGTTTATAGATAAGACTCTCATATTAAAGCAGATTTTAAGATTTTTGCACTTTACACTGCACATCTTAAAATCTGCTTCTGTATTTAATATAAGTGTAAGAAAATTTTATTGCGATCAAATACTAAAAATAGACCTGATTCCTTATGATAGCATACTCTCACTATATATTTTTCAATAATGAAAATTATATTTTTAATTATTAGAAATGCAACATTGCTCCTACTGAAACAGCTTGAATAATAGGACCTTTTTGTGATTGGAACATACTTAATGGAGAGTGTTTTGCGTATAAACCCCACGAATTATATCCAATTTGAGCTATATAGTCGAGTGACACTGGAGCAATATTAAGTCCCTTAGATTCCACAGTATTTATATTAACACCATTCGAGTCTTTGTACTTCATGCGAGTGGAAGCAAAAGTATTGACACTTCCCACTACACCACCAGACATAAAAAACCTATGATTTCTGCCAAAGTAAGGTTGCCATTCGAGCATTAAAGGAACAGTAAGCCCAAACGTACGTAAACGCGTCTTCGAAGTCTTTTTTCGATTCTATGTAAATTAAAGTTTTTTTTCCGGTAGTTGCACTTCGTTAAATATTATAAGTCGATAGAGGTCGGATTTGCGGTAACTACTCAGCACCCCTCTATTTTGTCATCTGAATATATAGTATGCTGATAATCAAATAATAGTATCTGGTCAATACAAGCGCTTGTGAGCTTAGAAAAAGCAGGAATTATGCTCTTTTTGAGATTTTGTTCTATTTCTATCATTTATTGAATAAGCAATCTACTGTATGTCAAAATATTATAAAACAACAGGGATGCTGAGTAGTTACGATTTGCGAGGCAAATATAAAAAAAATAGAAATTGGTTTACCGTTTGCCACAACCTGTTTCACCTTTTTGGCACCAAGTTTATCTTTGGAAGTACGGAATATAACATCTAAAATAAAAAAAATACTAATAGATTGATTTCAAGCACAATAAAATCCTAATTATTAGTTTTCGATTCCTTTCTTCTATAGAGTTGCCACCAAGGCGTTGAAGGTGAAGCGTGATGTTCGGAGTGATAACCAAAAAAATAACAGGAAATAAAAGCCCATAAATGATTTCGGTTTTGGGACCGTGAATTGTGCGGGAGCATATCAGCGGTATGCGGCAAGCGATGAGGCAAAAACGTGCCAAAATAGAAAAGCTGGAAGGTGGAAAAAAAGGCTGGAACTATCCATAAAACTATCAATTGCAATTCAGAGAAAAAAAAAAGTCCCACATTGAAAATAACTGCCATGATAATAATTTGCCACAAAGTAAGATATTGCTTCATAAATGAAAACCACCAAAAAATAAAATTTTGATTTCCAGTATAATAATCAGGGTCTTTATCAGTAGCAGGCCATGCATGATGGAAATGATGCTTTTTGATCAACTTTGGATACCACATCCCCGCATATAGTAAAGTGGACAAAAATCCCAACGTGGAATTCAGAACTCGACTGCGCGACACAGTGCCGTGCATAGCATCATGAGCTGTAATAAACAAGCCCGTAAATAGCCAACTTTGCAATAGTATATGTAACCAGAAACTTATTTCAGTGGGATTGACTGCCTGAAAAAGAAGGATATATAATAAATGGGCAGCCCATGAAAGTATAATTAGAATGGCTATAAATGTACCCATAACTTGTTTTTTTTTGCTTGTTAAGAAGTTTTTTGTTTAATTTATTGCAAATATACAGTTAATTTTTGGTTGAGAAATTAGTGAGCAATAGTTTAAGATGTATTGTTGGAGATTTAAATTAAAAAAACACGGTTATTCCTTAAAGATACAAAAGGAATAATAGATAATAAATCAGCAAATTATGTTTAAAACCAATCAGTATTTCGATGGTAAAGTTGTTTCCATCGGATTGGAATCAAAGGCTCGTACAGGGTCACTTTACAAAGCTATTTTTCGTTTCTGGATTATCCAAAGGAAAAAGCGCAAACATTGCTTCCAATGTGAACATTTCTTTTAAGTCCATCTCTATCACACTCTTTTACTCAACAAAATAGAGTTTATTTCCTCTTTTTGTTGCTCTTCCTGGAATTTTAATCTCAGCTACAATGGTATTATATTAACATTTAACAATTGAATATATCCACTATCCATTAACAGTTAATCATTACTCACAGATACTTTGCTTTAAACAAATCTTCAAGTTTCATCAGTTCATCGCGCAATTGAGCAGCTTCTAAAAATTCAAGTTTTTTGGCAGCATCTTGCATTGCTTTCTTCGTTTTAGCAATTGCTTTTTCCAAAGCAGATTTTGTCATGTATTGTACAACAGGGTCAGCAGCAATACTCTTCGAGAAATCAGGTTCAATATATGCATTGGGCTCTAGTTTAGCAAATGAATTTCGTTCGCCTTTCAAAATTGCAGTTGGCGTAATACCATGAGCTTCGTTATAAGCCAATTGCTTCTCTCTTCTTCGATTTGTTTCCGAAATTGTTTTTGCCATGCTGTCAGTCATTTTATCAGCATACATGATCACACGTCCATTCAAATTACGAGCAGCACGTCCTGCTGTTTGCGTAAGCGAACGATGTGATCGCAAAAAACCTTCTTTATCAGCATCTAAAATGGCAACTAGCGAAACTTCGGGCAAATCCAATCCTTCACGGAGCAAATTTACGCCAATCAGCACATCGTAAACTCCACGACGTAAATCTTCCATAATGATGACACGATCTAACGTATCCACATCGGAGTGAATATAATTGCATCGCACACCCATTTTGCCCAAATAATCTGTCAGTTCCTCTGCCATTCGTTTAGTAAGTGTTGTAACAAGTGTACGTTCATTTTTTTCGGTGCGCAATGTTATTTCTTCCAACAAATCATCAATCTGATTTAAACTTGGACGAACATCAATAATCGGATCGAGCAACCCGGTTGGGCGTATCAGTTGATCGACCACAACGCCCTCACTTTTAGCCAATTCGTAATCGGCCGGAGTAGCACTAACGTAAATTGTTTGTGGTGCAAGTTCTTCAAATTCTTCGAATTTCAAAGGTCGGTTATCTTTTGCAGAAGGCAAACGAAAACCATAATCAACCAAATTTTGTTTGCGAGCAGCATCGCCTCCAAACATAGCGCGAATTTGAGATATCGAAACGTGACTTTCATCGATAACCATCAAAAAATCTTTAGGAAAATAATCGAGCAAACAAAAAGGACGGCTACCGGCGGATCGACCATCAAAGTAGCGCGAATAATTCTCAATTCCAGAACAATAGCCTAATTCTTTAATCATTTCCAAATCGTAATTCACCCGTTCGTAAATTCGTTTGGCTTCGTATGGTTTACCAATGGAGCGAAAATAATCGACTTGTCGGGCTAAATCCACTTCAATGAGTTGGATAGCATTTGCAATTGCTTCTTTTGTTGTTACAAAAATACTGGCCGGATAGATTTTATAAGCTTCTACCGTTTCTATAACATGATATGTCAATGGATCAACAGTCTGAATCTCTTCGATTTCGTCTCCCCAAAAAACTACCCGAAGTACAAAATCGGCATACGCCAGAAAAATATCCACCGTATCGCCTTTTACCCGAAAGTTTCCACGATTCAATTCAATTTCATTCCGTGTATATAAACTATCCACCAAGGTTCGTAAAAAAATATTGCGAACCACTTTCTGACCACGAAAAATTTCAATCACATTACTGTTAAAATCGTCTGGATTTCCCATTCCATAAATGCACGAAACCGACGAAACGACTAACACATCCCTCCTACCCGACAATAATGCGGATGTAGTGGCAAGCCTCAGCTTCTCAATTTCCTGATTAATGGATAAATCTTTTTCGATATATATGTCTGAAACAGGAAGATAGGCTTCGGGTTGATAATAATCGTAATAAGAAACGAAGTATTCAACCGAATTTTCAGGGAAAAAGTTTTTAAACTCACTATATAATTGAGCTGCCAGCGTTTTATTATGACTTAACACCAAAGTCGGTCGTTGTACTTGTTGAACAACATTTGCAATTGTGAATGTTTTTCCTGAACCAGTAACTCCTAGTAAGGTTTGAAAAGGAATTTGCGTGTTCAAACCTTCCACTAATTTCTTTATAGCTTCAGGTTGATCACCGGTTGGACGGTATGGAGATGTAAGTTTAAAAGCCATGTAATTATAATCAACTGAAAAGCTGAGAGATGAATATGTTCTTTCTAATAATTAGCATTATTATCAATGCTAAAATGAGAATCTAAATATTTTATTATTAACAAATAAGATATTAGTCTTCTAATGGCATTATAATCCACATAACTATATACAATATTATTCCAGGAAAACCGGCTGAAAAAATTGTAAGCAATGCATAAAGAACTCTTACAAGGGTAATATCCCAACCAAAATATTCGGCTATTCCGGCACAAACGCCTGCTAATTGCTGATTTCTAGAACGTTTAAGTTTTTTGTTCATAACTGAATTGTTTTATGAATTAATAATTAAACAAAGTAACAAAAAAAAAGTTGAAAAAAAGAATGAATATGCTGTATTGAAATTAAAAACAATTGAAGTCGACTTGAATTTTCAGTATTTTATTTATTAACAATGCAAAAATATATTTCAATTCTTATCGTAATCTTTGCTAGTACTTTCTACTCCATGAAAAGAGTGTTCTTATTGCTTTGTAACATTAAAAAAATCTCTTTTTTAAAATTTTGTGCTTACATTTAAAGGTCATTTTGGTTTCAATAATCACAAAATCAATATTTCGAAAGTACTAAAATACAAATAATGAACAATTCTAATTTACAAACCGTTTTATATAAAAGAATTTATTATGAATAAATACTTATTATGAAAGAAAATCTTCGCTCGATGCATTTCATAAGTTTAATTGTCCTACCACTAATATTGAATTTCCTCTTTAATTCTTGCAGTGATGAATTATCTGTAAAATATTCAAATTTACCGGTAATAATTATAAAAGCGGATGATTTAATGGACACTACTCCAAATTGGAATAGGTTTATTAAAGTTGTTATCGATAATCAAATTTGTGCAGGAATAGGAGTTATATCCAAACAACTTTCATCAAATAAATCCATTTCAGAAATAAGACGAATAGCAAAGATTAAACAAAACAACAATTTTTCGGTGATTGAGTTTTGGAATCATGGTTACGATCATTCAAAAAATGGAATTGAAACAGAATTTTACGGTACTGATTTTGAATATCAATTAAGTCACATTCAGAAATCACAAGATTTTTTTATCGATTCATTGCAATGCATTTCACATAGTTTCGGAGCTCCATTCAACAAAACCAATTCAACAACTGACTCTGCATTAAAAAGATACCCAGATATAAATGTATGGATGTGCTATCAAAAAAATGAAAAGGAGAATGCGAATAAATACTGGAAAGACCCAAAAAAGAAAGCAATACATTCCCTTGATCGTAATTTAATTTTAGATGTAGATTATCTGTTTTTAAAAGATTTTTCCATGGACGTTATAAAAAAGAATTTTAATGAAGACAAAAAGAAGCAATATATTCTCATTCAAATTCATCCTCAACTTTGGGACAATAAAAGTTTTGATAACTTTAGGAAATTAATAAGATTTTACAAAGATCAAAAACGTGGAGTATTTATGACTCCATATCAATATTATCAATTTTTGCATACGAAAAAGAGTAATCCTGATTAGAAATATTAACGTCCCGATTGTGTAATATAATTCTTCAATTCAGCATTATATTCTTCCTTTTGAAGTAAATCTTCCAGATTAATATGAAGACGATACCGCCAGCTACTCATTGAATTTGAAGGCACATTAATTCGTTCGTCATGTGGATTAGGTCTTCTGATTTCTTCTGAAATACTTAACAAATCCTGCATTTGAAAAATCGACCACATGGCAGGAGAATAAAGATGTTGTAATAAAATATCGCGACAAATCCACCATTCGCAAAAATAAGGTGCTTCACCCCAGTGACCCAATTGGGAATTATAAAACCGCTGAGTTACACCCCGATCTTCCTCCCACCAACCTCTAATTGTGCTCATATCGTGAGTTGAAGGTGTTACTACTGACAAATAAGGCGCTTTAGAAGGATGGAAAAATTCTCTTTTATTCGATTTTGGTGCACGTTGAACTTCTAAACTTAAAATTCCTAATTCCTTCATTACCGAGGTTACACAAGGAGTCATCATACCCAGATCTTCACCACAAATTAACATATTGGTAGCGCGCTTCAAAGCAGGAAGTTTTTCCATACCCGATTTATACCAGTTGCTATCTTGCCTACGATAAAAGTAATCTACGTATAATTCATGTAAACGATCTTTTGTATAATTATCCATATCGCGATATGAACGTATCGATTCCATTCCAAAGCGAGGATAATATTGTTTGCCATGACTATCTTCCACTTCGAAAAAAAGCACATTTGAAATCAAATCGAAAAGTCCCCATTTAACTCTTTCAGTTATTTTTTTCTCATGAAACATTTTCTCAACATCCAATTGATTTTGAAAAGGCGCTTTTAATCGTAATATCCAACCATCTTCTATTTGAAGACAATTGGTTTTAACCCATGATGCTTCATCACCAAAAAAATCCCACAATATGGAATCAGTAATATGTGGTTTACAGTAACGATTATAATCGAACCATAATCCTTTTTCTGAAAATTCATTGATATGAATTGGAACAGAGGGATTTAAATGCCCCATAATGCCTTCGATCTGATTTTCAGGAATTTGCCATATGCGGAAAAAACCTAAAATATGATCAATACGGAACGTATCAAAATAATTAGACATTTGTGCAAATCGTCTTTTCCACCAATCAAATCCACTTCGTTCAATTTCTTCCCAATTGTATGTTGGCAATTCCCAGTTTTGACCTTTCACCGAAAACATATCGGGAGGAGCACCAGCTTGCATGTGCATGTGAAATAGCTCAGGAGAAACCCATGTATCCACACTATTTCTGTTTACTCCAATCGGAATATCGCCTTTAAGAACCACATTATGATCATGTGCATATTTTGTGGCATCAGATAATTGCGTATGTAAATGATATTGAATAAAATAATTCAAAGCAATTTCATCAAAATGAGGCTGAATCGGCGAAGAAAATTCAATTATTTTTGTTTCATTATAAAGGGCAAAGTCTTTCCACTGACGGTAATCAGAAGTCCCAAACTGATTTCTTAAAACACAATAAGCTGCATAAGGAAAAAGCCAGTATTTGTTATTTTCGTAAAAAGCCAGAAAATCTTTGTTCTTCAAAAAGATATCTTTTTGAAGAACAAAAATCTCTTTCACATACTGCAATTTAAAAGTTATAACTTCCATAAAACCAATCAATTCCAGATCATTTAATTCCACTTGTTTTGAATTATATATTTTCTGTAAAGGATGGGTTTGAGGCAATTTTCCAATGGATGGCAAATTAAGAAAAAGTGGATTTAATGCAAATGCAGAAATTGCAGCGTAAGGTAAAACATCGGCATCAGTATGAGTACCGATTGTATCATTTAGTGGAAGAACTTGTATTAATTTTAATCCTACTTTTTGAGCCCAGTCAACTAGAAGTTTAATATCTTGAAAATCACCAACACCAAAACTTTCTTTCGTTCTAATGCTAAAAACTGGTAATCCTACACCAGCTCCTTTCCATGTGTTACTACTTATGCGTACAAAACCATCGGAAAGTTGTACAATCGTTTTTTTAGAATTCAGAACCGGAGTAATACGATCTGGTCCCGACTCAAAAAAAACAAATTGATGCTCGCTTGTATTGTAAATTCCGTATTTATAATGAATTTCACTTTGTTTTTTTGTAAATATAACTTCTGTTACCCACCAATTGCCTTCTTGCACTTTTAACAAAATAGGTTGAGTAGTTGTCCAATTTCCTAATTCGTCACAATCTCCAATTAAACAAATTGCTTCATTATTTTTAAGCAAAGGCATTTTAACTTTAAAAATATGCGTGTAATTCGAATTTATTTTTTCTGTACTATTTGAAATATTTTTTTTAAATAAAACATTTTGAAAAGGCGTAGTTAAAAATACATTATCTACAACTTCCGGCGAATTCCATGTGTCAATGCAAAAATAATGATCCAGTTTAGTTGTTTCGAGTCTCAAAAACCGATCATCACCCCATTCCTCAATATATTGTCCTGTTTGTTCCGTATGGAGTACATATTTATAGTTGAACTCAACCAGCTTATTACTGTTAATTTCAATTAAGGCAGTCCAACTTTCAGGTGTATCGTAGTTTAGCGGCAATGCTTTAGTTATATCGCCATTTCCTAATTCGGGGATGTTTCCACTTACAAACAATCGTTGTCCCCAGTATGTGAAATATGGGATTTTAAAGTGTATTTTCATATTATGTTGTATTTAAAGCCTTTAGTCGGTATTAATTTCGATCTAAAATCAAAAGTACAGCATTATTAAACAGTTTGAAATTCAAATACAAAAAAACTTGCTATAATTGATTTCAAACGTTTGCGGAAAAAAAATAATATTCGTTTTTCTTTTAATAATTTAGTAAAATATGTTTTTTAAAATATAAAATAGAATTACAGACCTTTATTATTCAAAGCTTTTAAATGCAAAAGTAAACATTCACAGGATTTTAGGAAGTATACATTTTTAGAGTATAAATATTCATGTTATTTTATCGGGAATAATCATCTTTTTAATAATATAATTCAGTACTTTTGCAAAAAATTTCCGAAACTAAAACACACCTATTTCATGTCAGTTTCAACAAAACCTTTCAAAGTATTTTCGGGTACGAAAAGCCGTTATTTAGCCGAAAAAATCTGTCAGAATTTAGAATCTCCGCTCGGCAATATGAAAATAGAGCATTTCTCCGATGGCGAATTCTCTGTATCGTACGAAGAATCTATTCGTGGACAATACATTTATTTAATTCAATCCACCTTTCCAAATTCGGATAATTTGATGGAATTACTTTTAATGATTGATGCAGCAAAAAGAGCATCTGCATATAAAGTGATTGCAGTAATACCCTATTTTGGTTGGGCAAGACAAGACAGAAAAGACAAACCACGCGTTTCCATTGGTGCAAAATTAATTGCTGATATGCTTAGTGTTGCAGGAGTTGACAGAGTAATCACGATGGATTTGCATGCAGACCAGATTCAAGGATTTTTCAATATCCCTGTCGACCATCTTTATGCATCTACTATTTTTGTGCCCTATATTAGATCCTTAAAATTAAAGAATCTGGTAATTGCATCACCGGATGTTGGTGGTTCGAAACGTGCCGGTTCATATTCAAAATACCTTGGCGTGCCCTTGGTAATATGCTACAAAACACGTGAAAAGGCAAATGTTATTGGAGAAATGACCATAATAGGCGAAGTTTACGGCAAGGACGTAATTATTACCGATGATATGGTAGATACCGCCGGAACACTTTGCAAGGCTGCCGAATTGATGATGGGGAAAGGAGCCAGAAGCGTTCGGGCAATCGTTTCACATGGTGTAATGTCTGGAGCAGCATCAGAAAGAATCATGCAATCGGCACTTACGGAAATTGCATTTACTGATTCTATTCCGTTCGATTGTGAAAAATGTTCAAAAGTACGCATTCTTTCTATTGCTGAAATGTTTGCCGATACTTTACAACGTGTACAAGAACACAAATCAATTAGTGAACAATATTTAATGTAATAAATTACTCAAAATACTCTTAATGAGAACTCTCGAACTAAATTTAAGTTCGAGAGTTTTTTATTATCGGTACTTTGTCCATATATATTTTTCAGAATAAATTTATTTTTTTTAATAGGTAGAAGAAAGCTTATATAAAATTTTAAAGAAAATACTATATCTTTACAGTGAGTTTACTTTATTTACTTTTTTTTTGAAAACTAAATTATTATGTATAAGAAAATTGAACCTAATCCACTAACATTACAGTCATTAATTGAGTATTCAGTTAAGAACTTTCAAGATATGACATGTGTATCTTTTGTTGACGGCATACCGATGAGTTACAGAGAGTTGGGGCAAAAAATGAAAATAGTCGGAGAGATGTTATTTTCTCTTGGATTAAAAAATGGCGATAAGGTAGCTTTATTAAGTCATAATATGCCGAATTGGGTTGTGGCCTATTTCTCGGTTGTTGCCAATGGATTAATTATAGTTCCAATTTTGCCCGATTTCACCAGCGAAGAAATTGACAATGTTTTGAATCATTCCGAATCGAAAGTATTGTTTGTGAGTGAACGACTCACTTCCAGAATTGAGGGTCTGGACTTACCACAATTGAATGCCACAATCATCCTCGATAATTTTTCAATAACAAAAGGTGAAAGTAATCCTGAACTAGCCAAAATACCCAAAGTAAAAGTAAATGAGGATGATACTGCAGCCATTATTTATACTTCTGGGACAACAGGACGGTCAAAAGGTGTTGTATTGTCGCATAAAAATCTGACGTTTACTGCCATGCAATCCTTTACTTTTGAATCGATTAATTCTTCTGATATATTTTTATCACTGCTACCACTTTCACACACTTACGAGAATACAATTGGAATGTTATATCCGATAATGTATGGTTCTTCCATCTATTATCTTGAGAAACCTCCAACTGCTGCTGCGTTATTGCCTGCATTAAAAAAAATCCGTCCTACCATGATGCTTTCAGTTCCGCTAATTATGGAAAAATTATATAAAACTCAGATTCAGAGTAAATTTACTGGAAGTGGATTAAAAAGAATGATTTACAAAACACCATTATTTCGTATATTAATTCATAGAGTTGCAGGCAAAAAATTATTTCAAACCTTTGGCAGTCGATTGAAATTCTTCGGAATTGGGGGCGCAAAACTAGATTCTCGTGTAGAACGTTTTTTGAAAGAAGCAAAATTTCCATATGCAATAGGCTATGGTTTAACTGAAACTGCTCCTTTACTAGCCGGTGCAGGAGTTCAACAAACCAAACTCCATTCTACAGGATTTGCAGTTCATGGTGTAGAATTAAAAATCAATAATCCCGATAAAAAAGGTGTTGGCGAAATTTGGGCAAAAGGTCCAAATGTAATGAAAGGATATTTCAAAAATCCTGAAGCTACTGATGAAGTATTAACTGATGGAGGCTGGTTTCACACAGGCGATTTCGGACGATTCGATTCAAAAAAACGATTGTACATTAAAGGTCGAATGAAAAATACAATAATTGGAGCAAGTGGCGAGAATATATATCCAGAAGATATTGAGACAATTATCAATAACCAACGTTTTGTTGTAGAATCATTGGTACTCGAGGAAGATGGTTATCTGGTTGCAAAAGTCTTGTTGGATATTGATGAGCTGGAAAATAATATTGAGCATTTTAAATCAATTTACGTAGAAAAGAAAGAAAAAAGTCTACAAGCCATACGCGAATTGGATATAAAATATCAGGCTTGGTCTCATCATTTTACGAAAGAACTTAATGCAAAATTAAACAGAACTTCACAAATCAAGCGTATAGATATCATGGAGGAACCTTTTGAAAAAACGGCTTCGCAAAAGATCAAACGTTTCTTGTACACCAAACAAAAAAGAAAAGCAGATATTAAAAAAGTAAAGTAATACGGATTGCAGAAATAATTCAGTCCAATTTCGACCCTGCCTGCCGCAGGCAAGTGCTTCTAATGGAACATCCCGTGTAACGGGATTGTACTGTTTATTTCTCCCGTGTGAGGGGATCTACGATATGCCTTCCGCAAGCGGAATCTCGAAATACTCGATCTGCATTATACCAAAGTTGACTTTGGGCTGAAATAAAAATTCAATTGGTATAATTATAGTTTAAGTAATTGGCAGAACATAATGTATTAATAAGTATCTGTTTGATTTCCATTATTATATTCAATTATAAATTGTAAATTATGAATTGTGCATTACTAAATTGTGTCTTACTGCACTTAGTACTTTTTCCCTTGCCAGGAATCTCTTTCAATTAATCGTTTTTCCAATTTAGCAACAAATTCAAAATTTTTCAGTCCCCAATCCGGTGCTATCAACAACTCTTTGGGCGATTGAGAAACGAAACGCTCCACGGCAATTTTTGGACTGAGTCGTTCTAAAAAATCGATTGCCAAATCAATATATTCATCAGCTGAATACAATTTAAACCATTCCGGGTTTTGGTTGAATTGTTGAGCCATTTTAGTTCCACGAACTAATTGTAACTGATGAATTTTAAGCGAATCGATGGGTAATTCAGATAATTTATCGGCATGCGAAAGGATGGTGCTGCGGCTTTCATTTGGCAATCCAAGTATAATGTGTGCACCCGTATGAATTCCAAGAGCAGCTGTTTTGAGAATAGCTTTTTGAGCGCATGCAAAATCATGCCCACGGTTAATAAATTGCAACGTGTCATCATTTGTCGATTCAATGCCGTATTCAATCATTACGTAGTGTGTTTTTGCCAACTCCGAAAAATATTCCAGCAATTCATCTGTAACGCAATCAGGACGAGTACCAACAACCAATCCAACCACTCCGGGATACGAAAGTGCTTGTTCATAAATTGATTTTAAATTCTCAATTGAATCGTAAGTATTAGTATAGGATTGAAAATAAGCTAGATAATATTGTGCTTTGTATTTATGATGAAAGAATTCGATGCCTTCTTTTACCTGATTACTTACACTTTTTGCAGATTGGCAATAATCAGGACTAAAAGTAAGGTTGTTGCAATACGTGCAGCCTCCGGTTCCTTTGCTGCCATCCCTGTTTGGACATGTAAAACCAGCATTAATTGATATTTTTTGTACTCTTTCGGGGAATTGACTTTTAAGCACTTTATTGTAACTTAAATATCTTTCATTTTTAATATCAAAAGAAGAATTAGTAGTTGGAAATTTCATTTCAAAATGTGTATTCATTTTTTCAGTAAAAATATCTTCAGGTTTGTAGAGAAAATTTAAGAATAAACCTGTTCAATCATAATTAATTGAACAAAGATACGCATTCAATTTGATGAAACAAAAGTGAAAAAAAAAATTTCTTTGAAGATAAATCAATGAGTATAATTTTGTTATTTGTCAGTTTTTATTTATATTTGTGAATTAATTATTAATTATGTATTGGTCTAATTATCATAGCCATTGTACTTTTTGTGATGGACGAAGTTCGATGGAGGACTTCGTTAAATTTGCAATTGCTAAAGGTGTAAAAAGTTATGGATTTTCGTCGCATGCCCCTCTTCCTTTTCTAACTAAATGGACTATGGTTGAAGATGATTTTTCTGAATATAAATTAGAATTTGAACGTTTAAAACAAAAACACAATAAGGAAATTGATTTATTTTTAGGCTTAGAAGTGGATTTCATTGAAAATTATTCCAGTGTTCAAAACGTTTTTTTTCAGGATATTCAACTTGATTACTTAATAGGCTCCATTCATTATTTAGATAAATTGCCAACTGATGAGTTTTGGTGCATTGATGGTGAGTTTACAGAATTTGATAAAGGTTTAAAAATCCTTTTCGATGGAGACATTCAATTTGCAATTAAACGTTTTTATGAAGTTTCAACTTTAATGATAGAAAAAGGTGGCTTTGATATTGTTGGTCATTGCGATAAGATAGCATTAAATAGTCAGCATTACGATGGTTTTCATCCTATGGAGAATTGGTATATGAATTTAGTGGGAGATTTACTGCAAAAAATAAAAGAAAAAAATCTAATATTAGAAATAAACACAAAGTCATTGACAGATAGAGGAATAACATACCCAAATCAAGAATTCTATTCGCTTATTAATGAAATGCAAATTCCAATAATTGTCAATTCCGATTGTCACTACCCAACCAATGTTATTAATGGTTTTGAATCTACTTTTAAAACATTGAAAAATATTGGTTTTAAAAGTATGCAACTACTGAAAAATTCAAAATGGGAAACTATTGAATTTGATGAAAAGGGGTTGAGATTTTAAAAAAGAACTTCCAATTATTATTTCTATGAATAAGATAAATAAATTTAACAATAATTATTGACATAAATAGTGTAAAAATAATTACAATATAAATCTAAAATACCCTAAAAATAATCAAGTCGGAATATTTGCATTTCAAGCATTAAAATCTTTTCTATATTTATATAAATTTCATACTTTTCTATTATCTTTCGCAAAAATTGAACATCTAATATTCATATTTATGGAAAGATTAAGCACATCAGAAGTCCTGGATTGGGCAAAGGATTTTCTAACGAAATCGGAAAAAGAAATTACCGAGGATGAAAAGAAAGAACAAAAGAAATACGCCATACTAATTCAAAATCCAAACGATAAGACATTGCTTTCTAAATTATTGGACGAGTCTTCGCAGATTCACGACAATAAAAAGCTGGCTAGAAGAATGAAAGTTCTTATTGAAAGATATGGAGTGCCAGAATTTTTCAGTTCTTCCGATGCATTTTTACTTCGTCTGTTTACACTGTTCGGCTATTGGTTCGATTTCATAGCTGTTCCATTATTCAAAAACCGATTACGATCAGATACTGCCAAAGTGATAATAAACGAAAAACCATCGTTATTAAATCAGCATTTAAATGAACGCAGAAAACAAAATATCGGTCAAAATGTAAACTTATTGGGCGAAGTAGTATTGGGCGATGGCGAGGCTAGTAATCGCTACAACCATTACCTCGATGCCTTGAAAGATACTCGAATCAATTACATTTCCATCAAAATATCAGGCATTTATGCTCAAATAAATCCTCTCAATTATTCGCAAAACAAGTTGGATCTTTGCGAACGGTTGACACGTATTTACCAACAATCCATCGATTTTCCATACATTAATGAAAAAGGAGTTCCAAGTTCAAAATTTGTAAATCTGGACATGGAGGAATATAAAGATGCAGAACTCACATTGGATGTTTTTAAAACGGTTTTGAGCCAATCGCAATTCAAAAATTACACTGCAGGTATAGTTGTTCAGGCATATTTACCGGATGCATGGCTTCTTCAAACCGAAATATTAGAATTTGCAAAAAAGCGTGTGTTAGAAGGTGGAGCTCCACTTAAAATGAGATTGGTAAAAGGGGCTAATTTACAAATGGAATCAATTATTTCGTCGCTAAAGGGTTGGGAAAATCCAGTTTTGCGTAGTAAAATTGAAGTTGATGCAAATTACCTGCATATTTTAGACCGTGCTTTGGAACCGGAAAATGCAAAAGCATTGCACATTGGCGTGGCTTCACATAATTTCTTTAGCATTGGATATGCCTATTTATTAAGTCAAAAAAATGGGGTTGAAGAGCAAGTCACATTCGAAATGCTGGAGGGAATGGCCAATCACTTGCCGCGGGTTATGCGCAATTTGGGTAAACAGATTATTTTATACACTCCTGTTGTAAAAAACGAACATTTTCTTAATGCTGTTTCTTATTTGGTGCGACGATTGGATGAAAACACTGGCAAGGATAATTTTTTAAGTTATTCGTTCAATTTAAAGTACAAAAGTAAAGAATGGGATTTTTTACAACAACAATTTATTGATGCATATAATCTGAAAGATAAAATTGAACATAAACCTTATCGTATTCAAAACCGAAATACAATAAACGAAAAGCAAAACAACAATATAGAAGTATTTCATAATGAATCAGATACAATTTTTGATTTAAAACAAAACAGAGAATGGGCTGATGAGATTCGAAACCGTTGGATGAAATCACCGAACGCCAAACCCTATCAAATTCCGGTACAAATTGGCGATAAAGAAATTACAACTGAAAAAAAACTCACTTATTTTGATCGAAGTCAAACAGTTGAGATAGCAATATGCGAGGCCAGCTTATCAAATTTGGATCAGGTTAAGAAAATGATTCAAGTTTCGGAAAACGATGCATCAAGTTGGCGAAAAACAACCTTGATTGCACGTAATAAAATACTGCATCAGGTAGCCGTAAATCTTAATAATAACAGGGGAAATCTCATTGGCTGTATGTCGGCTATTACCGGAAAAACTTTTATGGAGGGAGATGTAGAAGTTTCTGAAGCCATCGATTTTTGTCGATACTATCCTATCACAATGCAAACGTTTGAGGATTTAAAGACTATTAAAATCACTCCGAAAGGAATTATTCTGGTTATTCCTCCATGGAATTTTCCGCTGGCCATTCCGGTTGGCGGAGTAGCTGCTGCACTTGCTTGTGGAAATTCAGTGATATTGAAACCGGCTTCAGTGGCATTACCAGTGGCATGGGAGTTTGCGAAATCTTTTTGGGATGCTGGCGTTCCAAAAGATGCATTGCAGGTGGTTTGCACCGATGGACGGGAACCGTTGAATTACCTCACATCACATCCTTCTGTCAAACATATAATTCTCACGGGTGGAACTGATACAGCTTTCCGCTTATTAGAAAACAATCCAACCTGTCCGCTTTCGGCAGAAACAGGAGGAAAAAATCCTATTATCCTCACTTCTAGTGGCGATCGTGATCATGCGATTCAAAATATTGTAACTTCTGCTTTTGGCAATGCCGGTCAAAAATGTTCAGCATGTTCTTTGCTTTTGCTCGAAAAAGAAGTTTATAATGATCCTGAGTTTAAAGTCAAACTAACAGATGCAGTAAAAAGCATGCACACAGGCAGTGTCTGGGATGGCGGTAATATTATTGGTCCAATGATAACATCTGAAAATGAAAAATTATTGCATGCTATTAACTATTTGGAAGATGGCGAAAAATGGTTGGTAAAACCAGAATTTGTCGACGAAAAACAGTTCATATTAAAACCATGTGTAAAGTGGGGAGTAAAACCGGATAGTTATACCTTTAAAAATGAATTGTTTGCACCTTTGCTGGGAGTTGTTTGTATCGATAATTTAGAAGATGGCATCAATATGGTAAATACTTCTGAATACGGATTAACTTCGGGGTTGCAAAGTCTTGATGAAGAGGAACAACTGAGTTGGAAAAATAGTATTGAAGCCGGAAATTTGTATATTAACAGAGGAATTACAGGAGCCATAGTCAATCGGCAACCGTTTGGTGGAATGAAACGTTCAGCATTTGGAGGAGGCATAAAAGCAGGTGGTAGAAATTATGTTTCGTGTTTTGTGAATATTGAAAACGAGAAAACTGATTTCAAACCTTCAATTGAATCTAATCATTTAAATTCCTTATCTGAAAATTTGAATTCACATGAAAATGCTCTTTTCCAAACAGCTGTTTCGAGTTATATGGAGAATTGGAAATACGAATTCTCACTTGAAAAAGACATTCATGAGTTGATGGGCGAGAAAAACACATTTCGATATTTACCGCTGAAAAACATTGTTTTAAGGGTTCAGCCAAGCGATAAGTTATGTGATATATTTATGATACTTGCTGCTTCAAACATTGCAAAAACATCGATTACATTAAGCATCAGTGTGGAAGATTCCAAGCTCGAAGTAATTAAAAAATCAATTAAAAACGAATGTAAAATTTTGATTCAATCTGAGTTAGATTTTCTTAACGAAATGGATAAGTATGCTCGGGTACGAACTTGCAGCTCCGATCTTTCTGCTGATTTTTTCAAAAAAGCCGCTTTATTAGGAAAATACATTGCAACTGCAAAACCATTAGTTGAAGGACGATTGGAACTGCTGCATTATTTGAAAGAACAAAGTATTACTTACGAATATCATAGATATGGAAGTATAACAGACAACGTAATTGTTTGAAAATAATTAAAATTTTTAGCCCGACAGTTTATGAACTGTTGGGCTTTTTTAATTTCTAGTGGTTTATGTGAGCCCATTTAATATCATTTTAATAGTAATTATTACAGCATTTTCTCCAGAATTCTGGTTTTTAGATGAATTTTTTATAATTATAGATGTTAAAAACCAGAAATTATTCGTTAAACTTTTTAATAAAACCAAGCGTATGAGTTAATATTTACGAAAATATCTGTTTTGTATTTCAAATTATAATTTAAAAAAAATAAATGCTCTCGTTTAAACAAAATTCAAACTTGCTTCATAGCTGAATAGCTTTGTATATTTCTTCCATATAACAAGCATATCTATTTATTAATCAACACTTAAATTTAATTCTATTTGTTAATATTAAAAATAGACACGTAATGTATAATTACTAATTGTACTAACTGGCTAGATATGATAAAAATATGTAGCAAAAAGTATACTAAAAATGTTTTTAATTCCACACACTACTATATATCAGATAATTAGTGTGTTTTTATTATATTTGAAACATATTAATATAATTAAAATTTTTACAACCATGACTACAAAAATAATATCGAGAATGAGATTTATTCTCTTAATTGGCATTGTACTGTCATTCACGAACTGCATAGACGATGAGTACGATTTATCGAGTGGCATAAATACTGAAATGAGCGTAGGTGGTGATTCTCTTTCGTTTCCCATTATCCAAACTACAAAAATTTTCCTTGATTCGATGATGAATAGTCAGGATATTCAAATGTTGAAACGATTGGCAGATGGTACGTATTCCTTTCAAATGTATGATTCCATGCAAATGAATTTAGGAAGTATTGCTCCAGTCACTCTTTCAATAGCACCGATTTCAATAGCTCCAATCAGTAGTAATTTTTCAAATATTGAACTACCAGTTTTTCAATTAAATCCAATCAACTTTGAAACGTTAGTAAATATACCTGATTTTAGTGTTGAAAGTGAATTAATAAAACCGATTGACGTTTCATACACACAAAAATATCCGATTGATGCGCCTTCCAATATTCGTAGAAACACGAAATCAGGTTCTTCTAAAATTAAATCAGAAAATGTGATAATCGGACCATTCCGGAAAATTGCAAATCAGTCAATAACAGAATTATTGTTTTTTCGTTATCCCAATGCACTAAAAAGAATAAACAAAGTAACTTTTAAAAATACTAAAGTCACATTAACTTTTGACAAAACGAATACAAATCAATTAAATCTAGTATCTCAAAGTGATACGATTAAAGAATTCAGGATTGATTTTCCTGCAGAGTATAAAATTACTATGCCTACGGGCTTAAACTCAAGAATTGAAGGAAGCTCTTTTATTATTAAAAATGCTCCATTAGCAAAGGGTGTAAATATTTTTACAGCCAGTTTTTATATTGAGAGCCTGGATATGACTGATTATTTTCAATTCGAAACATTAAATTACAATAAACCGATAAATTACAGCATCGACTATAATTTTGTAGGTGTAACAGATGATCTTTCATCTTTAATTGGAAAAGATGTAGAATACAACGTAAGTTTGCAAGCTTCTCCGGTTGTAAATGATATTGAAATAGAAACAAATAGTTTTAATTCTGACATGAAAAGCGGTTCGATTTCAATTTCAAAAATAATAGAAAACATTCCAACAGAAATTTCAGAAATCAAAACTGTAACCTTCGAAGACAATGCGAAACTGCAAATTTATGTTCCCGATCCCGGTTTAAATCCGTTCACTTTTTCTTCGGGAATTTGTCAAATAGAATTACCAAAATCTATTATATTTAAGCCATTCAATGGGCTTGACACTGCAACTAACATATTGACAACACCTTACAATGAAATAATTGGAACAAAAGATCTCGGAATTTCAGGTTTAAAAGTCAACAAAACGATACCGGAAGGACAAAATTCAATTTTAATTTCAGATGAATTAAAATATACAATTTCTGGTATTAGTATTGGTTCACAAAAAGTCTCATTAAGAAACGTGCAGGCAATGAACAATAAAATTATCAAAATATCAGGTATCTGTAGTGGCATGGTTGTGAAAGATGCTGCGCTATCAACCAGAAGAATATCAATAGATTTACCTCAAAAAAACACCAATATCAATATCAGCCGTTTTGTTTCAAAAGATGTAAAAAGAATTTATTCTGCGACATTAAAAACGCCATCAGATGTTACTTTTAATATAAAAGTCAGCAATTTACCAACTTCAATCGACTCGGTATTTTTCGAAAATTATACTATTAAACTTCCAGAGTATTTAAAATTCAAAACTGGAAATATAAATAATCAAAACGAAGTAATTTTGAATCGAGGCTTCAAAGTTAGTGAAGGCTTTTCTAAAACATTAACATTAGAAAAGTTTGACTTCGGAGCCACTGGTAAACTACTTGAAAACGGCGTATTCACTTTAAATGATGTGATTAGCATGCAAGGGAAAGTTTATATTAAAGGCACTAATTTGAATACTAATGAATTAGGAACCATTGAAATAAAACCATCATTCCAATTGAGCGAAATATCACTTTCACTTATTGAAGGTGAAATTGTCCCCCAGATAGCCCCGATAAACAAAACAATTCCGTTGAATTTACCTGATTATTTAAAACAGGAAAATACAAAACTTGACTTGCAAAATCCTGTTATAACCATACAGATAGGAAATTCCATGGGCATTGGTGTTGAGGCAGATGTTACACTTATTCCAAAAAGAAATGGAGTGGCAATTGCTGATGCAACTGTAAATTGTCATTTGGATATTGCGGCAGCACATCAATTAGGAGAATCAACCTGGAGTAAATTCTGGATTTCAAAATCGAATGAAGGTGTTTCGGATCAATATCAGCCGGTAATAGTCCCCGAAATAGCAAATTTACTAAAAATTGCACCAGATGAAGTAGAAATAATTGTAACTCCAATTGTAAGCGGAAGCAGACAACTAGTGGATTTGTATTCTCCAAAAAACACATTGGAAATG
Source organism: Paludibacter sp. (assembly GCA_010365115.1). GTDB lineage: Bacteria > Bacteroidota > Bacteroidia > Bacteroidales > Paludibacteraceae > Paludibacter. The sequence goes on from JAAFGX010000005.1 coordinate 89,528, forward strand.
AAATATGCGCTAAATGTTCCGCTGGATTTTGGCACAGAATTCAATATTAATTATGCTGATACACTGATCAGTTTAAAAGAAAAACTGAATGATATAATTAAATATACTCGTCAAATTGAAGTAATTGCAATTATTAATAACACTATTCCACTGAATTTGAATTTTGAAGTTAAACCATTAAATGTGTTAAACCAGGAAATTTCGGGAATTACTATTGAATCGGCAGACTCCATTACATCTTGCAATATCGATGGAACAGCTCAAAAAAGCAATTTAAATTTAACCATAAAAGAAACGGAAAACGGGTCATTAGATCAACTTGATGCATTTGCATTTAAAGTATTTGCAACAAAAAGCAGTACAATTGCCGGAATGCCATTAAAAGTCGATCAATATATTACGCTGGAGATCAGAGTAAGAATTCCTGACGGAATTACAATTAATCAAAGTACAACCAATTAGCGTTAAACTTTAGTATTCATAAGGTTTAGATTAAAAAACTAAATTTGTGTTCATAAATCATCAACCGATATTTCACTATCCCATTGTCATTTGAAAAAATTTATATTTACATCCGTTTTAATCAGTTCGTTGCTTATTGCATCATCTCAAAATATGAATTCGTTGTATTTTTTAGATGAATGGAGTCAGCGACACACACTGAATGCGGCTTTTACTCCCGAAAACGGACACTTCTCATTTCCATTGTTCGGAGGTATTAATTTTAATACTTCATCGAATACAGGTCTTTCAAATTATGTTTATCCTTATAACAGTGAGTTGGTAACATTTATGCATCCAAGCGTAGATGGTCATGATTTCATAGAGAAACTCGATCCGAATATATTTCTCCGACAAAGTATGAAAATCAATTTATTATCATTTGGATTCTTTACAAAAAATGCGTATTGGTCATTTGATTATAATCTCAAAGAACAGCTAAATGTAAATATTCCAATTGATTTATTCCGTCTGATAAAACTTGGTTTCGAACATGAAACTAACGTATACGATTTAAAGAATCTGAACATTAACCAAACCAATATCACTGAATTTTCGTTGGGTTATTCGAGAAATATTAATTCAAAATTCAGAGTTGGTGCAAATCTTAAACTTTTAGTAGGACTGTCAACCGAAGAGATCAACTACACGCAGTTTGATGTTTCTCTTGCAAATGACCGATACGAAATTAATTCGAAGGGTGAATCGATAATTATGTCGAATATACTATCATTTGGAACCGACCAAAATAATAATTATGATTTTACCAAATCAAGCATCAATTATTCGAGCAAACAACCCGCTGGTACGGGAACCGCCATCGATTTGGGCGCAACATACAAACCAACTAATAAATTGACGTTATCGGCTGCTATGAATGATTTGGGCTTTATTTACTGGAGAGGAGATGCAATCAATAAAGGCATTGCCACAAGTAACATTTTATTTACTGGATTTTCTGTTATAAATACAGATGATGACGTTAATATTGAAAGTCAGTTAAATCAACTTGAAAATGATTTGAATAATCTGATATTATTCGAAAAACAACCTCAATCAACAACCGGAATTCTAAAATTCATACCTTCCACCATAACTTTGTCGGGAGAATATAGTTTATTTGGAAATAAAGATCACAATTTAAAATTTGGTTTGCTTTGGAATAGTTATAATTCAGCAAATTATCATTCGAACCAACTGATGGGTGCAATCACACTTAAACCTTTATCCTGGTTTAGTTTATCAACAACTTATTCATTATTTATAAATGAAAGTAACCGGTTTGGTCTGGCTTTAAATTTTTCGCCGGAATGGTTAAATATCTTTCTGGCAACCGATTTTTCTACAACACAATTCAATCCCCAATTCTTACCCATCAAAAAGTTCGACCTGAGTTTTCGGGCAGGAGTTTCTCTTTATTTAGGAGAATAAATGAACTTTTCAATAAAAAACCAGGCAAACCGGCGATCCGACTTCAATTCTTTTTTCGGTATCGGTGAGTTTTCCGGTTTTCTTATCTCTCTTAAAAATAACTATATTATCAGTGATTTGATGAGCAACAAAAAGGTGTTTTCCGTTGGGTGAAATTGCGAAATTACGTGGACCTTTACCACCAGTAGCCAGTTGTTGTACAAAAGTAAGTTTCCCATCTTTTGCAACCGAGAAACAGGTTATATCATTGGCAGTTCCGCGATTGGTGGCATATACAAATTTCTCGTCGGATGAGAGATGAATATCAGCCGCTCCGGTAACTATATCTTTTTTCTTCACAAGTGTTGTTTCCTGAATTAAACTCAATTTCCCGTCGCTCACTCCCAACACCGAAACAGTTCCATCGATTTCTTGTACTAAATAAAGTTTTTTACCATCTTTAGTGAATGTGGCGTGGCGTGGACCACTTCCCTGTTTCACAGCGAGTGTGTCAAATGGAATCAGAATATCATTTTCTGCTTTTGGATTGTATTTGTAAACTGTCACATTATCAGTTCCCAAATCATTTACAATTAAATATTTATTATCGGGTGATATAATTGCCTGATGGACATGCGGTTCATTCTGACGTTTTTTATTTATACTCCCTCCGGTATGTTGAATTACTTGCAACACATCAGTAAGAGAACCATCAGGTTTACGTCCAAATACAGAAATACTTCCACCACCATAATTGGCTGTAAATACATGTTTCTCTGAGGTGGAAATATAACAAGGGCCTCCACTTTTTGTCAATGATGCATTTAAAAAAGTAAGAACTGATGTGTTTTTATCAAATAAAAATGACTTTGCGGCACTACCATCAGGAGTTTCACTTACAGAATAAACGTATTTCTTATCGGGTGAAATTGCTAAATAACTTGGATTATTGACTCCTTTTGCAACCGATTTTCGAACAAATTCTCCCTTTGTCATATCAATTTCATAGGAATAAATGCCTTCACTCTTTCCAGTATTAGTATAAGTTCCAATTAACAAATTGTACTTTTCGTTTTTCCCCCAAGTTGGGAGAATCAGAGTTGAGATTAGTAAATAAAGGATAGTCTTTTTCATAATAATATGTTTTAAATTTTACCAAAAGTAGTACTTTTTCTGAGAATATTTAAATATCTAAAAAACAAAATCATATTTTTATATGTTATTACCAAAACAATTAAACAATAAAAAAATGGGAGATAAACACATTATCAAAACGCAGTGGAAAGGTGATTTGACTTTCGAAGCAGATGTAAACGGACATAAAGTAGTGATGGATGCAAATCAGGAAGCTGGTGGAAATGATTCAGGACCAAGTCCAAAGAAACTAATGTTGGTGGCGTTGAGTGGTTGTACTGGAATGGATGTAGTATCCATTTTAAAGAAAATGCACGTCGATATTGAAAAATGTAATATTGAAGTGCAGGGCGATGTGACCGAAGTGCATCCAAAACATTATTTTAAAATGCATGTGATCTATGAATTTACAGGTAAAGATTTACCAATTGAAAAACTGGAAAAAGCTGTAAAAATGTCTGAAGATACTTACTGTGGCGTGGAAGCGTTATACAGAAAGGCTATTGAAGTTACATCTGAAATAAAAATTATCGAATCAAAATAAAATAACACCTTACGATTGAAAGCACAAAACTGGTTGGTTTTGTGCTTTTCTTATTTTCCCCAAAGGCTCTTTTCTAAGATACGGTTGAAAGTTTATTATTAGGTTTCGAGACTGTTTGTTGTGAAAAAGCAAAAAGAGAAGAGAATAGAACGCTAAAGTGCTTTTTTAGAATACACAAACTATC
>JAAFGX010000064.1 GCA_010365115.1 Paludibacter sp.
TACCCGATTACAAAAATGGAGAACTTATTGTCAGACTGCATTCCCTTTCAACGCCACGAGCAAACGAAGCGGTGAAAAAACTTTGTGTCTTTCTAAATGATACCAAAACCATATTTCCATACACAAATTTGAACCTGATTTATGAAACTGTTGCGGTTTAAACTACGAGGCTATTGAATGTCTGAAATTGCACAGATCACCTTATAATTCCTCTCTTAATCAACCATTTGGTGGTTTGGGGGTCAATATAGAATTGATTTTTTATTTTGATAAAGTAGAGTTATTCGTTTCTCAAATTGGATATAAAATTCTTCTTCAGACTAATATAGCTCCCGACAAATATCCAGATAATACCATTAAGCAGAAAAATAGCAATTAATGAAATTAGCAATGGATAAGGTATGTGCGAGTTTGATGCCATTAAACTTTGCAAACTGGCTATTGCAGCAGTAAGTATTCCTATTAATGTTGAACTAAATAACAATATCAGGTATTCGATAATAATGATTTTTCGAATTTTGCCAGTTGTTATACCATAAGCTTGCATCATGGCAAAATTATGTTTTGCCGCATGTATACTTCTTACTATGATGATTGCAAAACCAAATGTTCCAAGTATTAATGCTATCGCCCCCAGAATCAGGAAAATATCGAGATATGTATTTGTAACCGAGTTGAATGTGGCTAATCTGTCAGAACAGGATTCAATTTCAACGCCATAATTTCTAAAAGCATTTTCCAGATTTTCCTTTAGTTCTTCACTTTGAGAAGTTTCAATATCAGCCAGCATAACACTACTACCACTTATCGATGGAAACTGTGTTGTAAAGTTCCGATCCGAAATAATTAAATTACCCTGAAACACTGAGTTTGCGAGCCCGGCAACGAGGACCAGATAAATTGTATCTCCTTTTTCGTTGGAATATGCAATGCTATCGCCAATGGATTTGCCTAAACCCCACGTTATGACGGTTTGATCGGATATGGCCGGAATACAATTTGCTGGGCATTCACTACTTAGAAGTTCCCATGGACTTTGTTTGGTATTTTGAATGGTGTTTACAAACGAAAATGATGAGCGATTGATAAAACTATCGGGATTTACGCCAAGTATCGAAGGTCGAATGATTTTATTTAAGTTCAAACAGCTGGCATCATCACCATTAAATCGTTGCATCTGAACAACAGATAAATTATTGAAATCTTCGTTCAATCCAACTTTTGTTCTGCCTTCCTTCGTAGTCATATCGGTAATTACAGGAATATTGCTGGCAATATAATATTCGTAACCGCCAGTTCCTGAATTGTTTTCGTGTGAATTCCTACTTAAGTCAGTACGATTAGCTCCCGTTGAAATTACTATAAAAATGCCGATTGACAATATCAGCGAAATACCTATGGTTTGCTTCAGATGAAAACTCAGATTACGAAGTGCTAATTTCGTGTTCGATAAAAAGATCGATGACTTTGTGTTGCTGAGAAGGAAAAAGGTAAATAATGATGTCAATGAAGCCAGGAGAAGAAAACCTGACATGAAAAATAATGAGCTGTTTTGATAAATATCTGTTAAAATACTATACAAAAACAATGAAATAAACAAGGCGGTTGAAATACTAAAAATAATTCCTGTGATTTTTTTTGTCTTGCTTTTTTGTCCTGACAGGTCAAATGTGTTTTTTTTGTTTAGTACAGCTATTTGCTTTTTAAAATTAGCTCTTAAACTTAAATAAATAACAAAAGCTGACAAAGCTAAATTCAATAAAAATCCAAGAACTAATGTCATTGGCAGAATGTGGATTTTGATGGAAGATGTTCGAACGATGTCAAACCAAATAGAATTTAATGAAACTAAGATCAAATGACTGAATAAGATGGCAATGAAAACGCCCAAAAAGCTTCCAATTATTGCATTGGTCAAACCTTCAAAATAAAATATCTTATATATGCTGAATTTTCTTAAACCGAGCGAACGATAAATACCCTGTTCTTTTTGTCGTTGAGTGAGCAACATCGAAAATAGCATGGCGCTAAGGATAAATGCCGACAAAATTAGGAAAAAACTAAGTGCCAGAAAAAGCTGCGCAAAATCCACTGCATTGGATGCCGACCATCCAGCATCTTTTTTAATGTTTTGAATATTTATTCCAATATCTGAAGGATTAATTCCACTCAGAATCGTTTGCTTAATTTTAGTTGTATCGGCTTGTAAATCAAAACGAATGGATGTGGAACTTCCAAAATCATTACTCCAAAGTTGCACCGCTTTTTCATACGCAATAAATGCTTTGGGAGTTCCTTTGTAATCCGTCCACCACTTTTCATCTTTATCGCGAATTTTCGAAAAATCGATGGGTATTCCTGCATTCCAATCATTACAATGGTCAACTCCGGCTAATCCTTCGAATGCAGGCATCAACATTCGGTCATTGGCAAACCCTTGTATATCGACAATATCTTGTACAATAAATGAAGCACTTTTTTCTTCGAGTTTTCGAAATGATTCAACCGTATAATATTGTAATTGAACAGTATCATTAATGTTGATTTGCAAGTCCTTGGCTAGCCATTTATTTATTATTATATCGTTTGAATCTACTATATGGTCGGGATAAACCGATAATCCCGAAACAAATGAATAAGGCGTGTATTTATTGTTTGAACGGATGTAATTTATCAGGTAAGTTATTTGAGGTTCCGGATTTAAACCTTTCGATTTTAATAGATTGAGTATCGTATCTTCAATAAAAATCCGATCGGAGCTTAATTCAACTTTTTCCTGATCGACAATTCTTCTGAATTTGAGATTTAAGTCATCAATCGACCAACATTTTTTTATTGCGTCTGAAATTTCAGACGATGATTTATCATTAGTAGCAACAAGCATTAGATTAGCAAAAACAGCATCGAAATTCAGTTTCGAAAGTTTTTCGATAGAGAAAAAAACAGTGTAAGGTGAAATCTGATTCGTTCTGATATCAAAATTACCGAAGGATTTTTCGTCGGCAATTTCTCTTACCATCATTCGCAATGCAATACTATTATTTTCGTCGGGTACAAATGGAGCATTATTGCTGACAAAACTCACTTTTTCAATTCGTACAAAGACTTCGTCACCCACTTTTAAATTTAGTTTTGAAGCCAGTTTTTTATTTACAATAACTTCATTGTCATTTAATTGTGGCATTTTGCAATCAGCCATTTCCCAAAACCGATTATCGACGCCACAAACCTGAACATTTGGTATTCGGGTTTCGCTTTGATCTGAAGCTGCCAATCCTCTAATCATTAACACTGGTGCTATCGGAATTTCCAGTTCATCCGATAGGGTTTGGGAAAACGAATAAGGTACAAATCGTTCTTGAGTTTGGATAATTTGTTGGGTATTTCCAAGTCGATCAGATGCAATTTTATTTAAACTATAGCTTACCGAATCGCCGATAATGAGAGCCGATGTCAAAACTGCTGCGCTCAAAATCAATCCAGTCAAAAGTAGCAAATGCTCTTTTTTGTAATACGATAAATTGCGAAGTAATAGTTTAAATAAATTCATGGAAGTAGAAGATTTTAATAGTTGTTCTTTTTAATATTGCTTTTTCTATAATAATGGAACACGGATTTAGCGGATAAAAACGGATAGATCTTAACGGATTTAAAACAGATTTAAGTCATGCAAGCATGACTGATAAGACAATAAAAAATTGAAAATCATTCCGACTTGTCGGAATTCTTATCCGTTTTTTATCCGCTAAATCAGCGTGTATCTGCGTTCTATTCTTCTGTTTATTTTAATATGATTATAGGACTTTATTTCTTTCTAAATACTTAATGAATAGCTATCCAATAAATAATGTGAAATTCTATTTTGAACATTACTGATATAACCAATAATTATTCGCCTATTAACTTATGGTTTTTCAAATGCCATATTTTGTTCATCTTGCTTGCCAATTGATTGGAGTGTGTTACAACAATCAGCGTAGTATTAAATTCCTGATTCAACTGAATTAACTCGGTTGAAAGTATCGAAGCATTTTCTTCATCGAGTGAGCCAGTAGGTTCATCAGCAAGAATTAAATCGGGTTGGTTTATCAAAGCTCTCACAAAAGCTGTTCGCTGACATTCTCCACCCGAAAGTTGTCCTGGAAGTTTATTGCGGTGCTGTATCATATTGGACTTTTCCAGCATATACTCAGCTCTTTCAATAGCAGCCAACTTATCAGCTTTGTGTTTATAGCTTAATGTGGGAATAAGTATGTTTTCAAAAACGGTGCACTGTGGTAAAAGATAATGCATTTGGAATATATAGCCTATATGTTTGTTTCTGAAAATACTTTTCCCATTTTCGCTTAATAAAGCCACATCTTCATTATTGAAAAAAACATTTCCATTATCAGGTTTATCGAGTAAACCAATTAAATTTAATAAAGTAGTTTTCCCTGAACCCGATGGACCAATAATAGCGGCAGTTTCGCCTTTTCCTATTTCAAAACTTATGTTATCAAGAATCAGTTGACTTTCGTATGATTTAGATATATTTTTAATATTCAACATGGTAAATCTGTTTTTTTATTATTCTTTCGATTCAAGGCATTTCTTGTAAATAGCCACTATTTTATTTGTCTGTACGGTACTGTCGAAAATTGATGATATCGATGTTTTACAATTATTTTGTAATTCATTGTATAATTCCTTGTTTGTGAGTAGCTCTCGCAAAGTATTGGTCAAATTCATTGGGTCGCTTGGGTCGTAAAGCAATCCGGCTTTACTTTTCGAAATAATCTCGGCGTATGCACCAATATCGGGCATTACCGAAGGTACGCCATAGGCTTGAGCTTCAAGAATGTGAATACCAAAAGCTTCTTTGCGTCGCGAAGGTACGCAATATAAACTTATCGATTCGAGAAACTTTTGCTTGCCTTTGGAGCTTAAATCATGAATAAATTCCACATCTTTTTCGAAGCCGAGTTTCTTCGATTTTTTCTTGATTTGACTAACAATTTCTTTGTAATCATCAGTATATCCACCGGTGTATATTAATCTCAAATCAGAAAACGGTTCTTCCTTTTTAAGTGTTGCAAATGCATCGAAAAGTAGGTCAGCCCCGAAGCTTGAATTGATTTTCGACATATAACCTATCGAATGAACAGGTTTGATAAGATGATTAGTATGGATATAATCTTGCCCTATAAAATTATGAATTACATGGATTTTTGAAGCCGGAATATCTACTTTTGAGCTTATAAGTTTTGCAAAATAATCGCTAACAGCAATAAATGCATCAATGTGTTCGGAATTTGTTTCGATGATTTTCCATGTTTCTGCAGCATAGTTTGGTCGCATTTCATCAATCCATTCATCTTCATCCTGTAGCGTACAAACAACTTTACAGTTTAATTCCGATTTTAGTTTTTTTGCCATACCTGAAAGTAAAGCATTCGAGATATGAACTACATCGGGTTTTTCGTGCACTTTCAACCAATTAATAAGCGTATCCAAATCTTCCGATTGCTTACCATCCGAACCTTTTAGCATCGAAATGGTCATTTCCTCATGTCCATTGGCATTGGTCGATGCCGATTGTCTGGCTGCAAAATCGAGTATGCTTTTTGAATCAAGTAATTTTTTTAGCCAATGAGGTAACTTTTTAAAAATTGGGTGTAACTGTTCCAAATAAATATTTACTGCACCGTAAAAAATCGGACTTTCGGTTTCGTATTCTTCCAAATTAAGTGGCAAATACATGGGAATCATAAGAATATCATGTCCACCATCTTTCAGCGATTTTATAAATATCTTATCTCTAAGGCAATTGCCACAATAAAATGTACCTCCAGAGCCCGGAAGCAAGTATGCGATTTTTATTTGTTTATTTTTAGCCATACTCATTGTCATTTTTTTCCAGTAAAAGCATACACATATCCATCTTTACCAGAAATCACCATGAAATTATTAATAATGGCAGGTGTGCTTTTTACCGCTACCCCCAGTTCGTAACTGTATATTTTTTTGCCAGTATTTATATCAATGAAATATATCATTCCATCGTTTGAACAGATTACTAGCTTATTTTTAAGCAGAATAGGTGAGCTTTCAATTTTACCAAAAGTTTGATATGTCCACAAAATTTTGCCATTGGTTTTATTAAAACAGTATACTTTTTTGTCGTGTGAACCAATAAATACTTTATCGTTGTTCACTGCGGGAGAACTCAAAAATGGAGTTGCTTTTGGATTCAAAAACTTCCATTGTATTTTGTTAGTAGTGAGATTAATGCAGGTAAAACCTCCATCGTAATCACCCACATAAGCCAGATTGTTTGAGATTGCTGCCGACTCGGCAACATAAGTTCCAATTTCAATTTTAGATATATGTTTGCCATTTCTGGCATCAATTATATGTAGGTACGAATCGCAACCGCCAATTACAATCTTTTTATTGTCGGTGGCGGCAGCACCATTTAAATAATTTTCAGTTTCGTATTTCCATTTAAGCTTCCCAGTTTCGCTATTCAAACTATATAAACAAAAATCATAACTTGGTACTAGTATCTGTACACCATTCCCATCCGATTGCCAATTGGCTGAGCCCATAATTTGTCCGCCGGTTCTGTATTTCCATTTAAGCTTGCCTGTTTCGGTTTCGAGTGCATACAATAAACCATTCGAACTGCTCACAAATAAAGTCTTTCTAAAAGCAATTGGAGAGGCTTCAATGGATGATTCAGCTTTGAATTTCCATTTTACTTTTCCTTTATAGTCAATAGCATATAGATTTCCGTCCATCGAGCCAATAAAAATCAGGTTTTCGCTAATGATGGGAGACGCTTTTATTTCGTCGCCAGTTTTGAATTTCCAAAGCATTTTCAAAGGCGTGTTCAAAACACTGTGCGAATTCCCACTAAGTGCATTGTTTCCCCGATAATTTTGCCAATCGGTTCCTGATTGTCCAAACACTTGAACAAAAATAAATAGGAATAATATGCTTGACAGTGATTTCTTCATTTTTTTATTGATATTGCTCCGGTCGGACAGTTTTTAGCACAGCTAATAGCCGTAAACTTACTTAAATTATTGATGCTTTTTTCGATAGGAATTGAAATTTTCACATCAAAACCACGTCCTGAAAATGCAAATCCGGTACTGTCATTTGTGTTTTGTGCTGTTTGAATACAAATGCCACATTTAATGCACTTTAGTGTTTCGAGTACAATTTCAGGATGCTCTGTATTCTTTTGCATATTCGCTGGTTGAGCCAATGTATATACTCTTTGACTGGCTTTGTAATTGCTTGATTGTGTTCTTAAACTGCAATTATCTTTTTTTCTACAATCACAATGTAAGCAACGCCCAGCTTCTGAAATTGCTTGTTCTATTGTAAATCCTTTCAGATAAGTTTCTGTTTGTATTCGAACATCATGGTTTTCTGCATCTTTCAGAAATTCAGCTTGTTCTTCATCTTTAATTCGATTGTAAACCGAGTTGAACTTTTTTTCGGGCGTTGATACTATTCCACTTTCAATAAACATTAATATCCATTCGCTGCATTTCCGACCCGAAGCAGTAGCACGAACTGCCATTTTACTTTTATACGAAATTTGTTTTGGTACAAAAATAGGACAATTTTTCACCCTGAATATTTCCAACTCTTTTAATTCCGATAAATTCGTTTTTTCGAAATTTTCAGTTTCAATTGTTTTTTCAGAACCAACTGCAAATACAATAAATTGATATTTCTCGGAGAGCGAGTCAATAATTGTCGAAGCATCTATCGTTTGATTTTGATAAAAATTTACTCCCATTGACTTTATTCGTTCAATTTCCTTATCCAAAACATATTGTGGAAGCTTTTCTTCGACAATGTCAGTTCTCATTTTGCCACCGGCAAGTTCATTAGAATCAAAAATATCGCAATTATAACCCTTTTGTACTAAATAAAATGCCGCAGCCAAACCAGCCGGTCCTGCGCCAATTATTGCTACATTTTGTGCTGTAAGAGATTTTTGAATTTTTTCAACGCTTTTTAAATCTGTTTCAGCTGTAAATCGCTTCAGTAAACAAATGGATACAGCTTCGTCAATATCTTTTCTACGACAGGCTTTTTCGCAAGGAGCAGGACAAATATACCCTAGTATTTCGGGCAGAGCTATGGTTTCTCGAACAATATGAATAGCTTCGTCCATTTTATTGGCTGCTATAAGCCTATTCATAAGTGGTATATCCATTTCAGCAGGACAAACCCGTTGGCAAGGAGCTTCGCAATCGCCTTGATGTTCACTCAGAAGAAGCTCAAGCGCACTTTTGCGCATATCCAATACTTCTTCGTTGTTAGTTATAATATCCATTCCATCTTCGACCAATGCCGAACATGAAGTAATAATTTTATTGTTTCGTTTATCCTGAACAACACAAACCATGCAGGATGTTGACGGCTTGAAATCCTTTATCCAACACATGGTTGGAATATGAATCCCAGCACGATTGGCAACATCTAAAACTGTTTCGTTAGACTGGCACGTAATGGAATTGTTATTTATTTTAATTTCAGGCATTTCTATTTACTGAATTAAGACTTTAGTCGTGGTAAAATATTTTATTTAAACAAAGAAATAGAACGCGGATTCACGCTGATTTAGCGGATGTAAAACGGATTTTTCTCGCCTTTGGCGAGAGGATAAAGATATAGAAAATAAAATCAGCCTCGATTTATCGGGGATAAAATCCGTATTCATCCGTTTAAATTATTTTATCTGCGGATATCCGCTAAATCAGCGAGAATCCGCGTTCTATTTTTAAAACAAGCAAACTTATATAAAGAGCTCGTCTTGACTTTTAACTTATAAAATAATATCGCTTCTCCGAAGCTAATAAAATGCTCCGTTAGGAGTAAAATTATGGTAGTAAATATTATTCAAACAAATATAAGCTCCGTAGGAGCGACATTATAAAAAGTCAAGACGACTTCAAACTCTATTAAATTATTCCAATTACTTCTATGATAATATTTTTACCGAATCAATTGGACAAACTATTCTGCAAACATCACATTTAATGCATTTCTCTTGATCAATACTGTGAATTTGATGAGGCAGATTTTCAATTGCATCCACAGGACAGTTCTGAGCGCATTTAGTACATCCAATGCAACTATCATCAATACTATATTGTATAAGTTCGGTACATTTTTTTGCCGGACAATGTCCATTTATGTGAGCTATATATTCATCTCTAAAATATTTTAAAGATGTCAACACTGGATTTGGTGCAGTTTTTCCCAAACCACAAAGACTTCCTTTGATGATTTTAGTTGCTAAGTTTTCAAGCGTATCCAAATCTTCCATTTTGCCTTTTCCATTGCAAATTCGATTTAGAATTTCGAGCATGTGTTTTGTGCCTGTTCTGCAAAAAACGCATTTTCCACAGGACTGTTCTTGTGTAAAACTAAGAAAATATCGGGCAATATCAACAGCACAATCAGTTTCGTCAAGTACCACAAGTCCACCTGAACCCATCATGGCACCAATTTCAATCAGATGTTTGAAATCAACTGCTGTATCACCCAACGAAGCCGGTATACACCCTCCCGATGGTCCTCCTATTTGTACTGCTTTAAATTTTTTATTGTCCTGAATTCCGCCACCAATATCGTTTACTATTTCGTTAATGGTAATTCCCATGGGAACTTCGATAAGTCCTCCGCGTGCTACTTTACCTGCCAGCGCAAAAACCTTGGTGCCAGTGCTGTCTTTTGTTCCAATTTTACTGTATTGCTCTCCTCCAAAACGAATTATCCATGGAATATTGGCCAAGGTTTCAGCATTATTAACCAACGTTGGATAATCAGAAAGCCCTTGCTTAACAGGGTAAGGAGGTCTGATACGAGGCATTCCGCGCTCACCTTCCATAGATGCAATCAACGCAGTTTCTTCGCCACACACAAAAGCGCCTGCTCCCTGAAATACTTCCATTTCGAGTGAGAAATCAGTTTCTAAAATATTTTCACCCAGATAATGATTTGTTTTACAGACTTCAATGGCATCCTGAATTCGTTTAACAGCCAATGGATATTCGGCCCGAATGTATAAAAATGCTTTGGTTGCTCCAGTAGCATAAGCCGCTATAATAAGTCCTTCGATGATTCGAAATGGAAATGATTCGAGTAACATACGATCCATAAAAGCGCCAGGGTCACCTTCATCTCCATTACAAATAACGTATTTTTCGTTGGTTTGCTCATTGAGAACTATATTCCACTTTATCCAGGTTGGGAAACCGGCACCACCACGACCTCTTAATCCACTAATTTTAATTTGTTCGACAACTTGTTGTGAGCTTAGAGTAGTCAAACATTTTTTCAATGCTACAAATCCGGCATTGGCTTTATATTCATCAATATCAACTGGGTTTAAAACTCCTTTAAGTTCCGTTGCAATGTGTTTTTGCTTGCTCAAGAAGTTATCTACCTGCTTTTCGTGAATATCCAAATATCGGTTCGAAACGGATGACTCCTCTTTTTTGTTATAAATATTTTCTAAGGCATTTAGAAATTTGCTCTTCATTCTATATTTTAAACCTTTGGGCTTAAAGTGATTTAGAATAATTTCGTTTACATCATTTGGCGATACTTTTGAATAAAGAACTGAAGGTCTATTTTCCTCAACAATTTCAATAAGAGGTACTTGATGACACATTCCTACACACCCAACTTGTTTGACATTAGTAGCTAAGTTGTTTGACGAAAGCGTTGACAGCACTTCTGCCTGAATTTGATCGCTACCACTTGCTACACAACACGAACCTAATCCCAATCTGATTTCACCGGATTTTAGTTCTGATCTTATAAATTCGTGTTGTTTATTTTTCGTATTTGTCTGTTTATCAGCAAAATCTTCGAGAACATTTTCAACTTCACTTTGGCTTACTTTTCCATAAGTCACATCATCTATTTGGACTACCGGAGCCAAAGTACAGCAACCCAAACAAGCTACTTGCTCAAGTGTAAAGTTTCCTTCAGAATCGGTGTCGTTGTTTCCTTCAAGTTTCAAATGGCGTTTGAAAGCATCGTAAACCTGCACAGCACCTTTTACATGACAGGCTGTTCCAACACAAACTTTTATGGTATGCTTGCCTGCAGGCGTATGTCTGAATTGAGAATAAAAAGTAGAAACACCCGTAATTTGCGATTCGGTTATTTCAGTCGTATCGCAAACCATCTGCAATGCTTCGGATGGCAAATAATTAAATTCAGACTGTATGGCCTGAAGAATGGGAATCAAATTATTTTTTTTGTTTCCCTTTTCTAAAATTATTTTTTTTACGATATGTTCAATATCTTGCGTCATTCCCTTTGAAATTCAGATTCTTATTTCTAACAAAAGTTTATTTTAGAGCAATACAAAATAAGTTGTTAACTCCTCTGATATATATCATCCCGTCTGCAAATGCTGGTGTACAATCCGATTTTTCACCCAATATCGGTTCTCCAATTAGTTTAAATTTAGGTGCTGCATCAACTATAATGGTTTTTCCGGTACGGTCAATGCTATATAATTTTCCATCAGCAATTACAGGTGATCCATAAAATCCGTTATCAAACTCATGGTGCCACAGAAGTGCACCGTCTTTTTGATTAATACACACCATATCGCCATAAGAAGTAGTAAAGAAAACATACTCTTTATAAGCTACTGGACTCGAAACGTCTGGAAGATAATCGTAATTTTCCCAAACCTTTTTTCCGTCTTTGATTCCTATCATCTTTGCATATTCGTTTGCAACGAAAACCATTCCATTTCCATAGGCTGGGGATGGTCCAATTTCGCCTGACAAACAACTTAATTTCCATTTTTGCTTACCTGTTTCGGCATCGTACGAAGCCACATAAGGTAAATTATTTACTATAATCTCAGCACTGTTTGCTTTTGATACAATAATTGGCGACGACCATGAAATTTGACCTTCTCTTTTTGTTTTCCACACTTCAGCACCTGTATGAGTCGATAATGCTATAAGTTTACATGATTTATTATCGTCGTATTGTACTATTAATTTGTCTTTATAAAACTGTAATGAAGAGGAATGACCGTAATGATTGTCGGGTACACCTACGTTTTTTGCCCAGATTTGATTTCCCTCAAAGTCGATGGCTATAATGTCACCTGTAGCAAAAATGGCGTATACTCTTTTTCCATCGGTAGTAAGTCCTGATGCTGAATACCCAGTATCGTTAGTCACTTTTGGCGCTTTAGACGGGCTACCAGCTATATTTTTAAGTTCTTTAGTCCAAATCAAAGCTCCACTAATTCTGTTGTAACAATATACTTTCCTTGTGTTTGCATTTGCTCCGGCAATAAATAAATAATTTCCCCATAATACAGGCGAATTTAATCCGGGAAGTGGAAGAGCTTTTTTCCACTTAATGTTTTTTCCTGTTGGTCCGTCCCATTCAGTAGGTAGTTTGGTTTTATAATTTACACCAAGCCCAAATGGACCTCTGAATCCCGGATGATTTCGTTTTATTTCATTATCAGACGGATAATCTGGCAACTGAATGCTGTCTGAAGCTGATTCATCTGTCCCAGAATTTTCAATAGTATCCGTAACAATTTGGTTTGAATCAGCAGTTGCACTTTTAGAATCTTTATCATTTATTTCCAGAGGAAGATTGTCGCTAAATTTCTCTTCGGCATAAGTTCCAAAATCGGAATAATATTTCTCGGATAAAAAAGACAATACCAATGCTGAAGAAGCTAATATTCCTACACCCACAATCAACCATTTCCTTTCATCTGATTTTATTTCCCAAAAATGCTTTTGCTTACTTTGTTGTACAACTTCAATCGTTTCTTTTTTTGTGTATATTTTTAAAGAGGTAAGAAAAACCAATCCAAAAGCCAGTATTATCCATGCACCCGATTCAATTTGCCAAATATATGAGAAATAGACTTTGCGCGACATCAAATCAACAAGTCGTATTTCTTCTCGTAAAGCCTGATCGTTATCGCTGGTTTCAAGTTTCTTGACTAAGTTATCAATCAGACTGCTTTCAATCGGATTGTTAGTTGAAATCTGCACGTAATTCAATATCATGAATGCACTCACGATAATAACTACAGTAGCCGACAATATGGCAATGTATTTTGAAATATTTTTTGATTTATCACTCATTGTTATAAATTCTACATTTATTAAACTTGCTTTTCAACCGGACAATACTTGTAGCATTTGCCACAACTCACACAATTACCTTTATCGGGTTCATAGTCGATTTGTTTCCGAACAATAGCTGTTTTTAAAAGTCCGATTCCAAAAAATAAACCCAAAAGAGCTCCTCCAATCCAGGTAGCATATAGATAAAATTTCTGAATATCAGCAGCATCCTTAAATAATTGTTCTCTTGGAACACCTGTGCTATGAAAAGCCAATGATTCTTCTGTTTCAGTCTTTTTATTGTTGTCTTTTTCCCATTTAATCTCCTCGGCAAGTTTTACGGTAGGATGTATGGTTGAAATAGGTTTGTATAATCGCGATACAATAAATCCACCCGAAAACATGAAAAATGGTAGAAGGATAAAAAGCAATATCAATCGTTTTTTTCCTTTATCTCCGGATTCGGGTTTGATATTAACCGGTTTTTTTATAGCATCTACAGGACAGGATGTGTCGCACAATTTACACTGAATACAGTTTGAAGGTGTAATGGTGGTGTGCCAGAACGATAATTTTGACAACCAATTTAGGATTACGCCGTAAGGGCAGATAAAACGACAATATGGTCGTCCAATAAAAACTCCAAGGACTAGAATAGCTGCTCCGAAAACAAACATTCCAAATGTGGCATTCATCCTGAAAAAGCCGATAAATGGATCGTATCGACAAATTATAAAATCGGCACCTGTAGCGGCGAGAATAATTGCTAACATTAAGTAAATATATGGAATGGCTCCCAAGGGTTTACTTAACCAGTTGGGTAACGAAATGTGTTTGATATTCACCAAATCTTGTGCAGCTCCCATAAAACAGACCCCTGCACAAAAAGTACGTCCGAAGAATAAAGTGAAAATAAGTGGTAAAACAAAGAATGCAACTATCGTAAGCGGAATAACAAAATCGGATTGGAAGAACGACATGGTTACATTTTGTATTGAACCTATAGAACAGACACAACCTAAACGAATAATTCCAAAATATATGATTGAAAAAATACTTGTCCAAAAAATTCCTTTGCGTGAGCGTTTTTTAATGACAAACCAACTCATGACCGAAAGTGCAATAAACAAAACTATTACATCTAAATATTCCCACTGTAATGCTCTGGGTGCAACAGCTTGTAATTCGGGTGGTACATGACCAGTCTCGAACTCAGGCTCTGGAAATCGCTGACCAAAACCAGTCTGATTGATAATGAACAAGAACAGACCAATGAATATGTATTTGATTTTTTCCACTTTATTTTTTGCGTTTTATAGTATTCATAATCATAGAGAATATCAAATTTTAGGTGTCTGAAAACTACTTCGTACCAAATAACCCTTACTTGCAGGAATTTGTGAAATTGCTCCGGACGGACATACTTTGGCGATTGCACACTGATTACAATTACTGCATATATCGTGATTTATTTGTAGCTGTAACGAACCGTTTCCAAACGCTCCACAGCCTTCAACACACTTTCCACAACCATTACACAATTCCTCATCAACATCGTATTTATAATATGGAGTTTCGACAAAAGTACGATGTAGAGCTTTAGTAGGACATAACTGATTTTCGGCGCCCGTATCTAAGTTTTTAATTTGTGGTTTAAAATATCCGCCACACAAATCACAATATCCACACATTTTGTATACATGCATACATTTTACTGCTGACATATTTAATACACAAGTTGTTGCACAGCGACCACATTGTACACATTTGTTTGGGTCAATCTGCCAAACTAAATCATCGGACATTGATTTGCTCATTGAATATCCTGTAATTGAGGCTATTGATAAAAAAGCAGCAGCCCGTAAACCAGTTTTCAAAAAATCACGTCTGTTTAGTTTTGTGGGTGATTTTAATAGTTTTAATTTATCAATCTTCTTTTCACTCATGAGCTTCTGATTGTTTTAAAGTGAATATGTGTATTTCTTTTGCATCGGGTTCAAGTACCAAAATCTGATTTTTAGAATTAATCGCAATATCTAAACCTGTTGAAGCTTCTTTGAAGGTGTCAGGGCCAGCAATGGCACATTGGAAATTTCCTTTCGAATCATATTTTTTTACACGAACGATTCCTTTTTCAGCAGTTACAAACGACCCATCCTTCATAATTGCAAAATGCGATGGATTACAACAGCCACAGAATCCTTCGACAGACGATGAGGTTTCGCCCCAAAAAGACAATACTTTTGCGTTCGAGTCGAAATTTACCAATTTGTGTTTTCCTGTATTTGCAATCCAAATTGTAGCATCTGGCGCTATTGCTACATCAAAGTAGTAACTTGGTAGTATAAAACTACTTATTTCCTCTTTATTGCTTTTTGTTCCAAAAGTATTGAGGTAAGTTCCATCTTTTTTGTATTCATATACTAAAGCAGCACTGGCATCAGCCATAAAAATTGAATTATTGTTGACTGCAATGGAAGTTATGTATGATTCTTCAGAAATAATTGGAAACTCTTTGAGAAGTTCGCCTTTATTGGAATATATGTTTATATGATTAACGAGAGCTGCAAAAATATTATTGTTGTTGTCGACAACTAATGCCGTAGCAGTTTGCTTATTTGTCTTGAAAGTGCGAATTACTTTTCCCGATTCCTCTAAAATCAAGATAGAACTATCGCCAGAAATATAAATATTGTTGTTATGGTCTACTGCAATAGCTTTTGAGTTATTAAATGGAATATTGTAAGTTGAAGCGTTTGAACTGCAAAAATGTTCAGCATCAATTTGTCCAATACTGTCGATTTTTAAATCGTAAGGATTCTTATTGTTGTTGTCGTATTTTGGTTTGATAAAATAATATCCCATCAAAACCAAAGCAGCAATAAATAGTATTATCAGAGATATTGTAATAATGTTTTTTTTCATGCCTAACTAATTAAATAAGTAAGTACTAGGAACAATATAATGCTAAACTTAGCATACCAATCTTCAAGTCCCCTTTAGGGGATTTAGGGGCTTATGGTTTTAAATTCAAACAATAAATGTTTTTCGAGTCGCGCAACAAGAGATAACCATTGGCAAAAGCAAATGGGCCCCAGGCATCGTGTCCTTCGAATATTCTCTTCTGATTAATAAGCTTAAACGATTTGGATGAGACTTGAAGCATGGAAAGTGTTCCTTCATCATCCAATATCAAAAATTTATCGTTAATCTGCATATAAGGGCCCAAACCGTATCGATTTTCTTTGCCGCTTTGCCATATTGGTGTTTTCAAATCAGGTATCTGATAGCAGATTAACTGATTCCGATTTACTCCTGCATCCTTTGGTTGAATACCATAAATATAACCGTCGTTTATAATGGGAGTTTGCTGTTCGGAAGCAAGTCCTTCGTGAGGTGCAAATTTTGAGTCGAGTTTTGCAGTGAAATTTCCATTTTTCTCAGCTATTTCTAAAATAGCTCCACCAGCACCATAGCCACCTGTAACAAAAATCTTATTATTTCCTAAGTAGATAGGAGTAGGAGCTATCACAGAAGGCGCCCAATCGGAAATTTCCCATAAAATTTTTCCCTTATCGGCAGGCTCTGCTGATATTCCTATTATTCCACCTACCGAAGCGTAAACAAACATTTTTTTATTTTGAATAGTCATTGGGATAACTGACGAATGAGACATTTTCCAATTTTTCTCATTGGGAGTTTCCCAAAGTATTTTCCCCGTCTTACAATCAACAGCAATCATCAGTGCAGTACCACCCACAGCGAGAATAGCAGTATTGTCGATGATAATTGGACATTGTCCGGTATACCAAAGTGGAGTTTCGGTTTTATACTGTTTTTCGAGATCGATGCCCCATAACAGATTGCCACTTACTCTTTCGGTACACATCACATGGCAGCGAGGTCCCATTGTAACCACATAGTCTTCGGTTACTGCAGGAATGGTACGCGACATTCCATGATTTCGTTTGATATGAACGTTGTACCAACGGCGCCAGACTTCCTCACCGGTTTCTAATGATAAACATTTTAAAATATCCGCTTTAAGAGTTTCATCATAATCGATAAAATAAACAAGTCCTTTAAAAATAGCAGGAGCTGCATGTCCTTCTCCTGTAGGAATTTGCCATACAATTTTGGGTTCTTTAATATCCCAGTTCTCGTTGATTTTATAAGAAGTTATAATTTTATTGTCGTAATTAACACCTCGAAACGAAGGCCAATTTTCAGTTAAATCAGATTGAAAATCAGCATTTTTCTTGAAAAACTCGCCAATTATTACATTTTCGGATGAGACAGAATCAGATACTTCTCCAGTTTTATCCATTCCGGGTTTGTAAACCTGAAAATCTTTTGTAGGGTCATTCAGTTGCCAATAAAGCAGCAACAACAGACTAATGCCTGTTGCTGCAACAACGAATATTTTTATCGTTCTATTGGTCAATGTGATTTGGGGATTATTGAAGTTACACTTTTATAGAATAAGCCATAAGCGTATTTCCATGGCGGATGTAAAGTATGCCTTTATCGATAACAGGATGTGCCCAATGTTGATCGGTACCTAACTGAACTCTAAATTTTGATTTCAATTTAAAACCATTTTCGTTCAATTCCATTATTCCCATTTCACCATTGTCAGCATAACAATAATACAAACCATCTGCATAAATTACCACACCTTTTCCAATTTCTTTAGTAGTATGCAGTACTTCGCCTGTTTTGGCATCGAGACATTGCCAACTTTTATCACTTTGGTGTCCCGAACCCACAATGTAATTATCAATCCACACTGCACCTCCCATTTG
Organism: Paludibacter sp.; assembly: GCA_010365115.1. Taxonomy (GTDB): domain Bacteria; phylum Bacteroidota; class Bacteroidia; order Bacteroidales; family Paludibacteraceae; genus Paludibacter. The sequence continues at coordinate 17,951 of JAAFGX010000064.1, forward strand.
ACCATCAAGCGAAGTGTTACGCCAAACCTCAATTGCACTTTGTCCATCATCCGACAGTTTAATCATAACTCCACCAGTTTTGTAGCCAGTCATACTATAAATATAGCCATTTTTATACATTGGAGTGTTGGGATGGATAGAATGTTGGTTAACTTGAGAAATATTCCAAAGTAATTTTCCATCGTTGATGTCAATACCAACAATATTATTAATTAGTGAAGTGGCAATATATTGTTTATTATTATGTGTGAAAAGTAGTGGCGAACAATATGCTGATTTTTCGGATGTAGCTTTCGAAGTCCAAATTGTTTCGCCCGTCATTCTATTTAAAGCCATTATTGAAATATTTTCACCTCCGGGTGTGAATATCACTTTATTGTCAACAACAATAGGTGCTTCAACAACACCCCATGTAATGTTTTGAGCATTAAATTTTTCTTTTAAATCAACACTCCAAATCTTCTTACCTGTTTTTGCATCAATACACATGGCTTCACACAAAGCTGATGACAAATAGAACATTCCTTTAAAGTAAACTGGTGTTGTTCTCGAACCAGGAAATGATTCGTTCCATTCTTTACCATATTCGGCTTTCCATATTAGCTTTCCGGCTGTATCAAGAGCAACTAAAAATCCAATACCATCCTTTTGCCCTGTACAGTATACTTTGTCACCTACCACAGTGACCGATGAAAAACCTTTTTCAAGACCATCGTAACTCCATAGCAATTTTGGTCCTTCGGCAGGCCATTCTTTCAATAATCCGGTTTCATTATATATACCTGTCCGTTCAAAACCTCTCCATTCAACTAATTCCTGTGAAGAACACCATGATGAAAATATAGTCAAGGCAATGACTATCGAAAATAAATGCTTTTTTGTCATTTTAGTATGTATTGATTTAAGATTATAGTACTGGGACAATAGAATGCAAATGAAGGTTTAAATGCTCGTTTCAGATTATAAACCTCGAAAAGACAAAAATATATGAAAAGAATTGTAAATCAAAATTTTAAACTCAATATTTCCTTAAATATCATTAATTACTAGGTCAATTTATGAATGATATAGATCATTTATCTGAATTGCCTCAATATATGACCGCAACATACGGCATGAAAATCAACTATTATAGGTCGGTTCTCATTAATTATTGAATCAAAATTTCCTTTCATTTAATATTATTTTTCATTTTATTTCAAAACAATTGAATACTTAAATTGTTTTTTTTCTTCTTCAAAATTTTTCTTCTTCATTTTTGCAATTAATTATTCATTTACTTAAATGAATAATTAATATGTCAATTCTACTTTACTAATAATAATCTTGCACCATAAAAGGCACACTAGAATACAAACAATAATTTATAATCGTTTTGAATAATCAGTTTCTTTTCAAAAATCACCTTTGATTAAGACTTTCGAAAATCAAGTATGGTTTGCGGTCATTTCCAAAGATTGAAATCTACTCCCTCATGAGCGATAAAAAATTTGAATGGTCTTTCATGTAATAATACAGTCCGAAAAATAATTTAGTAATTTATTCATCGCTCTATAACTACAAAAATGATTTAGTTGAGGTCAAGAATAATGTGGTCTTCTGATAAAGTTGTCACATTTTTTTTAAAACAAAAACTTATTTTTTTTGTTTTATAGATATAAATACCATATTTCGTAATGGCATCTATTGTTAGATTAACGGTTTAAAAATAAGTCTTGTAACTATTTATAATTCACCTAAATTTATAGCCTTATGAAAACAAAATTTATCTTATTTGGAACATTAATGTTTGTTTCATTTTTTGCTTTTGCAGAAAATACGCTGACAATTGAGAACATGCCAAGTCTTATTACGGCAAGAGGTTCGCACGTTCAACTAGTTATTTCAGCAAATGAATTTGTTGTATTGGGAGGTCATGTGAATGGATTTTATCTGACAAAAAGTGTTGAAACTTATGATGGTTCAACTAAACAATGGACAGTGACCAATTCGGTTGGAGATAGAGATATGTCCTTTGCTGCCAAATTAAACAATGGTAATTATCTTATTGGTGCTGGTTGTTCCACTGGTTGGGGAGTTGGTCAGCTCGCTACTACTGAAATTTATAATTCTACCGACAAAAGTTTTACAGCTGCTGCTTCAATGAATGTTCCCCGAACCAATGCTACTTCAGCCACTCTAAAAGATGGGCGTGTAATGGTAATTGGAAATTGGTATGCTTCAGCTTCAACAGCCGAAATTTACGACCCTGTAACAAACTCATTTACTTCTACAGGTGCTTGTTTAGTGGAGCGTTCATTCCCAGTTATTATCCCGACCGATGATGGCGGAGCTATTGTGGGTGGTGGTTATGGAATCTATGGAGCACAATTAGGTGGTCTTCTATTCGAAAAATACAATCCACTTACAAATTCATTTACTGAAATTCAAACTTCGTCATTTTATAATGAAACAAATTGGACAACTACTGTTGGAACGGCCCTTACACATCAATATTTATTATCTTCAGGGAAATATGCTTTAATCATTTATAAACCAGATAATAGCAAAGTGAATATAATTACTATCGACCCAGCTACCGAAGTAATCGCCGAAGTTCCCCTTAAAAAAGTTATCCCGGTGAATGATGCCACCAACCAAACTATAGTATTCGGAACCAATACAATACCTATGATAGATCGTACCCGAAATCTGTTGCATATCATTCAGGCAGGATTAGATGCGTCACATATCTTGAGAATTGTTACTGTTAATATGACCACAGGTTCCGTTCATTTGGCAAAAATGAACGGATTTGATTATTATCCATCTTCAGGAAATATCTCAATGCTTGATGATGGTCGCATTCTGTTTATTGGTGGCATGAAACCAGATAATTTTACATTATCTGATAAAGCATTTATTGTTTCAATACCAACTTACACTGATACGGGATTGGATGAAAACAATATTAATGATACTATACGTGCTTACTGGAATTCCCTTCAAGATGCATTTATACTTAGCAGTTTGGTTGAAAAAGCTACTTTGTATGATTTAAATGGTAAAACAATACTTGAAAAAAATAATACAAATTCAGTTCAATTCAATTCGCAGTCAGCCGGAGTTTATATTATTAGAGTCCAACTCCAATATTCAAATCATTATCAGCTAATAAAAGCAATAAAATATTAATATAATTGTTTTGAAATTAATATTATAGGTTTCTTAAGTTCGTCGATATAAGCTATTTTGTATAACGATTAAGAAGAGCTTTAAATTAAATTTAAAGCTCTTCTTGTATATTCTACATGTGCTTGACATTTCCATTTTTTTACTTCATCAATTCTTTTCCAATTATTTGAGCAGCTGATGCTACATATCGAGCACAAGGTCTTAATTTATAATAAGCCTTATTCCGTTGCGATGAAACAGGATGTTGTGGTATGTGTTTTATTTTGAGCAAATCGGCACAAATATAAGAGCCCATCTCAGCTTTAAACTCATTTGCTACTTTTTGAACGGCTTTATAATTTGCATTTTTAGCAGGTTTATCTTTAGGGTCAATAAATGGATATTTTAATCCCAATAACAGAAACATTCCAGAAACAGCACCGCAAACTTCGCGAAGCCGCCCCATTCCACCACCAAAAGAAGTTGCCAGTTTTGCTGCCATTTCCGTATAAATTCCGTATAAATCGGAATACGCCATAAAAACAGACTGTGAACAATTGTATCCTTCTTCGAAAAAAGAAATGGCACTTTTTTCTCTTATTTCTATTTCTTCTTCTAAAACCATTATTCTAATACATACAATAATTTAAATTTCTGTATAGCCTCCAGTAAAAAATCTGGAGCAGCACAAGGTTTCCAATTATTAAGCCCTACAAAAGCTATTTCTGTCTCAGCCTCGTTTATCAGCTCATTTTGTTCATTGTACAGTTTGTATGTAAACCATACACGAACACCTTTCATTTTTATTAATGTTGTTTTCACTGTCAATAATTCATCGTAACGAGTCGTTTTGATAAATTTAAAATTCATGGTAATTACCGGACACATCACACCGGCCTCTTCCACAGAATTATAGGAAACCCCAATACTGCGAAACAA
>JAAFGX010000065.1 GCA_010365115.1 Paludibacter sp.
CGGAAGGCATGTCGTTTAATCCCGTTACACGTGATGTTTCATTAGACGAACTTGCCTGCGGCAGGCAGGGTCGACATTGGACTATATTGTTTGTTCAATCGGTATTATTTCAAAATAACATTCAGTGCCGATAGCTATTGGTGTAGCCTTGTAACCTATCTACAGCAGGCAGGCTCGTAACTAAATTCTTGTAACTACTTCTGCCTTCTAAATCAAAATGAACTTTTCTTGTTTGGTTCCGCAGAATTCGCATTCTGCTTCTATGCTTGCTTTATCATAAGTATTTCCACAAACCGGGCAAACTGCATATTCAAAAGACAGCGTATTTTCTGCATTTGCTTGTAATGCTGCCAATGCCTTTTTGTAAAATTCCTGATGTTTCATTTCGGTATCGGAAGCCCAATTGAATGATTTTTCAGCTTTCTCAACTTTTTCAGCTTTTGCATCGGTCAAAAACTGTGGGTACATGGTGGTAGTTTCATAAGTTTCGCCCTCAATAGCTGTCTGAAGATTTTCCAAAGTGGTTTTTACTTCAAATTCAGGTGTGAATTCTTCCATTTTTTCGTTTAAACCTTCCAATACTTTTTTGTGATTAGCCGCGTGAATTCCTTCTGATTTAGAAGCTGCATCAAAAAGTTTTGCAATTGTGTCAAGTCCTTCAGTGCGTGCTTTAGCTGCAAAAGCAGCGTATTTAGCACTTGCGGTGGTTTCACCAATAATTCCCGCTTTCAAATTCTCAATAGTTTTAACTGGTTTTGGTTGACTGCAACCTGTCAGAATAAAAAAGCTTGCTACTGTAAAAAACATTAATTTTTTCATTTTCTTCATTTTTTAACTGGTTTGTAAATATGAATAAGAATCTCAATTCAATTATAAAGGCATCATATAACTATAAACAAGAGTACCTCCAAAAAATCCTGTTACACTCACGCTAATTGCAGCTAATGCATATAGAATAAATACTAAGTTTTTTAAAGCGGGTATTTCTTTCTTCTGCAACAGTAAAAATGTGCGTGTAACTGCGGTTATAAGTAATAAAATTACCGTGATTGTTGCAAATAATTCGTGTGTTTCTCTAATTTCTCCTGCTGCTCCAGACATTTCGGCAGTGAATAAATCGCCCGACAACCAAGTTGCGCATGCTGCTAAAGTTCCAATCATTAAGAGATAATACCCCATTTTAGTTAAACAAACTTCCTTTTTTATAAATAAATATGCTAGCTCGGATAGAAAACCAACTGCAATTAAAGCAATGGGATAATGCACTAACATAGGATGCAAATGACTGGTTGTAAACATGGTGGTATTATTTTTATTGGTTTATTTAGATTTAATTTGATGCTAAAACAACTGTTTAATAATTGCAAAGATAAATGAATTGTTTGGGTTTAACAATAAATTTGACAAAAAAACTAAATAATTATTTAAAATAATTTTATTCTGTATAAATTGTTTAAATTATCACTTTAACGATTTTAATTCCAATTTTAAGTAAATAAACCCCATGTTCTAATATTTTTTTATACGTTCCTTGTGTCGTTTGTCTATCAATTAACACACCATTTAAAGAGTACAATTCAATGTTTGTAGAATATTCTAAATCTAACTGCAAAGCATTGTTTATAATACTAATACGATAAATCTCAGTTTGTATTTCTGTGGAAGTGGTAACATAAGATGGAATAAATTCATTTCCATACCTATCCAATGCAGCCACGGCAAATTTATGTGTCGGAATTAACGCAGTGTATTTTGTTAAATCAAATTGATTGGTATACGTAATTCCCAGCAAATTAGTCACATTTGTAAAAGCTCCGAGAGTTCCAACTTGCAGATTTGGAACAGCATAAATCGTAAATCGCACATTTTGCTGTAAATAATCCCAGTTTAAGGTATTCCCGGTTATTGAAATATTTGTTGGCTCAGGTAATGTCAGATGGTTTTTCCAGTAAATTGCAGGCGTTAATGCAGGTGACGTAAATTTCTGCTCTCGTAAGTATTTTGTAAAATTTCCTTTCGTCCATAAATTTTTAATACTATAAAACACACTTCCGGGAGCAGCATTTTTAGTTGAATTGCGATTCCAGTCTATTTCCAACCCTACTTCGGAATCGTCAAAATTAGTTGCAGCAGCCACGCGTTGTTCCGTTTGAGTTGTTCCGGTCAATATGCCACCATTTCTGGTATATAATTTCAATTCATGCAAATCAGCAGGAGCTTCAGACCATGGAATTTCAGGCAACAATTGCTTTACTTTGTAGGAAGACGTAAGAGCGGTCAAACTCATGCTTGAATAAAAATATTTACTGTATTTATTTACCACATCCGACCACCATGGACATAGTTTTTTATAATCCTGTCCCGTACTTGTGGTTGTCCAATACAATTGCGGCGAAATATAATCCACTTTTCCTTGTTGGAGCCATGCCACCGGATCACAATATATTTGCTCGTACATGTTGGAACCGGTTATTCCCGTAGGCAAAGTCAGACCATTTGCTGTGGCAACTGTTGTAGATGTTGTCCATATTCCAAATGGCGAAACGCCAAAAATAACAGAGGGTTTCACTGCCTGAATGGTGTCATATACATCAGCAACCATCTTGTTCACATTGTCCCGCCGCCAGTTACTCAAAGTCATGTTTGCCGGTTTATATAAATTTTGAGAATAACTGTCTAATGTTGAATTTGTTCCCGAGTAAGCGTAAAAATAATCGTCGAAAATTATTCCATCCAAATCATATTTGCTCAGGATATCACCTACTACATTCTTAATTAATTTTCTCACCGCCGGATTTCCCGGATCGAGAATCGTTATTCCATCCGTTTTCTTACTGCCATCGGTATTATAAATGGCATAATCTAAAATCCATTCAGGATGTAAAGCTTTGTAGTCTATTGATTGACCTGCATATTTTTTAGCTGACGTTTCGAACCTATATGGATTGAGCCATGCATGAAGTTCAATGCCGCGCTTGTGTGCTTCTTCAATGGCAAAAGCAGTAGGGTCGTAGCCAGGATTTGTCCCACGGGAACCTCCCAGATGCGCCGACCAGGGTTCGTAAGCCGAATTGTAAAATGCATCAGATTCCGGACGAATTTGAAAAAAAACGGCATTCATATTGGCAGCCCTTACCGAATCGAGAATAGCTACAAATTCCGCTTTCTGTTTAGCAATGTTGGTGGCATTTACAGTCGTCATTGGAGTAGTAGGCCAATCGATACGATAAACAGTAGCCAACCATCCGGCACGCATTTCGCGTTTTGGTGGTTGTGCCAACAAAATGGTTGAAATGCATATGAATAAAAGTAAAATAATTCGATTTTTCATTGGAAGTAGATATTTTTGGGAAAACAACCGCCTTTCTTCTTCGTGAAAAAAGACGGTTGGATAGATATAAAAAGTAATACAAATCTTCTTAAAGTCCCCATATACTTTTTTCCGTTGTCCTTCTCTTTTAGGAGAAGGTGTCCGAAGGACGGAAGAGGTCGGGGGATTTAGGGGGCTATCATTTTACAAACTTAGTTGCTTTTCCGTTGATACGAATAATGTAAATGCCATTGTTCAAATCACGAGAATAGCTTCCATTTGTTCTTGTTTTATCAATCATCATTCCGTTAATTGTATAAAGTTCGATAGTTGATTCGCCATCAAGGGTAATTTCTATACCGGTAGAAGTGCGTGCAATGCGTGCAGTTTTTTCTACATTGTTATCAATAAAAGTAATGATAAAGGGTAAAGTTGATTCCAAAGCACCTGCATAAGTTGGATCGGAACGAACTACTCCATTCATATCAGTCAAAACAGTTGTTAAACGTGGAACAGATAAATTGTTGTCTTGAATTGAAGCACCAGCAATGGTTAAATCGCCAGTAACTACATTCACAAAGTTAACATTTACTGATTTGGAATTTATATCCTTTGTAGGGTTTGCAGCTTGATGCAATGCAAGTGTTGAATTTGTTGTACCAGCAACAATAAGTGATTTGGTTGTACCCACTTTGTTATAATAAACGTTGTAATCGATTGCACCTGTTGATACAGAACCATAAAAAGCGTTTACTACTGCATCTTCATTGCTGATAAAAATATTATTTTTAATATCAGGATTTGCAAAGGATAAAGTTATAGCTTGATAATAACCTGGAGTAGTATTGGCAGTTAATGCAGGCATATAAAATGTATTATTAGAAATCATACCATCTGTTCCACCAAAGAAAATATAAGTTTGGTTGACTATTGCTGTTGCTGCAGTTTTTCTGTCAATTCCTGCAAACATGTTGTTATAAATGTTGTAGGTACCTGCAGCTAAAGACATGGTTCTCATTCCTAATGTTCCTGATGCAGATCCCTCCATTGTAGTCGATTCAATAAATTTGTTATTATAAATATTGAATGTTCCTCCAGCACCGGTTGAAGTCCATAATCCATAATTTACAGTGTTTGCATTCCCTAATTGAGTCAAGTGAAATTCATTGTTATAAAAATCACCTCCATTTATATAATAAAACCACCCACAACGCCCCTGAGCTGTAATAATATTATTTTTAACAACTAAGCCTGTTGTTCTTACTGTCGTTAAAGTGCCTGAACTTGTAGTATTGATTCCTTGTCCGGATAAAGATGCTATCGAAGTAATAATGTTGTTATCAATTTTAACACCTATTGGTCCTACCTCAACAGATGTTCCCTTGCGGGTAACCATACCAATACATTGAGCTGAACCACCAGTAGAGTTATTTTCATAGATACAGTTTTTTATAACTGTATTTTCACAAGCACCCACGATAACAGTCAATTTAGAGCCAGACATGCTAGCACTAGCTGTTGTAATTTTCAACTTTCTAGTTGTGCCACCTACTGCGTAACCATCAATTGTTACATTATTTGTTGAAATAATATTTGCATCAGCCCATGCAGATGTCAAAACTGATAGCCCTATCACAAAATGTCCTGATGCAGCTGTATTATCAGCAGTTTTTGTAAATGTAATGGTGCGATCAGTGTCAGCATCAGGTCGAATAGTAATCCCAAAACCATTCGTATTAACTCCCAAACCAATATTGGACGCTTCGGTGATGTCCGATGTGATTTCAAGAATAACATCTCCAGCAACTCCATTTGTGTTTAAATCTGATACTGCAGCACTCAGAGATGCATAATTAGGAGCTATTTGTCCGGTTCCAACTTTGTAAGTCCCCGACAGACCTACTGCCATAGTTGCAAAACTAACTGCCAAGGCAGCCATTAATAAAGTAATTTTTCTCATAACATAAAGATTTTAAAGTGAATAAATAACAGTTTAATTAATAGTTTATAAAATTAGTGAATGTGTTTTAAGCAAATAACGTTATAGAGAACTTAATGATAATTTTTTACTGCAACCGTTTGCATCCCTTAGTAAATAAAAAAATCTTATGAATAAAACCGAATATCTTATGCTGATTGAAAGGCGTTTAGAGAACAATATCGAGATGCTCAAAAATTAGCTTGCTTGCTAATCTTTGAGCATCATTGAAAAATCTATTTTTTTATGATTCGTTTCACCGAAACTCCCGTATTTGTTTTCACTTTCAGAATATAAGTTCCGGATTGCAAAGCAGAAACCGACAAATTAAGTTTATTATCAACTGTTCGTTCACTGATAATCAAACGTCCTTTTAAGTCAAAAAGTTCAACTCGTTGCATAGCTGAGCTTGCACTTTCAACTGTAAGATATTCAGACACTGGATTTGGATACACCCGCACCGATTCCGAAGAGTTTTCAATTGGATGGAGTCCTGTTCGTGCGATTGTAATTGCCTGATTCAAAGGCGCCGGAGTCATAAACTGATTGTCAGTTTTTGGCAGCGCCCAAACGCCTAGACGTTCAGATGAATTTGAAATTACATATACATTCCCGGCACGATCGAACGAAATACCGGCAGTATTTGCACCCATGGCCGGTTTAATAGAATGAAGTCGGGTTAATGTAGGAATTCCGGCTTCTAAATAACTTATTGCAAACACTTTTACTTCGTCCTGGCATCCCATTGCTAATTTTGTTCCATCGAAATTCACAGCCATTCCGCCGGTGTACGAATTGACAATTAATGAAGGTGTTGTTCCTGAATTAAAATTCACCAATCCATCCATCCCAACATGAATTAAAGAAGGAATAGTTGCAGCATCTGTAGCACGGTATTGCGATATCCACCAGCCACCAAGCCCATCGGGAGCAATACAGGAGTTGAAATTTTGTTGTAAATTACCGTTAAGACCATCATTATACACCACTGCACTTGGAGCCGATTGCCATGGAACGGCTAATAATCCAATATTGTATTGTAATAAATTGCCGGTATTAGTAGCAGTTGCATCAATATAATCCTGATCGAAGGTATACAGTTTCGTGTCCACTCCAGTTCCTGTAACATAACAATGCGATATAGAACCATGAACATTTACTCCGTTCAAGCTCGACAGCCCGTTAGTTGCACGTGTTAATCCCGAAAACACAGGTTTGAAATCGGCCTGAGGGTTGGCCGGATCCATAATCCAGACGCCTGAATTTGCATCGCTAAAGTCATTAAGATACACTTTGCCGTTTGGTGCTACATTAAGTCGCATTGGACTGCTTGAACCACCCCAAGTTATATTGCCGGCATAACTGTTTGCTCCCTGATTGGTAACATCCTGCAATGCTGAGTTTAATATGTAAATTCCATCCTTTGTGGTGCGGTTTGTAACCGTTCCGGGAACAGTTTCCGATGCATACACGCGACCGAAGAAATTACTTTCGAAATTATTGTCAACAGCAACACCGCGAGGTGAATAGAATTGCATTTGAGGCTGATTATTATCTGAAATTTTCAGAGGGCGATCAACTGATTCTGCAACAGCATTAACTTTCCACGTAAAACTTCCTTCCGGCAATTCGTTTGATAAAACCGAAACAGACTGTTGACCTTTTGTCTTAGCGCCTGCATCAATTGTTTTCACAACGTCAGTTCCATTGTGAATATTAATTACAACCGATGTTGCATTTTCGTTTAATGTGAATTTTAGGTTATATCCATCGGTTGTATTTTCAGCTTTTAATTCGGAAGCGTAAATATTTGCTTTTGGTAGCGGAACCACAGTTTTGTAGCGTGCCATTCCCTGGTTTTGAGCTAAAATCATCAAGTCAATATCATATCCGCTTACTTTTGCCGCTGCTGCCATATAAGTTGTTTTTGTTGTTCCGAGACCAGCTTCAGGAAGTTTTTCAGATATTTTTACAGCGTTGCTTAGTCCGTTTGTAATGTCAAACATCACCACACCCACAGCAGTAGAGTCGGCCTGACACACAGGCGATGCCATAAATACATGTTTTGCATTGCGGAAAAAATTACTCCCAGATGCTACCGGTTGAACTGTATAGCCCGATTTTTCGGCAAAAATACCTTTATTTACAAGTAGAGAACGGTCGGCTAAATTCCAGTCGAACTGATACTCGGTAGGAAGGACTTTTTCACTATCAAGATAGAAATGATCGTTTCCAGTTGGTGAAATAGTAAATGTTACTTTCTTTCCCCAAAGTGATTCGGTATAATTTGTTGCATCAATCATATATTTATACCCAACTGCTGAAATTCCTTCTTCATATAGCAATCCAATAATACGAATAGCTTTAGAAGATCCGGTGGTTACCGAAGGTGTATAAACAGTACATTTCCAACGAGGTCCGCTTACAGCAAATGTTTCTCCTATTACTCCATTGGACCAGTTGCCCTGACTTTGAGTCTTGAAAAGTAATTTCGGAGCTATAGAATCATTATCCCAGGTGTATACTTTAAAAAAGCGTTCTTTGGTTTCGGGAAGACCAACTGTGTCTTTATTGCAACTAAGTAAATAGCCATCCGATGTGAAATTTATATCGCTTAATGTATTTACGCCTCCTGCAATTCCTGTCAAATCCATTTCCCGGATTTTGGCGGTTGTTATAGCATTTGCAATAATAATTTTTGGTTCTGTTGTTAGAATATATAATTTTTCATTTCGAAATAATACTTTTCTTATCTGATTTGGATTTAACCATTCGGGAATTACGGGAGTTGTTGTTCCAAAATTGTATTTATTAAGAGCTACTACACCAGCTTCTTGAACTGGATCAGGATAATTAGGAGTGGTATCTTTTGGAATAACGATATTCGGATTTACAAGCATCATTTTAGCATATGAAGTTACAGCAGCAGCAACCGTTACGGTGGTATCTTTTGATGTGTGATTATTAGCTGTTATTCGAAGTTTATAAATTCCCGGAGTCAGGTTGTAAAAAGCAAAAATACCGTTATACAATGTGTCAATCTGACAAATATTCAATGAATCGCCGGCAGCATTCATTAGCTTTACTTTAGCTCCGTTCAGTGGCAGCCAACGGTCGTTTGTCCCTGCTTTGTAAATGTATTTTGGGTTTACAATCGTTTCATCTTTCCCTTTTACAAATCCGCCAATTACACCTGTAGCGGGTAAATCCCGTTGGAAATAATCACAGAAATAACGATAAAAATTTACTGCTTCTAATTTTCTGTAATTGACATTCAATAATCTGTGTGTTTCCGGTTGATAATCGTGAAAAGAACCTTCGGATAAAAATCCTGGAACTGTAAGCGATCGCAACACACCAAGTCCACTGGTATTTCCATAAAACGAATAATCGCCTCTAAGATTTGAAGAAGCTGTATAATATGTCCAGTTTGACAATTGATTGGACATAAGGCGTGGCCATGCTGATGCTGCCATAGGTAAGCTTGCGGCTACAGTCGGCACATTATCAGAACCATGATAAAGAATTAAAATATAATTTGTGCCCACATTATTTCCAATAGCATTGCTGTGAATTGACATAAAAGCGTCGACATTATTTGCATTGGCTTCTTCAGCTATTTCAGTCAGACTTCTGTCATCTATTTCTCTATTTTGAGTACGCGACATAATAACTGTAGCACCTGAATTTTGCAACATGTCTCTCAGTGCCAATCCTTTTTGCAGATTGCTCCACGACTCCCAAAATCCTAATGTATCGCCTAATGGGTAGTTTATTGTAATTAGATTTCTGTCATTAGCCCCATCGTAACCGCCATGACCGGGATTTAAATATATTTTTATGCCTGTGAAATCTATAGCTGTGACAGAAAAACTCAAAGTAATCCCAAGCAAAATTCCTATAATTTTTTTCATAATTCTTTCCTCCAATTATTTAACTTGAACATTAAGTAGGTATAATTCTCCCTTTTCGGTGTTGAATGCAATTCGAGATCCATCGGTTGATGCTGCGGGATACATTGCCATTTGGTTTGCAGGAGTTGGTAGCGTTTGACGAACTTTTCCATTGATAGAAAGTGCTACTAATGAGGATGAAATTAATTTTTCACCATCATCTTTATCATCCATTCCCACAAGCCATTGGTTGTTAAGCCAAACCGGAGCGTTTAATTTACCAAGTGAAATTGGGTTTGAGCCGGCGATGCTACAAACAAAAGTACCTTTGCCGGCAACAGTATAGGCTATATTTTTTCTATCAGGTGAAATGGAAGGCCAAATGTAACTTGCATTTTGACCGTTTGGAGTCAGAACTTTACGGATATTGCCAGAATAGATGACCATTTTCTGATCTTCGATACAAATAACAGGTGTGCTTTCAATTGTTGTGATATCTTTTGCAACTAGCATCTTGCCCTTCACATATTGGGGTTTGTTGGCAGCAAATTTTGCAGTAATTGATTCTCTTGTTGGAGCAACCAATTGTATTTTTTTACCCGAGGTTTTTGAATAAGAAACCAATGAGGTGTTTTTTAAGTTTTTGACAAATTCATTTTTCTTATAAACAATAGTATTGCCATCTGCGCTCGTTTGCACTCCATAACCTGCGCCTGCATCCTGAGTAATTGTTTTGATTGAATTGTCGGAGAATGAGTAGAGTTTCAGTCCAGCGTAATTTTCGGAAGTAGCCAACAAATAATCGTTGGTAGAGCTGAACTTTGAATAATAAAAACCACCATTTTCAGTGTTTTTTAATGATGTGACAGACTGAACAATAACTTGTTGAGCAAAAGCGATTTGTCCCAACAAAACAAATAACAGTAGAATCTTTTTCATAATAAATTTATTAAAAAATGAATAAATATAGAATATTCGGTCGGTAAAAGTACGGATTTTTTTGAATTATGCAAACGTTTGCATAACATTTTTACTTATTTGTTTGTTATAATTATGGTATTACTTATTTCAGCCGAACTAACAGCCTGAATAACAGTAAATAGTACAAGAGTTTATGCTCGGATACGAATTTTTATTACATTTGTAGATAAATTGAAAAATATGGAAAAAGTAAACAAGGTTGTTTGGGGAATAATTGGCGCCGGCGATGTCTGTGAAGTTAAAAGTGCTCCTGCAATGTATAAAACAAAATTTTCTGAAGTGAAAACCGTTATGCGCCGCAATGCAGAAAAAGCAGCAGATTATGCAAAACGTCATGGAATTTCTAACTGGACAACAAATCTGGATGAGATATTGAATGATGATGAAATTAATGCAGTTTATATTGCAACACCTCCAAGTACACATGCCGAATTGACCATTAAAGCTGCCAATGCAGGAAAAGCAGTTTATGTGGAAAAACCTATGGCAAATACTTTTTTGGAATGTTTATCGATGATTGATGCGTGTGAAAAAGCAAATGTTCCTCTCTTTGTCGCATACTATCGCCGGACTTTAAGAGGCTTTATTAAAGTTAAGGAAATAATTGAACAAGGAAAAATCGGAGAAATCCGTTTTGTAAATATCGAGATGAATCAGCCACTTCAACCGGATATCATTGCAAATTCGGAAACAAACTGGAGAGTAAATCCCGAAATGTCAGGTGGTGGCTATTTCCACGATTTAGCTTCTCACCAACTGGATTATCTTGATTTTCTTTTCGGAAAGATTGTTCAGGCAAAGGGTGTTTCAGCCAATCAGGCAGGTAAATATATTGCAGACGACATTGTTTCTGCATCCTTTAAATTTGAAAATGACATTATTGGTTCCGGCAATTGGTGTTTCAGTGCAAATCCTGTTTCAGAGAAGGATGTTATTAAAATCATAGGTTCAAAAGGAGAGCTTTCTTTTAATTCTTTCGGAAATCCAATGATAATATCTATAAATACGTTTAAATATGGACATGAAGAATTGAGCATAAAACACTCTCAACCCATACAAAAGCACTTAATTCATTTAATTGTAGATGAATTACGCGGAGAGGGAGTTTCCCCAAGTTCGGGTGTTTCAGGTGCGCGTACCAGTTGGGTGATGGATCAGATAACAAACTTCTAGGTTAAACTTACTGTTCAAAAAATCAAAACCCTGATTGAATTTTAATTCAATCAGGGTTTTTTCGAATTTTTCAGTTCGAATTTAAACTTTCAAGAGATTTTCTTCTGCCTTTTTTACTTTATCAAAAGTAAATTCAGAAACTATTTCGTTTTTGTATTTGCAGATTTCTTCGTTAAATAAATTTCCTATACTGCCTTGATGCGTATGATTTACAGTTTTGTTGGGTTGGAAGTTTCCAGCTTCAATTTGCAATCCTA
The DNA here is from genome assembly GCA_010365115.1 of Paludibacter sp. Classification (GTDB taxonomy): domain Bacteria; phylum Bacteroidota; class Bacteroidia; order Bacteroidales; family Paludibacteraceae; genus Paludibacter. The sequence continues at coordinate 11,593 of JAAFGX010000065.1, forward strand.
CCTGCTTGTATGCATCACGAAATGGTATTCCGCTCAAAGTAAGTCGGTTTACTTCTTCTACGCTGAAGAGATAATCGTATCGTGAATCGTTTAAAATTTCAGTATTAACTTCCACTTGTGTCATCATCATAGCTGTCATTTCTAGACAATCGGTCAATTCAGCAAATGCTGGAACGAAAACTTCTTTAATAATTTGCAAATCGCGGAAATAGCCAGATGGCAAATTGTTGGTTATCAGCATTATTTGTTGCGGAAGCGATTGAATTTTATTGCACTTGGCGCGCGTAAGTTCAAAAACATCCGGATTTTTTTTATGTGGCATAATGCTCGAACCGGTTGTGAATTCATCGGGTAACCGAATAAAACCAAAATTTTGAGAAGTAAACATGCAAGCATCGAAAGCTAATTTAGCAACGGTTGCCGCAACGCTTGCCAATGCATTAGCTACCGTACGTTCCATTTTGCCGCGTCCCATTTGAGCATATACCACATTGTAATTCATGGTGTCGAAACCCAATAAGTCAGTAGTTAATTGACGGTCGAGTGGGAAAGAGGAACCATAACCGGCAGCTGATCCAAGCGGATTGCGATTCGTGATTTTCCATGCAGAAAGTAAAAGCTGTAAATCATCAGCAAGACTTTCGGCATAGGCACCAAACCAAAGTCCGAAAGAGGAAGGCATAGCTACTTGTAAGTGAGTATAGCCGGGAAGCAATACATTTTTATAACGGTAGCTTTGCGAAATGAGCACATCAAACAAATCGGATAAAGCACCAACCATTTTTTCAATTTCTGCACGAGCAAAAAGTTTCAAGTCTACCAACACTTGATCATTTCGAGAACGACCACTGTGAATTTTTTTACCCATGTCGCCTAATTTGCGAGTCAACATTAGTTCTACCTGAGAATGAACATCTTCAACTCCGTCTTCAATTACAAATTGATTTTCAGTGGTTAATTGGTATATGTTTTTTAGTTCGGCTAGTAATAACGCCAGCTCATCGGCTTGTAACAAACCAACTGTTTCAAGCATACTGATGTGAGCCATAGAAGCCAATACATCGTACTTTGCCAGAAAAACATCCATTTCGCGGTCACGACCAACGGTAAATGCTTCAATTTTAGCATTTACTTGCGTGCTTTTTTCCCAGAGTTTTGTTGCCATAAAGCCCCCTAAATCCCCCGAAGGGGAATAAATATTAGTATTGTTTTTAAATAGTTCTATCATTTGCTCTCTAAAAGTCCCCCTTCGGGGGATTTAGGGGGCGAAATTTTTTACCAACAAATCGGCTACCATATTTAATCCTTCTTTCAACTTTTTGTCCACCATCATTTTTATCATCATCGGCAAATCTGCTTTTAGCGTCAATTTCATGGCTGTTTCATTTTCTTGGATTTTTTTTAGTTGAATCCAAACATGAACTTGAAATGGTGCATTTTCAGATTCAAATTTCACCGTTTTAAATGGTTCACGTTCAATAATTCGGAAACCTACTCTACCGAAACCCTCTACGCTAAAACTACAACTATCCGTGTCAAATTGAAGATCTTTAACTTTATCGGTAAGTGATGCCTGTTCTTGAATTTTCGTTAGATTATTAAGGTCACTTAGTATGGCAAAAACCATTTCTTCGTTCGAAGAAATGGTTTTTATATCGCTTTCGTATGTTGTCATCTAATTTTATTTAGAATTTATTCAGTTATTATTAAAACTTTTTATCATAACACAATTAAACATCTTATGTTCAATTGATTTTGATAAATGAGCCTGGTACATTTATTATTCAGTTTTCCAGGTCGATGGACTTTTGCGCCATTCCCTTAGCGTCTCAATATCTTCGGGAGCAATGTAGTTTGTTGATAAGGCTTCAGAAAGCACAGCCTCGTAACTGCACAAAGTAGTCAGTTTCACTTTAGCGGCCTTAAATTTCTGCTCCGCAACAGGAAATCCATACGTAAAAATTGCAAGCATGCCCAGTACTTCCGAACCATCTTTGCGAATTGCCTCCACAGCTTTCAAGCTGCTTCCACCGGTAGAAATCAAATCTTCAATAACAACTACTTTTTGTTTCGGACGCAAATCACCTTCAATCATGTTTTCTAAACCATGATTTTTTGGAGTAGGACGAATGTACACAAACGGCAAGCCCAATGCATCTGCCACCAAAGCACCCTGAGCAATTGCTCCGGTTGCAACGCCTGCAATTACTTCCACATCAGGATACATTTCCATGATTAAACGTGTTAACTCGATTTTAATGTAATTGCGAATTTGGGGATACGAAAGCGTTTTGCGGTTGTCGCAATATATAGGAGAATTCCAACCTGAAGCCCACACAAAAGGGTTGTTTGGTTGTAATTTAACGGCTTTAATTTTAAGTAGTTTTTCGGCTACATTTTTTTCTAATGATTTCATTTTGAGGATATTTATATTAACTAAATCGCGAAATGATGTCATTGAATAACGGTTTATTTCGTACTGCAAAAGTACATAAACTAGTTGAGACCCAAAAATAAAAAAGTATATTATAGAACATTTTTTTAATTATTAAAAGTACATGAAAATATAAATAATTTTATGTATATGAATATATGAGCATTTTTATGTATAAATATACTGAATTCAAAGAGATGGTGATAAAAAAGCATCTACAATATGATCGAGTAGAAAACTCTGACCGTGTGGAATCACCGAAATTACATCAAATCTGGTTTCGCCTTGCCAGTCGAATTGGAAAATGTACTCATGTGTGGCGTTTATTATATTTCTAATTTTTCGTATAGTAATGGCATCTTCAGGATGTTCAAAAGTATCGGTAGAACGGGTTTTTACCTCTATTACAATCAACATACCATCTTTTTCGGCTACAATATCAAGTTCGAGTTTGCCTTCTTTGCCCGAAGGTGTTTGATTATGCCAATTGACATGTTTAATAAGGTAACCATTCGAACTCAAATATGCCTGAGCCCGCTCTTCGCCCAATGCTCCTAAATTATTATGTTCTGCCATATAGAAGTAATTAATAATTAATAGTTAAAAATTAATAATTAAATAAATAAATATAAAACTGATAATCAAAAACATACTAATTACCAATAGGACATTATATTCTGCCAACTGGTTAATTAGTTGAAAAAAACATATTAAAAAAATGCAAATAAAAAACAAAAATACAGTTTTTTGTCAAAATCCCGTTAAATTCGAAAGGATAATATTATTTTTGTACAGAATAAAGACAAAATATGGCAAAGAAAAAAATTATCCCTGCATCAAAAAGAAATTCGTTGCGCACTCATCGGCAAATTTTTACATTAAATGATGAGGAGAACAAAGCTCTAATTCGTTATATAGCAAAGTATAAAGTTAAGAATAAATCTAAATTTATTCGCGAAACAGTTATTTTGGCAATTATAAGAAAGTTTGAAGAAGACCATCCAACGCTTTTTGATTAATTCTTTTTTTGTTGCACATTATCAAATTCCTTCATTATTAAATCGACATGGAATATATAATCACTTTTTGCGGCCTTATAACTGGTTTTTTTGTTGCTTGGTTTTTTACTTCCCGCCGTCTTGCAAATCAACGAATTACACATGAATATTTAGAAAAAGAATTTTTAGCTACTCAAGCTGAAACTGAAACCCAGAAATCGGTTGCTCTGGAAACGCTTCGTCTTAAAACTGATGAATTACTGCAATTGCAACAAAATTTCACTAAACAAATTGAAATTTCTAACAATCGTGGCATGGAAGTTGCTTCTCTAAAGGCAGTAAACGAAAACTTAAATGAGAAGTTTAAAACTCAAAAGGAGGAGATTGAAACCCTTCAAAAAAGGCTGATTTCTGAGTTTGAAAATATAGCTACCAAGATTTTAAAGGAACGCTCAGACGAATTTTCCTTGTCTAATCACAAAAATATCAGCGATATTCTAAATCCGCTAAAAGAACGAATTCAACTTTTCGAGAAAAAAGTGGATGATGTTTACGATAAAGAATTGAGGGATAAGATAAGCTTACGTGAGGAAGTCAAAGAACTGATCAGATTAAACACACAAGTTAGCGAAGATGCCAACAATCTGACTAAGGCTTTGAAAGGCGATGTAAAGAAACAGGGGAATTGGGGCGAGGTAGTTCTGGAGCGTGTGTTGGAACGCTCGGGTTTATCAAAAGGACAAGAGTATGAACGAGAAGTAGTGGTTGATGGAGCAGACTTTACAGTTCAGCGTCCCGATGTAATTATTCAATTGCCAGATAACAAACATATAATAATTGATGCGAAAGTCTCGTTAATAGCATATGAACGCATGATGTCAACTGAAAAGGAAGAACATCGTGTAACTTATTTAAAAGATCATGTGAATTCATTGCGCAGTCATGTAAAACTGTTAAGCGAGAAAAATTATCAAAATGCACAGAACCTAAATACACCGGATTTTGTGTTGATGTTTTTGCCAATTGAAGGATCTTTTTCGGTTGCAGTGCAAGGTGATGGAGAATTATTTTACTATGCCTGGGAAAAAAAGATTGTAATTGTAAGTCCTACTACATTGTTAGCGACTTTGAGAACTATTTCTTCTATTTGGAAACAGGAAAACCAAACAAAAAATGCACAGGAAATTGCGCGTTTAAGTGGTGCTTTGTACGATAAATTTATTGGTTTTACCGAAGATATGGTAAAAATAAAATCTAATATCGACCGCACATCAAATGCTTACGATGATGCAGTTAAGAAAATGAAAGACGGCACTGGGAATATTATCCGCACAGCTGAAAAAATTAAAGAATTAGGAGCAAAAACCGCGAATAAGTCACTTCCAACAGGATTTGAAAATTTTTGACAGCACATCGTCATTTATTCTATGTACTTTTTTGCCCTTCGATTATATATATGAAAATTAGAGGAAATATGAAGTACAAAGGATTATTAGTGATTTTTTTATTCTGTTTTATTGCAAATATTTATGCTGACCAACCTTTTGACCCAAAAGAAAACCCAACAGTTTCACCTGTAATTATTGATACCGACAGTTTATTGGATAGTTATCTGCAAAATGCAATATCTAATCCGATGGATAGCATTGTTCTTAACTCTAAGCAGTTAGACACCACAAAAATTGCGAAAGTCACTATTTTACAAACTCCTCAGACTTCTAAAGAACTCCTCACCGAAAACAAGGCTATTTCCGAAGACTCAATATATCGCTACAAAATACCTAAAAGTATCCCACTTATTCCTATTGACTCATTGATTGTCTTGACCAATCCTTTTTTCATTGATCTTGTTTTCATGGAATTGCCACTTAATTTCAATTGGAAACACCAACCCGATTTTAGTCTGTTATATTTTGGAATTCCTGCAAAAAAAATATCTGATGGATATGTTGAACTACCCGAAATGTTGAGTACTAATCATATAATTTCAGATTTAAGACGATTTACCCGAAACGAAATTTCACGCAAGGCTGCGCACCTATATTGTTTGACTTTTGATCAATTGCCTGATCCAAACTCGAATAAAAATTACCATCTCGAAGGCAAACAGATTAAAAGCGTACATTTTGTTGATGATAATATTGCTAGCCAATATGATAAAAAAATTGAGGTTAGAAAAGCTCAAATAGGACCTTGGTACTATAAAGCGAACGCACTTGGACAATTTTCTCAAAATCACGTTTCAGAGAATTGGTATCAGGGTGGAAATAGTAATTTCGCAGTGCTTGGGATTTTGGCCGGAAAATTTAATTACGACAACAAAAAAAGTATCCAGTGGGAAAATATGGGCGAATGGCGGATGGGTTTTAATTCGATAGACGGAGATACAATTCGTATGTTAAGCACAAACGATGACATATTTAAGATAAACAGCAAATTGGGTATCAAGGCTGGAGGAAACTGGTTCTATAGTGGATCGGTGGATTTTTCTACACAGTTTTTTCGCAGTTATAAGGGCGTAAATTCGATGGATTTAAAAGCTTCGTTTTTAACTCCTATTCGGTTGAATGTAGGTGCCGGTTTAGATTACAAGTATAAAAAAATATTCTCATTATTGCTTTCGCCAATTTCATATAAATATATTTACGTTAACGATACAGTAAGACTCAATCAAAATCTTTTTGGAGTGAAAAAAGGTCAAAACTATTTGAGCGAAATTGGTAGTTCGTTCAAAGCAGTTGTTTCCTATCCATTAACACGCGAAATTCAGTTAGACTCCAAATTATCGTTCTACACCAATTACGAAAAAGTGGAAATTGATTGGGAACTAGTTTGCAATATGACTATTAACCGTTTTATGTCTACCCGAATTTCTCTTAATCCCCGATATGACAATACAATAATAGGAGAGAAAGCTGGAATTCAATTTAAACAATTGTTAAGTGTTGGATTCTCGCACAAGTTTTATTAGACCAATTGATTGGGTTCAAAAAGCAAGTGCCATTGATCAAATCTTTTGACTTCCGACTCGCCAAAATGTCTCAATGAAGTTCTGATTCGTTCCAATGAATGTGTTTCCAATAATTGTGTTTTAGAATAAAACTTATCGGCATAACATATCAATTGCTCTTCGAGCGAAAGTGGTAACATGTCCCGCAAAGGTAATGGTAACCCATTAAACTGTATTGTTTTAAGACTTAGTCCAACTCCTGTGTGGCGTTCGCAAACCAAAGCGTGGCGTGGCAATCCTTCTTTTCTGAGTATATCCGCTCCCAAATAACCGTGCTGAATATATTGATTTGGACCATGGCAATGAATACGTGGTGCATTGCACCTAAAAATCCCAATATCGTGTAACATAGCTGCTTCCTCAATAAATTGCAAATCTAACTGCATTTCGGGATGTTTATTGGCAATTGACAATGCCTTATTCATTACCTGCTCGCTGTGTTTTGTTAATATATAATATAATTCGCTTCCATGTGGATAATACTTTTCAATAATTTCGAGGGTATTTATTTCTTTATAATTCATTTTGACTGATTGCATTTGTAAAAAATATCAAAAAAGTAATCTAACTTTGCAGTTGAGTTTCTAAACGAACAAAAATACAATATTTCTTTAGCTTAAAAGCAATTGAAACAATAAATATATAGACCGCAAGAATCAATAATCAAGAATCAAGACATAAAATCCATATTATCAATTACGTGACAAATCAATATGTCAGATTTATAAACTCGTTGTATATAAAATTAATGCTTTATGGTATTTAAATCAACAGACTGCAACTGGCCGGGCGATGACACTTTAATGCGTGCTTATCATGATGAAGAATGGGGAGCGCCGCTTCACGATGATCGCAAATTATTCGAATTTATGGTTCTCGACGCTTTTCAGGCCGGACTTAGCTGGCGAACGGTACTGTACAAACGTGAAAACTTTCGCAGGGCATTCGACAATTTTGATCTGGAGAAAATTGCGCAATACAACGAAGAAAAAATTCAGGCACTTATGCAAGATGCTTCCATCATACGCAATCAGGCCAAAATTCGTGCAACGGTAATTAATGCACAATCATTTTTGGCTGTTCAAGCCGAATTTGGAACTTTCGACCAATATATTTGGCAATTTACCAAAGGCAGAACAATAGTCAATCATCCCACCATGAATTCCGAAATTGAGGCTAAATCAACCGAATCGGATGCCATGAGTAAAGATTTACTAAAACGGGGATTTAAATTCGTAGGCTCTACCATTTGCTACGCGTTTATGCAAGCAGCCGGTATGGTGGATGACCATTTGGAGAATTGTAGTTATAAATTAAAATGAAATCGACACAAAAAAAATGAAAAATAAAAATATCCAGACCGAAATTGATGCGTGCTTTCTTTATCGTAAGTTAGCCGAAAACGAATCGGATGAAGCCATTGCAAATGTATTTCGCCAAATGAGTGAAATAGAGCAAAGTCATGCGGAAGCATTTGCCAGGAAAGTAAATTTGCCAATCGAAAACCTTATCGAACCATCGTGGCGTGCCAAAACACTTAATACAATAGGTAAAGTTTTCGGGTACGATTATGTATTGGGTGCATTGATGGACACTGAAAAAAGCTTATCGAATGCTATTTTGAGCACTAAGCAGAAAAATAAACTGGAAATTACCGGTGCAGAAACCAATCACGTTAAAATATTATGGTCGATACTTGAAAACGATAAGAATATTAGTGGAATGCAGCATGCAAAATTCGAGAAAAGTCATCGCTCGGTTGGTGGAAATGCCATTCGCGCAGCTGTTTTGGGTGGAAACGATGGATTAGTTTCTAATTTCAGTCTGGTTATGGGTATTTCCGGTGCTACTGCAGGCGGACAAGGCGTGTTGATAGCAGGTATTGCAGGATTGCTAGCCGGTGCATTATCAATGGCTTTAGGCGAATGGATTTCTGTAAAAAGTTCGCAGGAGCTTTACGAAAATCAAATGGCTATAGAAATGGATGAGCTGGAAACAAATCCTGAGGGCGAATTGAAAGAACTGGCATTAATTTATATGGCAAAAGGGATTCCCGAAGTGCAGGCAACAAACATGGCTACCGAAATTATGACGGACAAAACCCGAGCGCATGAAGTGCTGGTAAAAGAGGAATTGGGAATAAACCCCGAGGAATTAAAAGGATCAGCAATTGAAGCTGCCCTATACTCTTTTTTCCTATTTACAATTGGGGCAATAATTCCTGTTTTTCCCTTTTTCTTCACTTCAGGATTCCATGCAATACTACTAAGTGTGATTATGAGTGGGTTCGGACTCTTTCTTATTGGAGGAGCTATTACCTTATTTACAGGGAAAAATATATGGTATTCCGGATTTCGTCAAGTGCTTTTTGGATTAATTGCTGCTGGAATTACATTTGCGATAGGACAACTTATTGGTGTTGCAATCAGTTAGTTTATTGTTTATCATCTGTTTAAAAATAAAGTGCAGAGTCAAACCAGACTCTGCACTTTTCCTTAAACTAACCCATTACTTTGCTAACACCTTATTTGCCAAACAATATCCACGTTTTTATCTAATCACTACATTTATACTAACCTCTTCTGAATCAGTAATAGCATTTATAACATAAGTACCTGCCGGAACATCTGTTTCGATGTTTGTTATTCCATTTGCATTAAATTGTGCTTCTTTTACTTTCCTCCCTGTCATTGCGTTTATAATTTTCACTTTACCTTTACTGTTTGACTGGTTTTCTATAGCAATCATTCTTTTTGAATTGCTAATTTTTATTTTCTTATCTTTTTTATCTTTCTTATCTTTCTTATCTTTGTTATTTACTGGATCAACCACAACTATAGGTTCTTCAACAGGAATGACCACAACAACTGTATCTGCTGGAATTGGATCTACAACTACAACAACGGTGTCTTGAGGTACAACAGGGACTTCCGGATTAGGAATCACAATTACTTCCGGTATTGAAGTGATAATTATAAATCGTTTTTCAATAGCAGAATATGGTACAACGTTAAAAGTGTATTTTGAACCGGTGACAGTAACATCTATTGTATCATTTGCTACCAAATCAACTATATACAAATGTTCGTATTGTAAAGATAAATTGTCATTTGTGAAGGTAAGAGTATATTGAGCGTCTTCTCCAGATCTGAATCCGATCACTGTATTATTGTAAGTTGGTATTGCATCAACTTGATAGTATCCTGATTCTTCTATTGCCATAATTTGTGGAGCCACTGAGTTTCCAAGCATTTTATAGCCATCATAGCCATTATCATAACCAGTTGTGCAACGTAGTATTGAAAAAATCCACATTTGATCTGTATATCTTGATCCATTTACATCTATACGTGTGCCTGTATATTGAGAAAATACTGGAGATACAATAAGTATTAAACCCAGAGTTAATAATAGCGACTTTAGTGTAGTTCTTTTCATAATATCAAATTTTTATAAGTTAATAATTAGTAGTTGTTTGTTTTTGTAAATTTTATTAAATGATTACTTTGCAAACATATACATTTATTATTATTACTCTGATATTTAGTTATTTGTAGTATTATGTTTCGAGTTGTAGTAAAATATACAATTGTAAATTGAATAATTATATTTTGAAAATAATTTACAATGTAAATTATTTAAGGATATTCTTATATATAATATCAGTTATAGTAGTTATTCGTACTTTAAGATAAGAATTCTTGTATATTTGTCTTGACCAATTGTATGGATAAGGGTGTATTAAACATAAAATCTATTACAAAGTATTATTATAAAGTTTTTTCCAGATACCAGATTTGAAGCATATAATTATTATATTAGTTTAAATAAGTTCATGTAAATTAATACACATTAATTAATATAGCCCATATAATAACATATGATAACTCTATTATTAATTTTATTTTATTAAAAAG
>JAAFGX010000066.1 GCA_010365115.1 Paludibacter sp.
GAATAAGTTCCGGCCGTGCTAACGGTGATGCAATTAGTAGTTTCCCCGGTGCTCCACAAATAAGAAGCGGCTCCCGCAGGGACGCAAAGTTGAGTGGATTGTCCAGTACAAATGGATGGGTTTCCGGTTATGGTGCATACTGGTAAAGGATTTACCGTTACTATAATGTGGTTTGAAATGACACTACCACAGGAGGTAGTATTGGTGACATAATAATCCCCAGAAACACTTACTGTGATGGATGGTGTTGTTTCTCCGGTACTCCAGATGCCCCCTACATTTCCAGAAAGAACCGCAGTGTTTCCCTGGCAGAAGGTTACAGTACTATCAGCCGTTATTTGCGAAGCAGTTGGTTGTGAGCTTATTGTAACGATATTGTTTTGTAATGAAATTGCGCCTGCTTTAGAAAGTGCACGGCCAAAAAGCGTTGCGCCATCAAGCAAGTTGATGGCGCCGTTTACGAGTAAGGTTCCCCTGAAAATAGAATTTTGTCCCAGATCAACTTGTCCATTTATCTGCCAATAAACATTACAGATGGAAGCTGAATTTGTTAAAATAATTCGTGAATTCACTGCTGTCGCCAGTGCGCCGTCAATCTTAAAAATAAATATCGAGTTCGGATCACCCTGCCCGTCTAAAATAAGATCACCGTTCACTGTGGAAGCCGTGCTAAGGCAGTAAACATTGGGCAGCAATATTTGTCCGTTGCCCAAAGGTGTTGTGAGAACACTGCCGCAGGTTACGGTGCTGAGACTGTCGTATGCAAGCGCGACATCGGTTGCAGCAGTGGCAGAAGCAGTATTTGCTACATTTTTCTGTCCAATTAGCGTTCCCGGAGGAAACCCATTGAATGCGCCGACATTGGTACCGACATCACCAGTTACGATTGTACCTGCTCCTGTCACATTAAATGCTCCAGTAGCGGTAAATAGTGCATAGCTCGAGGTGCTACCTAAATCAGGTGCTTGAGCTTGTGTAGAATTAACTATTAATAGAATAATTCCTATTAATACGTTGAGGAATTTTGTTTTCATATATAGTTGGTTTTTCAATGTTACTAAGTTATAATCTATGGAAAAGCAACGATGAACCATATACATGAAAGCTAAAGCCACACAAGAAAAGTCCTAAATGTTAAAGATAAATAGGGAGGGCTATATACCCCTAAATATCGTTTTAATCATTAAATTGCTTACTATTACAAAAAATAGTTATTTTGAATTATGAGTCCTAAAGATTTAATTTGACTCTTCAGAGCTGTAGGCAAAAGACAAAATTCCATTCATTAAAAATTAAATCGTTTTATTTTTTGTAAATTAAAATATTACATGATAAAATTAACATTAAAACAAGTATAATAATCATAAATTAGATTAAGTGCATTACTTATTCGTTTAAAAACATGAAAAAACAATGAATAACCTGAATATTGTTATATTTCCGACAATATAATTTAATATCGCGATTCATTAATGTCTAATATAAAATAAAATTGTAAGTTTTTATTTTATAAGTATTTGGATTTCAATATGTTAATTGTCTTAAATAGAGGTAAGAACTATTTATTTACGTTGCATCTCGCTTTAGCTTTTAAAAATTTTTACACCGAAAATTCGCAAATTAAAAATAATTATAATTTGAATAAATTGCGAAGTTGTGATCAACATCTGTAATCCAACCTTGCAGATTTCAGTCTGCCAAATCAAATCTATGGACTTTCAGTCTGTAGTGGTTTAATTTTAGATTATTGTAAATGACATGTTTTTAAATTGATTCCTTAAAATAATACACTTTTAGAAAAGAATTACATAAGTATTAAGACAGGTTATTTAATTATATGGACTGGTTGTGTAAAATGAAAATATACTTTATTATTTTAAAGGATTCTTTCAAAATCAGATCCGTTTTGCCCTAAAATACCGTAAGTTTTTGGCGAAGTGTACAATGCATTTGCATCATCACCGGTTGCTTGAGCGTGGTTTGCCATCATCCAATTAAATTTAGCAACAAACGCATTAGCTACATTTTGTATTGCTAAACCTTTCATACTTTCGGTTAATGGCAGTTTTCTGAAGCATATATTAAATCTTTAAGAGCTTGATTATAAAATACTGTTCTTTCACTTAAATTAATAACTTTCAATAATTCCTTTAAAATTCCTGCTTATTGGAACATTTTTTTGATCGCAATGCATTTTTCTATTCTCCTATATGGTAATTAACTACAGTTACGAGCGCTTATACCTATCTCAACAAACCTTGCTTTTGAAATACAATTAAATAGGATAGTGCTATGATTTTTGTAGCTCATGAGTGCTAAAAAAAACATTCTGTTTTTTTTATTTACATCGAATTGAAACGGGGTAGCTAATTACTTTTATTTAGTCCCAAAATATTAATATAAATTAAAGTTTATTTTTAATAGACTATCCTGGTATTGGACTTCTTGGTAAATTAATCTCGTGCGCTCTAGGGTATGGTGCTCTGCTAGTACTACTGACATCTTCCTTTATATTTTGTTGAGTTAGAAACTGATGATCCTTTGCATCTGAATATCTAGGATCAGGAACAAAAGGCATTTTAGCCATTTTTGAAATAGTTACTGTCGGAAAGTGATAATCCACTTCGACGGTACCTAATAGTAAATAACAGCCACCACCTTGAAATGGGAATTGTAGTAGGTTATCGGGAAAATGAGTTGTATCAAAATAATTCCCATCATGATCGATCCATGTACCAAAATACATGGTTCCCCTTACCGTTGGAACTTGCTTTCTCGAAATTAAGTAAGCTAACATTCGAACCTGCTTTTTATGATGCAAGATTAAATCCTTCGCCATCACATCCCCTCGGAAAGGAGTTTGAAGTAAATCAAAAACGGTAAACGAAGTGGGGAAATCTAAAAGATCTATTTCATCAAAAGCATCTTCAAATCTAGAGCGTTCTAATTTGGGCAATTTATATTCTTTAACAGCTTCCTGCAACAGCATTATTTGATTTTCTGTCACAGAGGAATTAAAAAGTAAACTCGCTAAAATAAGTAATTGGTTTTTAGATTTTCCAGTAGACCTAAAAGCACCAATAAAAATTAAGAGTTTCAAACTTTCTAAACCAATTTTCACTCTATTGCAGAAATCTTCCATAGAAGTAAATTCTCCATGAAGATCCCGTTCTTTCAAAATAGCATTGGCTAATTTTTCAGGCAAACCATGTAGATGCATGAAACCTAAATAAATGGAATCGCCATATAGCGTTGTAGTAAACTCACTTTTATTTACACAAGGATTATGAATTGTTGCACCCGCCATGCGAGCTTCGTGTATATACACTTCGGTTCTATAAAAACCACCTTGGTTGTTAATTACCGCCACCATAAATTCGATAGGATGGTATACTTTCAAATACAAACTCTGATAACTTTCAACAGCATAAGAAGCGGAATGTGCCTTGCAAAAAGAGTAACCTGCAAAAGACTCAATCTGTCTATAAATTTCTTGGCTAAGCGTGTCTGGGTGGCCTTGTTTACTACAACTTTCAAAAAAGTGATCTTTTACTTTTTGTAATGCGGCAAGGGAGCGTCCTTTTCCACTCATTGCTCTTCGCAAAATATCGCCATCTGCGGCAGGCAATCCACCATAATGCAAAGCAATTTTAATCACGTCTTCCTGATATACCATTATACCGTAAGTTTCTCCAAGCTGCTCTTCGAAAACTTTATGAAAATATTCAAACTGATCGGGATGATTGTGTCTGAAAATATATTCTTTCATCATTCCAGACTTCGCTACGCCGGGACGTATAATGGAAGAAGCAGCCACCAAAGTTTTATAATTATCACATTTTAAACGTCGAAGTAGGCCCCGCATAGCTGGACTCTCAATATAAAAACAACCTATGGTATTTCCTTGTGATAAAAAGGAATTGGCTCTAGGCTCATTTTTGGAAATTTTTGTATCTCTAATATTAATGCTAATCCCTCTGTTTTTGGCAACCAGTTTCACAGTATCATCGATATGGCCTATACCACGCTGACTTAAAATATCGAATTTTTCAAAGCCAATTGATTCAGCAACGTGCATGTCAAAAAGTACAATAGGAAATCCTTTGGGCGGCATCTCTAAGGGCGTAAAATTGGTAATAGGCTCTTCAGAAATTAAAATACCACAAGAATGCATACTGCGCTGGTTAGGATATTTTTCTAATAGCATTCCGTATTCCTGTACCTCTTTAACAACACTATTATTCTGCTGCATTCGCATTGAATTTTTAGCCAAATGATCCAGTTCCTCTTTTGGCAGTCCAAATACTTTTCCCACTTCTCTAAAAATAGAACGGTATTTAAATTCGACATTAGTACCACAGAAAGCTACATTCTCGTACCCGTAGCGATTAAAAATATATTCTAGAATTACATCTCTTTCTTGCCAACTCCAATCGATATCGAAGTCGGGTGGGCTTTTGCGATTTTCATTTAGAAAACGCTCGAAATACAAATCCAGTTCGATAGGGCAGATGTCTGTAATTCCTAAACAATATGCAATAATAGAATTAGCTCCGCTCCCTCTTCCTATGTGCAAAAAGCCGCGACTATTGCTGTACCGGATTATGTCCCAGGTAATTAAAAAATAGCCGCTAAAACTCAATTCATTTATCACTTTTAGTTCTTTTTGGACACGAGCTAAAGCGGCTGTATTATTTTTTCCATACCGCCAATGCATACCTTGATAAGCTAAGGTGGTCAACAGGGCAATATCACTTTCTTTAGAAGAAGTATAAAATTTTTTATTTTTTGGAGTATCGAAATCAAATTGAAAATCGCAGGAATCTATTATAGAAATTGTGTTTGTAATTAACTGAGGATATCCCTTATATGCTGCCAGCAATCGCTCTTGTAAAACCATTACCTCAGAGGGAGCTGCTATATCAGAGGGTTGAAGTTTAGACAACAAAATATTGTTATCAATGGCTCGTAAAATTTTATGGAGCTGGTATTCTTTTTTAGTTCTAAAGGTAACAGGCTGAAGAATTGCTAGTTTAGTAAAATCACCTTTATATCCATAAAGCTTTCCCACTTCTTCAGGACGGATGCCAATATATTCATTGCTTTTTAATTCCACTGGAGCAGCTTCAAAGGCATAGATAATTATGACAGCTTCAAATGCGGGAGCTATAATTGGTAAGGGAATATCTTTAAAATTGTGATGGGTTAAAAAGCGATTCATTTCAGCTAATCCACTAGCATTTTTTGCCAGACCAATATATTTGAATTTACTGCCGGAGCGAAATTCGATCCCCACAATTGGTTTTATATTTACATTTTTACAGGCTCTAACAAAATCATAAATTCCAGTTACTGTATTTATATCGGTAAGTGCCATCGCTGTAATTTCACAAGTAACCGCCTTGTTGATTAAATCGTCAAGGGGAATCGTTCCATAGCGCAACGAATGATAAGAGTGACAGTTAAGGTACATTATTTATGATTTACGTTTAAGAATCATATTTTTTGAATTTGGTTTTAATGCGGCACCAGCGCAACGCATAACTGAATCAAAACCATAGCGACTTTTCATTTTATCCATAGCGGCATAAAGGGAAAGCATTTCTTGAGTATCCTCAAAAAGGTCGATCTGATAAGTACCCCGCACTAAACCACTAAAGCGAATTCCAACTAGGCGCAAACGCATTCTTCGCTGGTATAATAAGTCAAATAAACCCAGTACTTTTTTAGTTAATAAATGGTCAGCAGACGTATAAGCGATTTTACATTGTTTGGTTTCAGTATCAAAATTGGAGTAGCGAATTTTGACTACAACTGTTGATGTTAGCCATTCTTCGGAACGCAGTTGAAATGCTAATTTTTCTACCATTCCAGAAAGTATTGACTTTAGTTGGACAATATCTATGGTATCTTGAGTAAAAGTATGTTCACTTGAAATCGCCTTCCGTTCTGTGTAAGGTTCAACAGGGTTATTGTCTATTCCATTAGCTTTTTTCCAAATCTCTACGCCATTTTTACCAATCATTCGTTGCAAGACTTCAGCTGGCATTTCAGCTAGAGTTTGTATTTTTCTAATCCCTATTCTGGATAAAAGTTGAAAAGTCACATCGCCTACCATGGGTATTTTTTGTATTGACAAAGGATTTAAAAATGTTCGCACTTGATCTTGGGGTATATCCAGATGTCCTTTTGGTTTTCCTTCTCCAGTTCCTATCTTTGAGACCGTTTTATTAATTGATAAAGCGAAACTAATAGGTAAGCCTGTTTCTTTAACTACGCGCTGCGCAAGTTCATTTGTCCATTGATAACAACCGTGAAAGCGATCCATTCCAGTTATATCCAAGTAGAATTCATCGATACTTGCTTTCTCTACGATAGGTGCTTTCTCTTGAATAACTTCCGTCACTAAGTGTGATAACTGAGAGTAGCGTTCCATATCGCCCTTAATTACTTTGGCTTGCGGGCAAAGTTTTAGTGCCATGGCCGTTGGCATGGCAGAACGCACTCCAAACCGTCTTGCTTCATAGGAGCATGAAGAAACTACACCTCTATCTCCGCCTCCAATAATCAGGGGTATTCCTTCTAGCTGCGAGTTATTGAGCCTTTCGCATGATACAAAAAAAGTATCAAGGTCCATATGTACAATTGAGCGTGTCATTTAATTTGGATTTTAAAATACAAAATTAGCGCATATTGTAACAATTTTCATTATATTTGTTGTTATAAATTATAACAAATTATTATGTCCTTATTTTCAGACAATATTAAAGCCTTGCGCGCAAAGCATAAATTATCGCAAGAAAAAGTGGCCGAAGGCCTTGAGATTACTAGAGGTCGTTATGTGAAATATGAAGATGGAACTTCAGAACCTCCGTATGATATTCTAAAAAAAATAGCTCGATTTTATCAAATTAGTTTGGATCTTTTACTATGTGTAGATATCCGCAAGGTAGAGGTGGAGGAGTTACTGAAATTAGAAAATAATCGACTGATTTTGCCTATTCAGGTAGATAATTTAGGTGAAAACCGAATTGAAGTAGTAACACAAAAAGTTAAAGCAGGTTATTTAAGTGGATATGGTGATCCAGAATACATCGAGCAGTTACAGCAAATATATTTGCCGTTTTTAGGAAACGGTAAATACCGCGGTTTTCCAGTTGAGGGAGATTCGATGCCTCCTCATCAAGACGGTGATATAATTGTAGGAAGGTATCTGGAACAATTAGGTGAAGTTTTAAGTGGTAAAACTTATATCATTATCACTAGATCAGAGGGAATGGTTTACAAGAGGTTAAATAAAAGAATTGAAAATTCATTAACCGTATCGTCAGACAATTATTTCTATCCACCTTACGATGTTAAAGCCTCCGATATTTTAGAAATTTGGGAGTACCAGTGCAGTATTGGACGAAGTGATAAAAAGTCAGAAGCTCTGGAAACTACCAGTATTAAAAATATGTTTGTCGAAATAAAGAATGAAATCGGAGAGCTAAGAAGTAAGATAACTTTAGCAAATTAATAATCTAACAAAAAAAGATAATGGAATCACCCAGCGTGGGGAATTATTATCCTTTAAATTTAAAATGAAACAGCAAGAATACGCAATAGTAGATATAGAAACTACAGGAGGTAATGCTAGGTACAGTAGAATTACTGAAATTGCTATTATCATTCACGATGGTAAAAAAATCATTGATCGTTGGGAATCACTCGTCAACCCACAAAAAGAAATTCCACCAGCCATATTTGCTTTAACAGGCATTACCAATGAGATGGTAGAAAGTGCGCCGACATTTGAAATGATTTCAGATCGGGTTTTTGAAATGCTAAATGATCGCATCTTTGTGGCGCATAATGTCAACTTCGACTATTCCTTTGTTCGTCATGAACTGGGAGAGGCTGGATTAAAATGGACAGCGAGAAAATTATGCACTGTTCGTGCTGCCAGAAAAATAAGACCAGGTTTTCCATCTTATAGCCTGGGAGGGCTTTGCACATCTTTAGATATATTATTAGAAAACAGACACAGAGCGGGAGGAGATGCTGATGCTACTACTATTTTACTTTCAAGATTACTAGAATGGGATACAGAAGGAGTAATTAGTAAAATGATAAAGAATACAGCTTCTGATCAAAGTTTACCACCCAATCTGCCACCGCAAGATTTTGAACAATTACCAGAAAGGCCGGGTGTGTATTATTTTCATGATGAGCACAATAAAGTGATCTATGTGGGAAAAGCAGTGAACATAAAAAAAAGAGTTGCGTCTCACTTTAGCGGTCATAAAATTACACCCCAACGACAAAACTTTTTAAAAGATACCTTTTCCATTTCGTTTGAGATCTGTGCTACTGAATTAATGGCATTATTACTAGAAGGATCTGAAATAAAAAAGCTTTGGCCAAAATATAATAAAGCTTTAAAAAGATACGAGCCCAAATTTGGACTTTTTAATTATGAGGCACGAAATGGTTATCAATATTTAGCCATAGGAAAAGTAAAAAAGAATCAAACTTGTTTAGAAGCTTTCAGTTCTTTACAGGATGGGAATAACAAATTGCGCGAATTAGCTAGTAAGTTCGAAATCGATCACCGATTTTTAATCTACGGAGGAAGTTCTCGTGAAGGTAATTTGTTGTTTGAAAATGCACAGACCATTCTTCCCGAATTAAATGAACATAATGAAAAAGTGGACGCTGCCTTAGACTATTATCGTACTAGTTTACCAAGCTTCGCCATCTTAGACAAAGGAAGAACAGAAGATGAAAAAAGCTGTATTTGGGTAGATAGAGGGCACTTTTACGGTATGGGTTATATAGGGACTGATGTAATTATTACAGAGATATCAGAAGTAAAAGAATATGTTACACGGTATGCATCTAGTCAATATTTTGTTCAAGTTATTAATGCCTTTGCAGAAAAGTCACCAAACAAAGTAAAGAATACGCAAAGGATTTAAGATTAACATGTTACTAAGATAATGTCAGTACTTTTATACTTTAATAAAGTATGTTTTTTTTAAATGAAGTTTTAAATTTGATACAATAAAAAAGCATCACTTAGATTAAGCAAGATAAATTAGCAACGTCTGCATCTTATATAAAGACTTGATTATCGATTCTTTAATATAAATTATATTTCAGCATGAAACGTAATCATAAAGATACGATCCTTCTAACACCTGGCAAAAAAAAAGGGGCTATAAAGCCCCTTCATCAGTAAATGAATAATAGTTCTCTGGAGTAATAATTAAATGATCTAATAATTGGATATCAAGTAACTTACTGGCTGCCTTAACCTTTGTTGTAATTTGTTTGTCAGCTTCAGAGGCGATTAGTTTACCTGATGGATGATTGTGAATCATTATAATTCCAGTAGCATTTGCTTTTAGAGCTGCTGCAAATATCAATCTTATATCAACTACGGTTCCAGTGATACCTCCTGATGATATTTCATAAGCACCCAGTACTTTGTTGCTGTTGTTTAATAGTAAGATTTTAAATTCCTCAAAGAATTCAATTGTATTGGGATTCCAAATCTGTAATGCAATTTGATAGGCAGATTTAGAGGATGTGATTAGAGGACGTTCTGCTGCTTTTACTTTTGATTTGTAATACAGTTGGATTTCTGAAACAGTACCCCAATTTGGATTTTTAGCATGATTTCTATAATTAAAGATTAATAATAGAACTCGAAAGGTCATGGGCGAGCGAGTGCAAAAAGCAACGCAATAAAGGGAGGGGAGCCCGAGTATTTATGGGGGAATTTTTTGCTAGCGAACCGAAGCCCATTGCCTAACTTTGTTGTAGTATTTGTCGAAGGTTAGTCTCTTAGAATTGGAACTATTTGCTCAAATGTCTTTACTTTAAAATCCATTTTACGGTGACCACTGATTGTAAATTGATTAACAATAACAGACTGTTTTTAATGAATTGATCTAAAGGTGTTGAGTTATAGTTTTACTAATTATTCGTTCTTACACTCAGTTGAATACGGAATAAAATGGCCAGTTCTAGCATTTTTTATATAACACCTTTACTACAGCTTAAGAACTATTTGCATAAACTTTATAAATATCACTGAAACTGGGTATTGCCCAACTCTAAAAAAATGCGTTTATTTACAAGTCAACTAAGAAAGAAAAATAAGACGTAGAGGAGTATTTTAAATTTAGCCTTTTAATAAAGCCTTAGCTTTTTAATTACAGTACCTTAGAACTCTTAAATAAATTTGAATAAAAACAATTAATGGCAGCAGAACAAAAACAAAAATTAGAACAACAACTCTGGAACATCGCGAATACCCTACGTGGTAAAATGGATGCCGATGATTTTAGAGATTATATATTAGGTTTCATCTTCTACAAGTACTTAAGTACTAAAATGGATTTGTATGCCAACCAAATACTACAACCAGACGGATTGACTTTTCAAGAGATTGAAGGACATGCTGACGAAGCCCTTTTGATGCAGGAAATAAAACAACTAGCTATTGATAAATTGGGTTTTTTTTTAGAACCAACAGAGTTGTTTTCTGAACTGGCTCGAAGAGGAAACGCAGGCGGAAAAAACAATTTCATTCTTGGAGATCTAGCCAAAGTACTGACGCATATTGAGCAAAGTACGATGGGATCTGAAAGTGAAGAAGATTTTGGAAACTTATTTTCCGACTTGGATTTAACCTCTCACAAACTAGGGAAGTCGGAAAGCGATAAAAACGAATTGATCGTTAAAGTACTCACGCATCTGGACGAGATCGATTTTGATCTAGAGAATACAGACAGCGATGTCCTGGGAGATGCTTACGAATACCTCATTGGGCAATTTGCGAGTGGAGCAGGAAAGAAAGCTGGTGAATTTTATACCCCACAACAAGTAAGCAGCGTTTTGGCGCAACTGGTAACAGTAGGCAAAGACAAACTAAAGAGTGTATATGATCCTACTTGCGGCTCTGGTTCGTTACTGTTGCGTGTAGCCAAAGAAGTGAAGGACATCAGCGCTTTTTATGGTCAAGAAATGAATCCTACGACGTACAACTTGTGTCGTATGAACATGATTATGCACGACGTACATTACAAACGTTTTGATATCAAGAATGAAGATACCTTAGAACGCCCACAGCATATTGAACAACGTTTTGAAGCCATCGTTGCTAATCCGCCTTTCTCGGCCAACTGGAGTGCAAGCCCACTGTTTATGACTGACGAGCGTTTCTCGGCCTACGGAAAACTAGCCCCAAGTTCTAAAGCTGATTTTGCCTTTGTACAACACATGGTACACCAGCTAGACGATAACGGAACCATGGCTATCGTGCTACCACACGGCGTTTTGTTTCGTGGCGGTGCCGAAGGTCACATTCGTAAATACTTGATTGAAGATAAAAATTACCTCGATGCCGTGATTGGCTTACCAGCCAACATATTTTACGGAACCTCGATACCCACTTGTATTTTGGTGTTGAAAAAAACACGCCAAAACCCCGAAGACGTTTTGTTTATAGACGCCAGCCAACATTTTGACAAGGTAAAAACCCAAAACGTATTGCAAGAAGAGCACATTGACAAAATCATAACTACATACAGCAATCGCCTCGAAGAAGATAAATACAGCCGTATTGCAACGCTAGATTTCATGGCGTCTCAGGATTACAACCTGAACATTCCTCGTTATGTAGATACCTTTGAAGCCGAAAAAAGTATAGATATCAATGCTATTGCGAATGAGATAAAAGCATTGGACACGCAAATAGAGGCCACGGATAAAACCATTGAAGCTTTTTGTGCAGAACTGAATATTTCAACTCCTTTTTAGATAGTAAAACATGAAAGAAGAACAAGAAATTATTATTTATAATACAGAAGACGGAAAAGCATCAGTAGCTCTTTTTGCTAAGGAAGGAGATGTCTGGATGAATCAAATTCAATTAGCAGAACTTTTTGACACCTCTAAACAAAATATAAGCTTACATATTATAAATATCCTGAAAGAAAAGGAGTTAGAAGCAATTTCAGTTGTCAAGGATTACTTGACAACTGCCGTTGACGGTAAAAATTATAACATTACTTTTTATTCCCTTGAAATGATTCTTGCTGTCGGTTTTAGGGTTCGAAGTAAAAGAGGAACGCAATTTCGCCAATGGGCAAATCAAAACCTAAGAGAATATATGGTCAAGGGTTTTATCATGGATGATGAACGCCTGAAGAACCCAAACGGCAGGACAGATCATTTTGATGAGTTATTAGCTCGTATACGTGATATTAGAGCCTCCGAAAAAAGGTTCTATCAAAAAGTGCGTGATTTATTTTCTTTAAGTAGCGATTACGATAAAACAGATAAAGCAACACAAATGTTTTTTGCCGAAACGCAAAACAAATTACTATACGCCATAACTGGGAATACTGCAGCCGAAATCGTCATTACTCGTGCTAATCCAAACCAACCCAATATGAATTTAACCAATTGGAAAGGTGCAGTAGTACGAAAGCAAGATATTTATACCGCAAAAAACTATTTGACCACTGACGAAATAGATAGTTTAAATCGTTTTGTGGTGGTGTTTCTAGAAACGGCTGAATTAAGAGCTAAAAACAAACAGGATATTACGATGAATTTTTGGAAAACCAATGTAGATCGTATTATTGAGTTTAATGATAAAAAAGTATTGAACCATCTGGGCAAAGTAACTCATGCGCAAATGGAGAAAAAAGTAGATGCTATTTATGAAAAATTCAATACCCAAAGAAAACAACTCGATGCCCAAAAAGCAGATGAGCAAGATTTGGAAGAACTAAAACAACTGGAAAACCAAATAAAAAACAAACCCAAAAAATAACCATGGAAAAACTACTACCACAATTGCGTTTTCCTGAGTTTAGAGGGGCATGGGAAGAGAAGTCATTGAAAGAGATTGTAAAAATTAATCAAGGATTGCAAATACCAATTTCAGATAGATTAACCGAGCAGATTGAAAATTCATACTTTTATATTACCAATGAGTTTTTGAAGGCTAATTCAGAAAAAAAATATTTTGTAAAAAATCCAAATCAATCAGTTCTTTGTACAAAAGAAGATATTTTAATGACTCGAACTGGTAATACAGGAATGGTTGTGACTAATGTTGAGGGAGTATTTCATAATAATTTTTTCAAGGTTGCGTATCCCAATTATATTGATAAAACATATTTATATAATTTTCTGAAACTTGATGGAACTCAAAATTTAATAAAAAAATTAGCTGGAACTTCAACAATTCCGGACTTGAACCATTCTGATTTTTACAGTATCGAGTTCCAATATCCATCCCTCCCAGAACAAACAAAAATCGCTTCCTTCCTAACGGCAGTAGATGAAAAATTAGCCGCGGTAAAGAAAAAGAAAACCCTTTTAGAGCAATACAAAAAAGGCGTAATGCAGCAAATTTTCTCGCAAGAACTCAGTTTTAAAGATGATAGTGGAATTGATTTTGCGGATTGGGAAGAAAAGAAGTTGGGGGATTTTTGTACGTTTTTTTCAGGTGGAACTCCTACAAGTACAAATCAAAAATACTACACAGGAGTAATTCCGTTCATTGGCTCTGGAAATATATATGATTCTGAAGTTTATAATTTTATTTCAGACGAAGCATTGAAAAGCTCCTCGGCAAAAATAGTTCAAAAAGGAGATTTATTATACGCCCTTTATGGAGCAAATAGCGGAGAACTTGCTATTTCGAAAATGAATGGAGCTATTAATCAAGCAATTCTATGTATTAGAAATGAAGAATGTATTACATATTTATACTATGTTTTGCTGTTAAATAAAGATAATATTGTTGCTACATATTTACAAGGAGGTCAAGGAAATTTGTCAACACAAATAATTAAACGATTAAATTATAAATTTCCATCAATTCCAGAACAAACCAAAATCGCCAATTTTTTAGCTGCCATCGATGAAAAAATCAATCATTGTCAAGAACAAATAGAAAAGGCCACTATTTGGAAAAAAGGGTTGTTGCAACAATTGTTTGTATAATTAAAATAGTAAGATGACATCATTAAAAGAATCACAGCACGATTTTATACAAAACGAGATTTGGACCCTAACATTTAGCGGTGCTTTTCAAAGAGCCAATATTTATCAGTCTAAAGATCAAGATGAACAAAAAAAAGGTGTTTTCAAAAAATCAATCAGAGCTTTTATTGAGAATATCATTTTAGATGATTATAAAACAACCGTAGTATGTGATGAGCATCATATTGCTAATATTAAAAAAGTAAGTGATTACAGTTGTAATTTTTTAGAAATATTTCAAGAAGGACAAATTAATTTTGGGATTGCGCAAAAAATGCTAAATCTCTATTTAAAATATATGTGGTCATTGGGTCATATCCCAGAGCCACCACACTTTCCAGTAGATAGAATTATTCAAATTATTTTGAATAAGGAAATCAAAGCAATAAAGATTAAAGGTTTGAAACTAGAAACATGGACACAATTTACGGATGAAGAGCATTATGTGAAAGTGATAAAAAGTGCACGAGAATTAATTATTAAAAATGAATCTTTCGCTAATCACAGCTTGGCAGAATTAGAGTTAGCATTATTTCAAAGAAGATAAATTATGAGCCATCAATCTGAAGCACAATTAGAAAACAACTTAATCCAGCAATTGCGGGCTTTAGGTTATGCGTCTGTAAAAATTCAAGATAGCGATGCGTTGATCGCTAACTTGAAAAGTCAACTAGAATTGTTTAATCAAACTAGCTTTAGTACAAAGGAGTTTGATTCGATTTTGAATCATCTAGCTAAAGGCAATGTATTTGAAAAAGCCAAAACCCTACGCGATCGTTTTCAATTAACTAAAGAAGATGGCACTTCGTTTTATGTTCGGTTTTTTAATAGTGAAGATACAACTGCTAATTTATACCAAGTTACCAATCAAGTAAGCTTAGAAGGCAGCTATAAAAACCGTTATGATGTAACGCTTTTAGTCAACGGTTTACCCTTGGTACAAATTGAACTAAAGCGCTCGGGCACTGAAATAAAAGAAGCTTTTAACCAAATCAATCGGTATCAAAAACATTCGTTTTGGAGCAGCGATGGTTTATTTCAATACGTACAACTTTTTGTGATTAGCAATGGAGTAAACACGAAATATTTGGCAAATAACGAAATGCAATCGGTGAAGCAAACGTTCTTTTGGGCGGATGCCAATAATAAAAACATCACTGAATTAGTCGCTTTTGCGAAAGCGTTTTTAAACCCAACGCATTTGGGCAAAATGATCGCGCATTATATTGTGATCAATGAAACGCACAAAGTGATGATGGTGCTTCGTCCGTACCAATATTTTGCTACCGAAGCGATTATTCAGCAAGTCACGCACACGAATGAAAACGCCTATATTTGGCACACCACAGGTTCGGGTAAAACCTTAACCTCGTTCAAAGCCAGTCAGATTGTGATGGACTTGCCAGACGTGTACAAAGTGGTTTTTGTTGTAGATAGAAAGGATTTGGATTTTCAGACCATGAATGAATTCAACGCCTTCAAGAAAGACAGCGTAGATGTGACCGATAACACACAATCCTTAGTAAGGCAACTGACTGATAACACCAAACTGGTTTTAACTACGATTCAGAAATTAAACAATGCCGTTTCAGACCGTTTTAAAAACAACATAGAGCCGTTGCGCCACAAGAAAATTGTTTTTATTTTTGATGAATGCCATCGCTCGCAATTTGGGGAAACCCACGAACGCATCTCAAAATTTTTTGATAAAAGTCAGCTGATTGGTTTTACCGGTACGCCTATTTTTGCCGAAAACGCTTCTAAAAATGACAAAGGAAAACGCACCACCAAAGATTTATTTGGCGACTGCTTGCATAAATACGTGATAACCGATGCGATTCGGGATCAAAACGTATTGCGTTTTGGTATTGAATATGTCGGGAAATACAAGAACAAGAGCAAAGCTTTTATCGATATTGAAGTTGAAGATATTGACAAGCAAGAAGTATTGGATTCGCCTAAGCGCATCGAGAAAATTGTAGATTATATTATTGCATACCACGATCAGAAAACATTCAACAAACAATATTCGGCATTGTTGACAGTGAGCAGTATTAAAAATGCGGTGCGGTATTACGATCTGTTCCAAGAGAAAAAAGAAGCTGGATTGCACGATTTGCGTATTGCGACTATTTTTACCTATGGCGCCAATGAAGATTCAGATGATGCGCAAGATTTTCTACCTGCCGATTATGATTCGGATTTTGATATGGCGGCAGAAGCACCAAGCCACTATTTATCTAGACACAGCCGAGACAAACTAGAAACGTATATTGGGCATTACAACCAAATGTACAATGTTAGTTTTACGACCAAAGAATCCAAATTATTTGAATCCTATTTTAAAGATATTAGCAAGCGATTGAAAGACCGAGAGCGAAAAAACTTCAATGACGAGAAAGACCGTTTGGATATTGTCATTGTCGTAAACATGATGCTTACCGGTTTTGATGCCAAAAAAGTGAATACCTTGTACGTAGATAAAAACTTGAAACAACACGGCTTAATTCAAGCCTATTCGAGAACTAACAGAATATTAGGCGAACAGAAATCACAAGGAAACATTCTATCGTTTAGAAACCTCAAGAAAGCTACCGATGATGCGATTACGTTGTTTTCAAACAAAGATGCAATAGATGTAGTTACGTTGCCAAATTATGAGAAAATTGCAGAGAAATTCGAAGAAGCGTTGAAAGCGTTACGAGACATCACGCCAACGTATCAAAGTGTAAACGATTTAGAAACCGAAGAAGCCGAAGCCTTGTTTGTGCAAGCCTTCCGGAAAATGTTGCGAAACATGAATGTGTTGCAATCCTACACTGATTTTGACTGGGAAGACATTGCAATTGACGAGCAAGAATTTGAAGATTACAAAAGCAAATACTTGGACTTGTATGAGAAAGTCAAGCGAGAAAGTGAGGTTCAAAAAACATCGATATTAGATGATATTGATTTTGAATTGATACACAGAGATAAAATAGGTGTGGCTTATATTCTGAAATTATTGTCGCAATTAAAAGGAGCAAACACCTCGGAAGCCAAAGCCCAACGAAAAGCCATAATCGATTTATTAGGTGGAGACATCAAGCTGCGAAGCAAACGAGAATTGATCCAGAAATTCATTGACGAAAACATGCCATTTATTAGAGACGGTGATGACATCGAAGAGGAATTCGAAAAATACTGGCAAGAACAAAAAGTCTTAGCCTTGGGAAAACTCTGCGAAGAAGAACACCTGGACAAAGCCCAGTTCAAAGCCTTAATCGATGCGTACATCTACAGCGGCCGAGAACCCATAAAAGATGAGGTTTTTCAATGCTTAGATAATAGACCGAGTATATTGCAAGCGAGAGTGATAGGTGATCGCATTATTTCTAAAATGAAAGAGTTTGTGGAGTTGTTTGAGAAGGGGATGGTGGCTTAGGATAACGGAAATATAAAAACGAAACTTTACTAAATTAACTTGTATTAATACAAAGATGATCGAAAACTAACTTATCGAGTTCAAAACATGTTGTTATAACGTCTATCGAAATTACAGAATTAAAACTATAAACTAATATAAAATTACTAGAAAACCTAAATGTCATTAACTATAACCAATAAATCTAAGAGTAAATGTACTAAATATGAATTTAGTATTTATGAACACACATTATTATTAGCTGATTTAGATACTTATATTCTTGATGTTTTATATGATGAAACAAACCTTAATTATTTATTTCAGGTCGATAAACCATTGATTACTAATGATCGAATAAAACAACTACAAAGATTTATTGAAAATAGTTTTAAAAATAGAGAACATGAAATTACAGATGCTGAAATTAAAAAGTTTATTGATGACAATAAAATTCAATCATATTACTCTTTTTTCGCAGAAGCCTTACTTGCCAGATTAAATATTCAATTTTTAGATTCCAAATTAATAATTGGAGTTATTAATGTTGGCGATAATTTGAAGGTTGTTGGAACAGGTGCAGATGTGTGTATGTTTAGTGACGAAAAATTAGTACTTGGTGAAGCTAAATTTTATGGTGAACTATATGGTGGTATTGATAAAATTGTAAAGGATACATCATTCCTTAGTAAATTAGAGGATTACATATCAAAAGTAATAGGATCTGATAAAGAGATAATTTTAAAAGGTATTGATGGGAATATTTGCATAAAAACTGTTGAGGAAATAAAAAAAATATCTTTGATTTTATCAGGGTTTGTTTTGCATACAAAAGAAGATCCTGTTAGTAATTATGACAAGTCATATAATCTGATAGAAAAGATTAAAATCAAAGAATTAGAAGCTCATTACAATGTTCATCTATATCATTTACCAATAGAATCAAAAAATGAATTAATCTTTAAAGCTCAAAGAAAAGCTTTAGATCTAATAATTAAATTGAAAGGGATATGATAAATCAGAAAAATAGAGAAGAATTAATCAAACTTTTAGATAGCTCGGATGAATCCGTAACATTAGAAGATTTGTTCATGTTTGATTTATCTCCTTATTATGACGAAAAAAAAGATGAATCCTTTTTTTCTAAACAACTTGAATTTATACAAGAAAAAAATGAATTGAGTCATAATACAAATATTTCATTTACATCTGAACAAATTAGAATTTATAATGGAATAGTAGAAAGTGAGAGAACTATAATTTCTGCTCCTACAAGTTTTGGAAAAACGATGCTTGTGAAGGAATATATTTTTAAGTATCAGCCCAATATCATAGTTTTTATTGTACCAACTAATTCATTAGCGGATGAGTTGCTGGAAGATTTCACAACCTTATTCTCTGATTTAGGATATACTATTTTTGACTCTATAAAAAAAGTTGAAACAATAAGTGATAAAAGCATTTTTATAGGTACACAAGAGAAATATTATAAAATACTAGAGCATTACATTGATAAAATAGACTTGTTTGTAATCGATGAAGCTTATAAGCTGTCTGATAAAATAAAAGGTAGTAGAGAGGTTATACTAAATCGTGTTTTTATTGATACAATAAATATTTCTAAAAAAATCATCTTATTAATGCCTTTGGTCAATTCTATCAGTGGATTAGATCAATTAAAATTTAATATTTTAAAATCAGATTATGCTCCTGTAGCCAAAAATTTTAATTCAATTGAAAATTTAGATCAAAGAATAAAAGAAGATATACAAAATGTAGAAAAAAACAATCTAATATATTTTAGTTCACCAAAAATATTAGAAGATTTCTATATTAAAAATTTAAAAGAAATAGAGTTACCAATTGAAATTACAGATATATGGGTAAAGAGAGTTGAAGATGATTTTCATCCTGATTGGCTCCCAATTCAAGCCTTGAAAATTGGAATAGGTGTGCATTACGGTCCAATGCCAAAATTTATTCAAAAAAAGGTAATTGATTTATTCAATAGCTCATTAATTAAAAATTTACTTTCTACAAGTTCTATTATCGAAGGAGTGAATACTCCTACGAAAAATATTTATATAGTATCATCTAGAGATATACTTGGTGATAAAAATTTAGTCAAATATAAAAATTTGATAGGTAGAGCGGGGAGATTAGGTCAGCACAAAGTTGGAAATATATATTATGATACAAAACATAAGCAGCAGTTTGAAAAAGCCAATATTCCTTATGAACAAATTGACATAGTATTTGTACTAGAGAATAGTGCTGAAATTATTGAAATAAATAGAGAAGATTTATTTTATAAAACAGCAGACATAAGCAAAGATTCATCTAATGAAAACCCGATTACACCAAAACCATATTTAGAACATTCTAATTATGAAAATATACCTCAAATAGAGGTAAGTAAATTGTTAAATAAACACGGTTTCACTGTAAATCAATTAAAAATATTTCTTGATTATGCTCAGACTAAACCTAAGTATTTTCTTGGATTCATAGGGAAGATTGAACATGGTATTGATGTAGTTTGTTTTAATATTGCTATAAATTCAAGGTTTTCAACTTTTACACAAATGGTCGATGAATTAGCCTCTAAAAAAAGTAATATAGACATATCTCAAATTATATCTTCTCTAATAGAGATGATTTATAATATTATACCATTTAAGATTATACCCTTGATAAATTTCACCATAGACATCAATGATTTGTATAATGAATATAATGGTATAAATTTATTATCAGATGATATAATTAAAGAAGCAAATAGAAAGAAAGCTCAATTTTATTCTAAATTTATTGGTATTGATAACCCTAAAAACGAATCATTAATAATTATCAATAAGTTATTTGAATATGGGATTCCTTATCAAAGAGTAAATCCTTATTTAGAAATCATTACAGAAAAATTACCTAATAAATTTTCTATTTATGATATAAAAAAAATAATATTTGCTGATGAATCCATGACTGATCTAAGAATCTATTTTGAGTAGTTCTTTAAGTAATTTTCTATGTGTAAATAAATGCGGTGAATAATCAACTTAATCACCGCATTTTTTGCGGAGGTTATAAAAACATCATCACTCTAGCTTCCAACAACTCCAAATACTTCTCTTTCAATTCATCAGAAAGAAAAGAAATCTCAAGCAACTCCTTCCATTTAGGAGTTGCTTTTTTCATTTGCTCTAGGATCGTAGCTTTTGTTTTTTCGTTGAGTTGTAATCTTTCTTTAGCATAATAATCTATAAAATCATTTGCTTTCAAGTTGCTCTTTTTTCCTTTCAAGGGGAGTGCAATTTCTTCATCAGGATTTTTAATTGCTATGGTAGAATTTAGAAAGTCATAAATAGGTGAGAGGGTAGTTTTACCATTTTTGGTGATTAACGAAAAGTTTTTCAAGTGCATATCTTCATTTCCAGTTACAAAACAAAAAAGAATTCGCTTAAAAAAGTCTGCTTTTTCAATAGCAGGAAAGGAGCAATATTCATCCAATACCGGAATCAATTCTTCCATGGTAAAACGGTATTTGGTATCTCTAGTATTGGCTGTTAATTGTGCAAAATCTTCGGTCGCCCGTTTTTTTCCTTTACCGTGACGATCAAAACGTTTAATGAAATAAGATAAATTTCCATCTTTTCCGTACAACATTCCATGAAAAGGAACGTCCAAACCAAATACTTTTGCCATTCGCATGGTTACATCCTCATTTTCGGGCAATTGTGGGAATAAATCATTTTGCGGTTTGATGATATAGGTACCAAACTGGTCTACAATTTTAAACTCTTGATCTACTATAGAAATCGCCGCACTAAGTTTTGGTTGTACACCTTGAATGGATAGTTTTTTGGCTCTATTAGCCGCTTCTTGACGAAGTTCGACAGCAGTATAGGGTAAATCACTTAAGTGCGTTAATTTGGGAGCGATAAGACGCATTCCTTTTACGCTATATTTCTCTGTTCCGCACAGATCGTAAGTAATGGGACATCTATTCATCTTGTAATGCTTTAACCGTTACAGATCCTACTAAATCATTTCCTGTAGCAATGAGTTGAGAGAAGTAATCTTTTTTGTCAATTTTGCCAATGCGCAACAATCCTTCTAGCATCACACCTTCGGGTAATAATCCTTCAAAAAATGAAGGAAAGGAGTTGTAACTGTATTTTTTATGTGTTGTAGGCATAGTCAAAGAAACTGCCTCACCATTATAATCAAGATCATATTCAAAATGATACTCTTTATTCGTAATCTCGGATAAGATTCCAGCTCTATTGCCGTGAACCAATACTATTGCTTGTCTCATGTTTATTTATTTAGAGGGCTGATGAATTCTACTTTTATATTCAATACCTTAAGTACTGCAAGCAGATTATTAAAGCGTATCGTTTCTTTGTTCTTTTCAATATCAAAAACAGTAGTTTTTCCTACTCCTGCAAGGTTTGC